>CADEEH010000032.1 GCA_902826305.1 uncultured Burkholderiales bacterium
CGATCGCGTTGGTCGGGCCGGTGAGGCAGGTGGAGACCGAGCCGACGACCGCGGCCGCGATAGAGCCGATGCCGCAGGCCACCGTCACCACGTCGATCGGTGTGTCGTGCCCGGCGGCACGCAACACCGCGAAGCCCTGGCCGTTCTGCACGACCAGCACGGTGATCGCCAGCGGCACCACCAGTTCGATCATCGCGGCCCACGACCACTCGGGGGCCTGCACGATCGGCTGCACCAGTCCGAGCCCCGCGAGCGCCGATCCGTCGAAACGTCCGAGCACCGCGATCGCGATCGCGCCGACCACGAGTGCGCCGATCATCGGCGGCACCCGTCGTCCGAGCGCAGGGGACACGCTGAGCAGCAGCCACACCGCCACCATCGGCCCGGCGATCGCCAGGTCGGTGTGCACCGCGCGGACCAGGTCGAGCCCGAAGCGCAGGAAGACCCCGGCCACCATCCCCATCACGATCGGCATCGGCACCGACTGCATCGCGCGTCGCACCCAGCCGCTTGCGCCCAGCACGAGCATCAGCACGCCGGTCGCGTAGTAGGCGCCGACGACCTCGCCGAAGCTCAGGTGCGACAGCGACTGGCCGACCAGCACCGCGCCCGGGATCGTCCAGAACAGCACCATCGGCTGCCGGTAGCGCCAGCACAGCAACGCGCCGAGCAGCCCGTTGACGAAGAACATGCCGAAGATCCACGAGGCCATCTGCGGCTCGGTCAGGTGGCCCTGGGTGCCGGCCGACAGCACGATCGCCACCGGCCCGGTGGCCGCGAAAATCCAGCCGATCAGGCCGTTGGCGGCATGGCGGGTGTTGAAGTCGGCCCAGACCTGCGACAGCGAGGGGGGCGGGGCGGCGGGGCGTTCGAGATGCGAGAGCACGGGCGGCAGTTTGCCACCATCGGCGCCCCGACCTGCATCAGCGCGATCTCCTCGTGGGGCCGGATCGCGACTCGTACACTCCCGGACTACTGGAGCCCGACGGCCGACGCTACATCAGCGCGATTTCCTCGTGCGGCCACACGGACCAGATGCCGGCGATGCGCCACAGCGCCCGTCCGGACAGCGGGATCGCGCGCCGCACCATCCGGTAGCGATAACTCATCGGCGAGCCGCTGGTGTCCACGAAGACCGCCGCGAAATCGACCGCACCGTCATCAGCCGGCGACGACCGCAACGACTCCAGGCGTTCCGGATCCTCGACCGGGTGTGAACTGATCGAACCCATCGTCGGGTCGACCGGCACCACGAACCACTTCAGCAGAAGGTCACGATGGCTCGCCGTGCTGGTCGCCTCGGCGATCTCGTCCTGCTCGCAGAGCTGGTGCCGCTCGGTGCGGTGGCGGGCGGCCTCGTCGGACAGACGCCAGGCCTCGCGCTGATGGGCATGGCGTTCGGCCAGTGACACACGCAGCGCCGCTTCCGCGGTCGGATCTTCGAGGCGCGTGGCTTCGATCCGTTCGATCCGCTGCGACATCGTCGCCGCCTCCTGCGGCGTGACCATCGCCTCGAAACGCGCCGGTGTCGCCAGGTACAGTGCCGACAGCGCGCTCTGGCGATCCTGCGGCGTGCGCTCGCTGCGGGCGAGGCCGAGGCGCAGGATCGCGACATCGGGCACGACAAGGGCGCGCCGCGCGAGGCGGAACGCCTCGGCCGCCGCCGCGGCATTGCCCGAGGCAACATGGCAGGCGCCTTCGCAGGTGAGCAGCCACCCCGACGGCTCCTGGTCGATGAAGAACTTCCCGAGCAGGCTCTTGGCCTGCGCGATCCGTGCGAGGGCTGTTGCATGGGCGCCCGCGTCGTACAGCGAGGCAGCCTCGGCCGCGAGCGGCTCGATCGCTTCGAGGGCATCGGGCGCGATCTGCACGGCCGCCACCTGGCGGTTGATCAGGTCGATCAAGCTGTTGCTGAGATCCTCGATCGCCGACGGCGCCGCGTGCTCGACCCGCGTCCGCCCTTCGTCGGTTGTTGTGCCGTTCTCCACATCGCTCGTCCTGCGCAGATCACGCACGAACATCACGAACAGGCTGCCGAAGCGCCCGGGTGCGCAGAACACGCGTTCGACGCCCAGCGCCTCGGCACACAGCGCCATCAGCGCGACCACGTCGCGTTTCTCGATCGCCATCTCGTCGGCAATGCGCAGTCCCGGGAGGACACGGGCGAGTGCACCGCGTGCGGCGATCGCCGCCCCGTCCGACGGATGGTCCTCGTCGCGTCGGGTCCATCGGAAGACTCGTTCGTCGTACTTGCCGATCAGATCGATGTGCGCCGACAGCAATCCACCTTCGACCAGTTCGATCTCGAGCTCGCCCCTGCGGGTGTCGGCGCTCCAGCGGTGCACGAGTTCGGTCGGCAGCACACGCGCGTTCCGGTTGGCGAACGCCTCGACGACGCGGGCGTAGGCCGGCGAATCGGTCGCGATGTCGGTCGACGCGCGCAGGAAGCGGCGCCAGGGGGCGGGCAGGGGAATCATCGACGGGATCCGGGATCGTGGAGAACTCGCCGGATGGTAGAGCGCCGCGGCGGCGGGAACAAGGCAAGGCGGGACCGCAAACGTGTCACGTGAAGGCGGGATAGCTCTCAACAGACCTGAGGATGAGCCCGCCCACCGTCCGGCACGATGATGAAGACCCATCCGACACGGAGATCGCCATGTTCAGGTTGCTCTTCACGGTCTGCTTCGTGTGTCTCGCCAGCGGCTGCGCCTCGCAGCTCGGCGCCTTCTTCCATCGCCCGGTGGTCGAGGACAACATCAAGGAGGCGTTGTCGACGGTCTCGCTGTCGGCGGACCGGCGCACGGTGGTCGTCGCCACCAACGGCAACACCCACCCGATGTACTGCGCCGAGCCGCCGCCGGACACGGCGACCGGACTGAAGACCGACTGGGAAGGCTCGGCCAAGGTCAAGGGCCAGGAGGCCACGGTCAAGGACAAGCTCGAGACCTCGGTCACCGTGCTGTCGGCGCGAAACGCGCCGCTCGATGCGTTTCGCACCGGGTTGTTCTCGTTGTGCCAGTTCTACATGAACGGTGCAATCGCCCAGCCGGACGTACGGCCGCTGTTCGAGAAGCTGATCAACACCTACCAGGTCACGCAGCCGTATGGCACCGCGACCGCGGCGGCGGTGGAGGCGGCGGCGACGAAGGGGGCGGGAGCGACGAAGTAATCGCGGAACGACGCCAGGGGAAACCAGACACAGCAAGATTGCGATGCGAATCCGTTCGCACCCAGGGAGTCGGACCGCGGGAAGCAGCCCGCGGTTCGACTCTCATACCCCAGTGCGTCTTGCAGCGACGCCACATTCGAGCCGAAAGACGTTGACTGGAGGCAAGAAACTTGGTGTCTTGGTTTCCCTTCAACTCTCGACGACGCGCAAATGGAGCTCCGCAGTACCCTTTCATCGCCGTTCGTCGTCGCGGTGTTGGCCGCGATGCTTGCCGGCTGTGCGACATCATCTGGCAAGTATCAGTCCCCGCAACGTTACGGTGTTCAGAACACGAAACTGACGAAACTACCATTCGACGCGGCTTGGGACAGGCTGGTCAAGAACCTGAGCAGCGACTTCTTCGTCATCAACAACATCGACAAGCACTCACGACTTCTCAACATCTCGTTCAGCGCGAGTCGTCCATCGGAGTTCGTTGACTGCGGGACCAGCACCCGAATATTCAACAAAGGGTTTGGTGAGGAGAAGACCACATTTCCGACCGCCGACCCCGCTGTCTACGGCGCCGCGAACTCCGCAGGAGCGCCGTTCACCGTAAGGCAAACGACCCGGCTCGAAGGAAGAGCGAACATCTATGTGGCACCCGAGGGAGATGCGACACAGATCGTTGTCAATGCCCGCTACGTCCTGACAGTCAATACTCAAGCGAGAAATGCGGAAGGTCATCCGGTGGGATCAGATCAGATGGTCTACGACTTCTCGACAAAACTCGGTGGCGGCGCAAACGAAGTTCTTTGCTACACAAAGGGAGTCATCGAGCGAAGGATCTTGTCGTTCGTGGACTGAGGCGCTAACTGCGCCGCTTTCCCTTCACGCATTAGGCAATCAGCCGCGGCTGACGAGGACCGGCGCGGTCAGCGTCGCCAGTGCAACACGCTGCCTGCCCTGTGCATCGAAATTGTCCGGATCCAGCCAGCGCCTGAAGGCCGCATCCAGCGCCGGCCACTCCTTGTCGATCACCGCGTACCAGGCGGTGTCGCGGTTGCGGCCCTTGACCACCGTCGCCTGCCGGAAGATGCCCTCGTAGGAAAAGCCCAGTCGCTGCGCGGCGCGGCGCGACGGGGCGTTGAGTGCATCACATTTCCACTCGTAGCGGCGATAGCCGAGCGAGAACGCGTTGGCCATCATCAGGTGCATCGCCTCGGTGGCCGCGCGGGTGCGTTGCAGGAGCGGCGAATACAGGATGTGGCCGACCTCGATCGAGCCGGACGCAGGCGTGATCCGCAGGTAGGCGCACACGCCCGTGGGCTGGCCGCGTTCCTTGTCGATGATCGCGAAGAACAGCGGGTCGGTCGATCGTTCGGATGCCTCGGCCCAGGCGCGGTAGGCGGCCTCGTCGGCGAACGGACCGTAGGCCATGTAGGTGAAACCTTCACCGGCGCGGTCGTTCGTGTTGGCGGCGTGGAGCGCGGCGGCGTGACGGGATGCGCTGAGAGGTTCCAAGCGGCAGTAGCGGCCTTCGAGGGGCTCACGCGGCGGCGCGGGTGGAGTGGCCCAGTCCGGAATCGGAGCGCCGACGGGTTGGGGCATTCGAGTTTCCTTGTCGGATCGGGGCGGTGCGATGGTCGGGCGGAAAAGCGATTTCGTCACGCGTCGCCGAGTATAGACCCCGCATCGATCGGTCGGCCTAGGCCATGGTTCGGCCGCGTGTCGAATTGAGCGCTCGGGCGCGTGCACGTCTAATGGTCAGCGTCACATCGGACAAACCTTGATGGAGAAACGCATGACTGGAAAGAAGCACCTCCCTCGCGGCCAGGGCATGACCGAATACATCGTCATCGTCGCCTTGATCGCCGTCGCGGCGATCGGCGTCTATCGCTATTTCGGCTCGGCCGTCCGCAGTCAGGTGGCCGGGATGGCCCAGGAGATCGCCGGCCAGGATGCCGGCACCCAGATCGCCGGTGCCCAGACCGCGGCCACCAACGCCAACTCCCAGGCGACCGCGAACAAGACCCTCAATTCCTACAACGGCAACTGAGCAGCGACGGGGGCGGCGAAGGCGAGGAGATTCGACATGCTCGAGCGCAGCAACAGTTGCGGTCAGGCGCTCGTGCTGGGTATCGCCATGCTCTTCGCGGCGACTCTGGGCATCTTCTGGCTGTTCAGTGTCGGCCAGGTCACGTCGACCAAGCAACGCCTGACCAACGCGGCCGATGCAGCGGCCTACAGTGCGGCGCTCTGGCGGGCACGGATCTTCAACTATCACGCGTACTCCAATCGGGCGATCGTCGCGCAGGAGGTCGCGATCGCCCAGGCTGCCACCCTGGTCTCGTGGGCCAAGTACTTCGAGACCACGATGGAGAATCTGTCGAAGATCCCGTTCCCGCCGACGCAGGCCATATTCAACGCACTGGCCGAGGTCGCAGAGGGCAACTCCACGCTCGTGCAGGGCGCGGCAACGGTCGAGGTCGGCGCCCGGACCGGCTACAAGATCGCCCTCGAGCAGAGCCAGCGTCTGCTCGAGGAATTCTCTCGGAGCGGCATCACGCTCGGCGCAATCGCCGCCGAAGTCGCGCGGGCCAACGATCCCGGATTCTTCGCCTTCGTCGCCAACCCGAGTGTTGCCAACATCGCGCGTCGATATACCGGCGATGATCGCGAACGCCTCAAGGAGGTGGTGCTGGCGTCCCTGGACTCGTTCACCAAGGACCGTGGCAATGATCTGCCGTTGCCGATAGCGCCCCCCGCGTGCCCCCGCCTCGACAGCATCCCTCATCTGCGAAAACGCGGCGGCACGGTGCTCGCGCCCGGCCTGGATCGCTGGGAGGCGGTCGACACGATCTCGATCCACGAGTCGTCGTTCCGACGGTTCCGATGCCGGACCAGCGAAGCCGTGCCGGTCGGATATGGCGCCGCGGAGGTCGCGTCCCCGGTCGCCGAAGAGGGCAGGATCGTCGCCGACCCGGGGGGTTCCGCGTCCACCAACCCGCAGGCGACCGACCTTGCCGGCGATGACATCGTCGCACTCAGCGCCTACGACGGACTGGCGAGCACCCACGAACTCGACTACGGCTCGCTCGAAGGCGACGACAGGCTCTTCCCGCTGCCGAAGCTGCTGGTGATCGCCTGCGCCCGTAATGCGGCGGTCCGCACTGCCAATCGGCTCGACATCGGGGTTGGTCGCCTCCGATTGCGCGAGGACATGGCGGGCGGCCGCCTCTGGGCCGCGGCGTCGGCTCGACTGTACTTCCGGCGTCCGCCGGGTGATGGCCGCGATGACGAGTATGCGAGCCTGTTCAACCCGTACTGGCAGGTCCGACTGGCGCCCCTGGAGGAGCAGGAGCGTGTGCGTGCCGAGGCCGCGATCGGGAGCGGGGCATGCGGTTGAACCGAGGTCTCCCGCCGCGTGGTTCGGCCAACGCGGCCTGTGGCGGCCAGGCGCTGGTCGAAGCGCTGGTGACGCTGATCGCGCTGACCCCGGTGATGTTGCTGGTCATCGTGCTGGGCAAGTACCAGTCGCTGCAGGATGCGACGATCAGCGCGTCCCGGAAACTCGCCTTCGAGTGCTCGGTGCGCATCCCGGAGTGTGACGCGATCTCCGCGCAGATGGCCGATGAACTGCGGCGCCGGTTCTTCTCCCGTCCGGACGTCGAAGTCTTCTCGCGCGACGCGATCACCGGTGAGGCCAGGGCTCCCGAGCGCAACGCGCTCTGGGTCGACGGCGCGAATCGGCCCCTCCTCGAGCGCTACGAGGACGTCGGCGCACGTGTCGAGGCCGATCGATTCGATGTCGGCCGCAACGCACTCGGGGAACTGGCGTCGGCGGCCTTGTCCGCCGGGCCGGAACGCTTCGGCCTGGACCTGGCGGGCGGACTGATCAAGGCCCGTCTGCAGGTCGACATCGCGCGGTCGCGAGGACTCGACGGGTTCGCCGGGCAGCTGCAGGCGCTGACGGTACCGATGATGGCGCACACGGCGGTGCTGATCGACGGCTGGAACGCGTCAGGACCGCATCGGGGCGACCGGCCGGTCGAGCGGATCGTCGAGGAAGGCCGCCAGTTGCCCGGCATCTTCGGCGTCGCGGAATCGGCGATCGACGCCGCGTACTTCCCGACCCGGACATTGATCCAGGCGATCCAGCTGGGTTCGGTCGGTCCGTTCGGCCTCGAGACACAAGAGCCGTTCAGGTACCACGAGCTCGACGTCGACATCATTCCCGCGGACCGGATCATCGATGCCGTTGCGCGCTGATCCGGTTCGTCACGATGGCGTGATTCGTCGGGCGGGCGTGCTGGCCATCGCGGCATGCCTGCCGATCGGCGTGCTCCCGGTCGCGCGCGCCGCGACGCCCTTCGAATCCCGCCAGGCGACGGTCCTTCCACAGGGAGAGATAGACCAATGGATCGTCACCGTCGATCACTTCTCGTCCCGGGTGGCGCTGCAGTCCGCATTGCGGCAGGCTCGGACGCAGTGGCAAACCAGCGGGCCGGTGATCGAGGCCCGCAGCGGCGAGTGGCACACCCTGTCTCGTATCGACGGTGATCACATCCGGACGCTGCAGATCCGGGTTGCGCCCGGCGGTGGCAGCGAAGGCTACGACTCGACCTGGCGCCGCCGCGAAGTCGGTCCGTCGATGCTGCGCGACATCTTGCCGGCTGTCGCGACCCTCCTCGGCGCGACCGCAAGCCAGGACGGAACGCGTCGCGGCGAGACACTGGTGGCCGAGGTGCCGAGCGAACCGGCCGCACTCGGCCTTCTCACCACGCAAGCACTTCTCCGGCTCGGCTTCGCGCCGGTCGCACTCACGGAGGCCCGGGCTCGCGAAGAAGGCGCGCGTTTCGATGCCGGTTGGCGCGCCCGCGATGGTGCTTCCGAATTGTTGATGTTCCGCCGCTCGGATGCCGAGATCGTGGTCATGATGACGCCAGGTCGCCGACCTGGCTGGACGTCATGGGTCGCGCACCGGACGGGGGATTCGCGATGAGACGGACCTCGGCCGGATCCGCCCTCGGCCAATCGACGGCCGAGTACCTGGTGATCGTCTCGCTGGTTGCCCTGGCGCTCGCGATCGGCCCGAACAGTGCACTCGAGCAACTCTTCGGCGCGATCGCACAGCGATACGCGGCATTAACCTACGCGATATCCCGTCCATGAAACTTCCGGGCTTCCTCCAGAAACGTCGGCCGCAGCTGCTCGGTGCCGCGGCATTGACCTGCGGCGGTCTGGCCGCCTTCGGCGCACGCGGGTACATCGACGAGACGATCGCCAACGAAAAGGCTCGGCTGGTGCCCCGCCAGGAGACCGTGCAGGTCGTGGTCGCCCGGACCGATCTGCGGGGCGGTGACCAGGTGAGCGCCGACACGATGGCCGTGAGGGCGATCCCGAAGGACTTCGTGCCGAGCACGGCGATCCGCCCCGAGCGGTTCGAAGCCCTGGTCGGCAGCCGGTTGTCGACATCGATGCGCAGCGGCGAGCCACTGCTGGCGGGACTGGTGGACGGCGGCGAGGTCTCGACTTTCTCGACGAAGGTTCGCGCCGGCATCCGCGCCTTGACGATCGCGGTCGACGAGATCAATTCGATCTCCGGCATGCTGCAGCCCGGCGACCGGATCGATCTGTTGTGGTCGATCAAGCCGACGCAGACGACCCCGGGCAGCGGTCCACGGGCCGAGCTGACCGCCCCATTGATGCAGGATCTGCTGGTGCTGGCCACCGGTCGGCAGGTTCGACCGGCCGGTGCGGACGGCACCGCGCCTCGAACCTTCACCGCGATCACCGTCGAAGTGTCGCCGGATCAGGCGCAGAAGCTCGTGGTCGCGCAGCGCAACGGGAAACTGACGGCGACATTGCGCAACCCGAACGACCGCACGCCGGCCGAGCGCAAGTCGATGGATATCGAGGCATTGCTCGGGCTGCGCAACGGCACGCTGGAACGGGCGCTGCCCGAGGTGATCCATGGTGGGCAGGGGACGATCGCCCGCAATTCAGGGGGGCGATGAGATGTCGGCGTGGGCCAAGCGGATCGTATCGGTTGTCTGCCTGTGGCTCGTCATGCAGGGGCTGCCGACTGTGGCATCGGCCGATCCCGCGCCGACGTTGCTCGAGCTGGCGGTGGGCCAGGCCCATGTGCTGACAGAGCCGTTCATCACCCGGATCGCAGTCGGCAACGGCAAGGTGGTGCAGGCGACGGCGCTCGACGAGCGCCAGGTCCTGCTCGTGCCGGAGGCACCCGGGCAGAGTTCGCTGCACGTCTGGGGCCGACGTGGCCTCCAGCGCACCTACCTGGTCAACGTCGTGCCGGCGGATTCGCAGCGACTGGTGTCCGAGGTCCAGTCCATGCTCGGTCCGGCCGGCAATGTCCGCGTGCGTGCCGTCGGCGACAAAATCATGGTCGACGGCGAGAACCTGAACGAGGAGCAGTCGCAACGCCTGGCCGAGATCGGCAAGCGCTATCCGCAGCTGATGAACCTGATCAGCAAGGTCGGCATGGAACGGATGATCGCGATGGACGTACGTATCCTCGAGATCAATCGCACCGCGTTGGAGAACATCGGCGTCAAGTGGAACCCCCAGGCCACGGGCCCGACCTTCGGCATCATCGGCGATGTGCATCGGAGCAACTCGTTCCAGCCTGGCGGTGTCGGCGAGACGGTGCTGCCGAGCCTGGTGCGACCGAAGATCGAGCCTTTCGCCACCGTGCTCGGGCTGGCGAGCAGCGTGACCTCGGTCCTGAACTTCCTCGTGCAGAACGGCGACGCGGTTGTTCTCGCCGAGCCTCGGCTGTCATGCCGCAGCGGCGGCTCGGCGCGTTTCGTCGCCGGCGGCGAGCTGCCGATCCCGGTCACCTCCGGCATCGGCTCGGTATCGGTCGTGTTCCGCGAGTACGGCGTGAAATTCGAGATCAAGCCGGTCGCCAACGACGCGGGTGTGATCGCCGCGGCGATCGCCACCGAGATCTCGAGCATCGATCCGACAGTCTCGGTCCGCGAGGTCCCCGGCCTGTTGAAACGACGCGCGGAGACCGACGTCAACCTGCGCGAGGGCGAAACGCTGGTCATCGCCGGGTTGCTCAGCGAGGAGAGTGCCGCGGACGTCGACAAGGTGGCTGGACTGGGCGAAGTGCCGGTGCTGGGTCGCCTGTTCCGTTCGCGCCGGTTCCGCGACCGGCAGAGCGAACTGATCGTGATGATCACGCCGCGATTCGTGACGCCGGAATCGGAGGGCAATCGGAAGGTGGTCGAGGAATTGCCGCGCAAGCACGAAGCGGCGCGTGATCGTCTGCGCATGCTGGATTGACGCGATGCTCTCGGTGATCATCCAATCGGAAGGTGATGTGTCGAAGACCCTGCAGGTCGACGCTTTCCCCGCACGGATCGGCAAGGGGCGGGATTGCATCATCCACCTGCCGAGCTGGCGCGTCGGTCGCCATCATGCCGAGATCCAGCGCGCCGAGCGTGGATTCAAGCTGATCGACGCCGGCAGCCTGGGGGGCACCTGGGTCAACGGCGAGCGGATCGTCGAATTCGGGCCCCTGCAGGACACCGACGAGATCACGATCGGCAACTTCAGGCTGCGCATCCGGCAGCCGATCGGTGAACCGGGCGCTCGTCGTGGCGACGAGGTCGCACCGACGGCACACGACGGTGGCGTCAGCCAGGATGACGAACTGCGCAACTATCTCGCGCTCACCGAGTGGCGTCGCCAGCTGCATCGGCGCCTTCTGCAGACGTTCGATCTCCGCCGCATCGACGTGCGTCAGCTCAGCGCCGGCCAGCTTCGAGACGACGCGCGCCGGCTGCTGCAGGAGCTGATCGACCTGGATGCCGACGCGCCCCCGGTCGGTGACCGCGAGCGGCTGATCGAGGACGTCCTCGACGAGGCGATCGGCTTGGGCCCGTTGGAAGGATTGATGAGTGATCCGCACATCAGCGAGATCATGGTGAACCGGCCCGACGAGATCTATGTCGAGCGCCGGGGCCGGCTGGAACGGTGCCGAGCCAGCTTCACCAGTCCCGAGGCCGTGCGGGCCGTGATCGAACGGATCGTCGCGCCGCTCGGACGCCGGATCGACGAATCGTCGCCGATGGTCGACGCCCGGCTGCCCGATGGTTCGCGGGTCAACGCGATCATCCCGCCGCTGGCGATCAAGGGGCCGGCCGTGACGATCCGGCGGTTCAACAAGACGCTGCTCTCGCCGTCGGATCTGGTCACCCTCGGTTCGGCCTCTGCCGACATGGTGGAGTTCCTGACGCTGTGTGTCCGTTATCGGAAGAACATCGTCATCTCCGGTGGCACCGGGTCGGGCAAGACCACGTTGCTCAACGTCCTCTCCAACCTGATCGATGACGGTGAACGTGTGCTGACGATCGAGGACGCGGCCGAACTGCGTCTGCGTCACGAGCACCTGGTCAGCCTGGAGGCTCGACCGGCGAATGCGGAAGGTCGCGGCGTCGTCACGATCCGCGACCTGGTCAGGAATGCGCTGCGGATGCGTCCCGATCGGATCGTCGTCGGCGAGTGCCGTGGCGGAGAGGCGCTGGACATGCTGCAGGCGATGAATACCGGCCACGACGGATCGTTGACCACCGTGCATGCGAACAGCCCCCGCGATGTGATATCGCGTCTCGAGGTGATGGTGATGATGGCGGGTGCGGAGATTCCGGTCAGCGCGCTGCGCGAGCAGATCGCTTCGGCGGTCGACATCATCGTGCAACAGGCGCGACTGCCCGATGGTTCCCGGAAGATCACCGAAATCGTCGAAGTCACCGGCATGGAGGGCTTGCGGGTGCTGATGAACCCGCTGTTCCGATTCGAACGCGATCACCGCAACGGCAGGGCGGGTGAAGGCCGATTCGTACCCTGTGATGCCGTGCCCAGCTTCTACGAGCCGCTGATGGCCGCCGGCGCGGCGCTGGACCTGACCATGTTCCAGTCCCGGTCGGCGGAGAACACATGACATGGCTGAGTTCGCCCGGCGTGGTCTCGATCGCCGCGTTCGTCGGTGCGGCGTTCGCGTTCCTGGTCGGCTATGGCGTCATGGTCGGATTCGGCGAACGGTATCGGCAGGAGTTCCGTATCCGCGTCACGCGCCGTCTTGGCGAGTCGTTCCTGTTCATCGATGCCGAGCGTCTGCTGTCGTTGCATCTGCTCACCGCCGTGCTGGTGGCCTCGGTCGCAGGCTGGCTGACCGGCAGCCTGGTGTTCGCGATTCTCGTCACGGTGGTGGTCGCGATCGCCTTGCCGCGTGCGATCCTGGCGTTGCTTCGCCGACGTCGGCGACTGGCGTTTCGCGACCAGGTACCCGATGCGGCGATGCTGATCGCCGGTGGACTTCGGGCGGGTGTCAGCCTGCCGCAGGCGATCGCGCAGGCAGCGGCCGAACTCGACTCGCCGGCGCGACAGGAACTCGATCTGATGATTCGCGAGCAGCGGCTCGGGGCCAGCTTCGATGTCGCCCTGGCCGGCCTGGAACGACGGATGCCGGGCGAAGAGATGGCGCTGATGGCGGCCGCGCTGCGGATCAGTCACGCGACCGGAGGCAACCTGGCCGATACGTTGGAAGGTCTCGCCGAAAGCACGCGCCGGAAGATCGCGCTCGAAGGCAAGATCCGTGCGCTGACGGCACAAGGCCGGATCCAGGGCTGGGTGATGGCCTTGCTGCCCTTTGGTGTACTGCTGTTGCTGTTCCAGCTCGAACCGGAGGCCATGGCGACACTGTTCACGACCTCCCTGGGCCTGGGTGTCTGTGGTTTCGTTCTTGCGATGCAGCTGCTGGGGCTGTTCTTCGTGCGTCGCATCGTGGCCATCGACATATGAGCTGGCACCTCGGCCTTGTCCTGTTGTCGATCGGCGTCACCGTGGCGCTGTCGGCGGCCGCCATGCAGCAGTTCCTCGCATCGGCGCCCGACGATCCGCAGGAGCACCGCGACCGCCCGCCGCTGTTCTGGCGGGTCTGCTGGCCGTTCGTGGTCGCAATGGCGTTCCGGCTGCCCGGCGCGGAGAGCACGCGCCGGCGGTTCGCCACGGTCGAGCGGCTGCGACGCGGCGGCCTGGACTTCGCCCTGACGGCCGAGGAGTTCCTCGCCGGCCGGCTGATCGCCGCCGGACTCGGAGGCGCGGTTGCGCTGTTCATCGCCGAGCCATGGCGAAGCGGGTCGTGGTGGCCCGTGCCGATCGCCGCTGGCGTGGCGTTTCTTCTTCCCGAACTGTGGCTCAGGGACCGGATCGAGCGCCGAAGGCGGGAGATCCTTCGCCATCTGCCGTTTTTCATCGACCTGATCACGTTGGCCGTGGAGTCGGGATTGAACCTGACCAGCGCGCTGGCGCAGGCGGTGGAGAAAGGTCCCGCGGGTGTGCTGCTAGGAGAACTCGGTCGGGTGATGCGTGATCTGCGCGGTGGCCGGTCGCGTGCGGAGTCGCTGAGAACACTCGCGGAGCGGCTGTCGATCCCGGCGGTCAGCAGCCTGGTGTCGGTACTGATCACCGCCGACCGCCAGGGCGCCAGCATGGCACCCGTACTCAAGGCACAAAGCGAGCAGCGCCGCAACGAGCGTTTCCTCCGGGCGGAGAAGATCGCGATGGAGGCGCCGGTCAAGATGCTGCTGCCGCTGGTTGCTTTCGTCTTCCCGTGCACGTTTCTCGTGCTGCTGTACCCGATCGTGGTCAAGATGATGAGTGAAGGATGGATGCGTTGATTGGGGCGGGCGCCATCCGCCTGGTCGTGGCGCATTCCCCGTGGCAACGGGCCATCGGCCTGATCGGCCGGCGGTCCCTGGACCAGGAGGAAGGACTGCTGATTCCCCGGTGTGCGGCGGTACACACCTTCGGCATGCGGATGGCCATCGACATCGTGTTCGTCGATTGCCACGGCGAGGTGCTGCGGATCGACGACTGCGTGCCGCCGCGTCGATTTCGAGCCTGTCGCGGTGCCGATGCAGTGGTCGAGCTGGCGGCGGGTGCGGCCGCTCGTTTGTCCCCGCTGATCGAAAAGTCCGTGACCATCTCGCTCGACGGCGACGGTTGCGCCTGGCTGCGGCCCGGCCGTGGCCCGGTGGCCGCTCCCACGGGTTTTTCCGATCCCCCCGGCCGATATCCGGTCCGCATTTTCCCTGGAAAGTGATGAACCCCAACCAAGTGTCGTCTGTCGCCCTTGACCTCGGCGTCCGTGTACCGCGTATCCGGTATCGCCTGATCGTGTCTGCGATGCTCGCGATCATCGCAACGGCGCTGCCATTGCCGTCGTGGGCATCGAGCACTTCCGCCGAGGCGGATGAAGTCGACAGGGTGCTGGGCCCGTTGGCGCTGCGCCGCCCGCTGTCCAGAGCAACGATCACGCGCTTGATCAAGGAAGCCGAGGGACTGTACGTCGCGGGGCAGGTCGGCGAGGCGATCGCCGGTTTTCGTACCGTCGTGCGAGTCGATCCGGTCAATGCGATCGCCTGGCTGCGGCTGGGCAACCTGCACCATCGGCGCGCGGAACCGGTGCTGGCGATGGACGCCTACCGGCGCGCTGCATCGATCGCGACCGATGAACCCGACGGCGGCGACGTCGAGTTGCAGGCCGGCTTCAAGAGTCTGGTCAACCTGGCCATCCTGCATGCGGAACAGATGGACGCGACACTGACCCGACTGGAAGCGATGGCGCAGCCGCCGGTGGATGTCGATGCACTCGGACGATTGCGGGAGCGGCACCGCGTCGGTCAGCAGCGGACCCAGGCGGCTCAGACTTCCGCAACCCTGCGCGGCACCGATCCGGGCGGCGCGCGTGCAATCGAGCAGAGGGTGACCGTGGCTGCGGCCAGTGGTCAGCGTCGGGATGGCCCTGCCGCGCTGCCTTCGGTGCAATACCTGTCCGGCGCACCGTCGCGTCCTTCGGCAACGGGCCGGCGCTGACGATCATGTCCGCATCTCGTCGATTCCTTCGCGGTGCGGCCGGCCCGGAGACACTACTCGCGGCGCCGGTTGTCTTGCTGCTCGGCCTGCTCGCCTTCCAGTGGTCCATGGTGTTCCAGGCGAGAAGCGGGTTGGCACACGCGATCAACGAGGGCGCGCGTGCAGGCAGCGTCGCTCATGCCGGGCCCGGGGCAATCGAAGCAGGCCTGGTTCGCGGCCTGATGCCCTTCGTGTACGGGGCCGATGCGGGCAACTTCGCCGGTCAGCTGGCACGGACGGCGGCCCATGTCGAATTCGGTCGGAACGCCGGCTGGTTCACCTGGCGGCAGATCGCACCAACAGCCGCGAGTTTCGACGACTGGGCCGTGCCTGCTCGAGATGACCGCGGCAGGCCGATCGAAGGGCAGGAGATCCCCAACGACAATCTCGCCTATCGGCGCGCGTCGCCGCGATCCGGCGTGGCGGCAATGCGCGCCGGGCTTCCCCTGGGAGCGGCCTCCGGCCAGACATTGGCCGATGCCAATCTGCTGAAACTGGAAATGACCTACGGTGTGAAATTGACGGTGCCACTGGCCGGTCCCCTGACCGCCTGGGTGATGAGGATCGTCGGCGGCTGCAGCGTTTCGACGGCCAGGACGGTCGGGCGGTTGGACCTCGGGACACCGGCCCGGGATCCGTCGACAGCGTCCAGTGTCTGCCCTTTCCTCGCGGCCCGCGACGAGGACGGGGTGCTGCGGCCCCGCTGGCCCGTGACAGTGCATGCGACGATCAGGATGCAAAGTCCGGCGCGTGTCAGCGACGCGACACCGGGAACACCGGCGCCACGAATCCTCGACAGCAGCTCTGCGTCGACGGGTCGCGTCGATTCGCCCGACGCTGGACGTTCGGCAGATGGGTCGTCCGGATCGGCGGCGCCAAGTCCTAGAGCGAGCTCCGGCCAGGACGGCAGCGTGACTCGCGGCGAAGGATTTCTGCAGTTCGGCGGGCAGAGGAGCGACGACCCGCGAGCGCCGGTGCGACAAGTCGGGGATTGCGCCTGAGTTGTCTGCCCGCGAAACCGCGTGCCTGCGTCGCCTGACCGATCCGGCCGATTTGGCCGATCGCCCGCATTGCGGCACACTTCGGTCCGCCGGGTGCGACTCAGGATTTCGCGCGCGGGCCATGCGCAGGGGCCGGCCATCGTCCGTCGGCCGCCGCCCACCCCGCGAACCGTGCGTCTGTCACAGCCGTCGCCCTCGATCCCTGCAACAATCGACCCTCTGATCCCTCGACCCTTTTGCCACGGTCTTCCATGAAACTTCGCAAAGCCGTTTTCCCGGTCGCCGGTCTCGGCACCCGGTTCCTGCCCGCCACCAAGTCCATTCCGAAGGAGATGCTGCCGATCGTCGACCGGCCGATCATCCAATACGCGGTGGACGAGGCGATCGAGGCCGGCTGCGACACGTTGATTTTCGTCACCGGCCGCGCCAAGCGGGCGGTGGAGGACTACTTCGACCGCAACCCGGAGCTCGAGGCCGAACTCGAGGCCAAGGGCAAGACCGAGGCGCTCGATGCGGTGCGCAACATCATTCCGCCGCATGTGAAGGTGCTGTTCGTGCGCCAGCCCGCGCCGCTGGGCCTGGGCCACGCGGTGCTGTGTGCCGCGCCGATGATCGCCAAGGACGAACACTTCGCCGTGCTGCTGCCCGATGACCTGATCGACGGTTATCCGGTGGGCGTGCTCAAGCAGATGGTGCACGTGGCCGAGCAGCACAACGCCAGCGTGGTCGCGATCGAGCAGGTGCTGCGCAAGGACGTCAGCAAGTACGGCATCATCAAGACGCAGGACGAGGAAGGCGCGGTGATGAAGATCGACGCGATCGTCGAGAAGCCGAAGATCGAGGACGCCCCGTCGAACTCGGCGGTGGTCGGCCGCTACATCCTGCACGCCAGCGTGATGGAGACGCTGGAGAACACCCCGCCGGGCAGCGGCGGCGAGATCCAGCTCACCGATGCGCTGGCCCAGCAGATCGAGAATCCGGGCCTGTACGGCTACCGTTTCGGCGGCAAACGCTTCGATTGTGGCAACAAGCAGGGTTTCCTGACCGCCAACATCCACTTCGGCCTGCGCTGAGCGGCCTCCGGTGCCCCGTCCCGGGGCCTGGATCCCACAGTCCGGTCGCATCCCGCGGCCGGTGTGCCGGTACCCCGTCGAGGGGAGGCGGCCGGCCGGCTCGAACTGCTAGCATTGCCCCGATCGTGCGCCGCAACGGGCGCCAACGGGCGGGCCGGATCGGGCACCGCCCTCCGGTCGGGGCTGCTTCGGTGCCCGCGAGCGGGTCTATCAGCGGGGAGTCTGCGTGAAAATCACCGTCATCGGCACCGGGTACGTCGGTCTGGTCACCGGCGCGTGCCTGGCCGACATGGGTAACGACGTGTTGTGTGTCGACGTCGACGAAGCGAAGGTGCAGGCGCTGCGCGCCGGGGTGATCCCGATCCACGAGCCGGGGCTGGACGAGGTGGTCGACCGCAACGTGCAGGCCGCCCGCCTGTCGTTCACCACCGACCTGAAGCAGGGCGCCGAGTTCGGCGAGATCCAGATGATCGCGGTCGGCACGCCGCCCAACGAGGACGGTTCGGCCGACCTGCAGTACGTGCTGACGGCGGCGCGCACGATCGGTCGGCACATGACCGGTTATCGCGTGATCGTCGACAAGAGCACGGTGCCGGTGGGCACCGGCGACATGGTCGAGGAGGCCGTGCGCGAGGAGCTGACCAGACGCGGCGCGGCCTACGGCTTTGCGGTCGTCTCCAACCCGGAATTCCTGAAGGAAGGGGCCGCGCTCGAGGACTGCATGCGCCCGGACCGGATCGTGCTCGGTGTGTCGGATCCGACCGCCGAGGCGATGATGCGCGAACTGTATCGCCCGTTCCTGCGCAAGTCCGATCGCACCTTCGTGATGTCGCGCCGTGCCGCCGAGCTGACGAAATACGCGGCCAACGCGATGCTGGCCACGCGGATCTCGTTCATGAACGAGCTGTCGCACTTCGCCGAGCGGGTCGGCGTGGACATCGAGGACGTGCGCAAGGGGATCGGCTCGGACGGGCGGATCGGTTATTCGTTCCTGTACGCCGGCACCGGCTACGGCGGCTCGTGTTTCCCGAAGGACGTCAAGGCGCTGATCCGCACCGCCGAGGAGAGCGGCGTGCAGTTGTCGATCCTGCGTTCGGTCGAGGCGGTCAACGAAGCGCAGAAGTCGATCCTGGTGGCCAAGGCGAAGGCGCGGCTGGGTTCACTGGCCGGGCGCCGCTTCGCACTCTGGGGGCTGGCGTTCAAGCCGAACACCGACGACATGCGCGAGGCGCCGTCGCGGGCGCTGATGGAGGAGTTGTGGCGCGCCGGCGCGACCGTCAACGCCTACGACCCGCTGGCTGCCGACGAATGCCGCCGCATCTACGGGGATCGTGCCGACCTGACGCTGGCGGCGACCGCGCTGGAAGCGGTGCGCGGTGCCGATGCGCTGTTCATCGTCACCGAGTGCAAGGAGTTCCGCTCGCCGGCGTTCGACGACCTGGCCAGGCGGCTCAGCGCGCCGATCATCTTCGACGGCCGCAACCTCTACGATCCGAAGCTGATGCGTGCGCGCGGCTTCGAGTACTTCGCGATCGGTCGCCCTTGAGTCCTGGTCCGTCGCCGACGTGAGCCGGATCCTCGTTCTCGCGCCGCGCGCGCCGCATCCGCTCGATACCGGCGACAAGTTGCGGCTCGGCCAGGTGGTCTCGCACCTGGCGGCACGGCACGAGGTCACTTTCGGCGGCTTCGTCGACGGGGCCGCGGACGCGGCGACACAGGCGCTGGCTGAACGCTGCAAGGAAGTCCACCTCGAAGTGCTGTCGCCGGTGCAGACGCGGCTGCGGACCGCCTCGGGCCTGCTGCAGGGTGATTCGCTGTCGGTGTCGGTGCTGCGCAGCAAGCGTTTCGCGGCCTGGGTCGAGGAGGTCACGCAACGTGTGCGTTTCGATGCCGTGTGGACCGTCTCCGCGGCGATGGCCTCCTACGCGTTGACCGGGCGTGCGGCCGGCCTGCGCCGGATCGCCGACCTGTGCGACGTCGAATCCGAGCGCTGGCTGCAGCATGCCCACACACGCGGCGGCGCGGGAGCCTGGATCGATCGTCGCGAGGCGAATCGATTGCAGGCGCTCGAGTCGCGGGTGGCCACCGAGTTCGATGCGACGGTGCTGGTCAGCGAGCGTGAGTCGCGGCTGCTCGCGCGCCAGGTGCCGGCGGCGGCGGGACGGCTGCGGGTGGTCGATCTCGCGGTCGACGAGGCGTACTTCGATCCGGAGCTTCGCTTCAAGCCGCCGTTCGATGTGAAGCGGCCGAGTGTGGTCTTCACCGGCGCGATGGACTACTGGCCGAATGTCGATGCGGTGCTCTGGTTCGCCGACGAGGTGCTGCCGATCGTGCAGCGCGCGCACCCGAAGGTCACCTTCCACGTCGTCGGCCGGCGGCCGGTGCGTGTCGTCCGCGCGCTCGCCGAGCGGCCGTCGATCAACGTGACCGGTGACGTCGCCGACATCAGGCCGCACCTGTCGGCGGGCTGGGTGACGGTGGTGCCGGTACGAGTGGCCTGCGGCGTGCAGAACAAGCTGCTGCAGGCGTTTGCGATGCGGCGCCCGGTGGTGGCGACCACCGCGGTGCTCGACGGGATCGCTCCCGAGGCCTGGCACCGCGAACTGCGCGCCGACAGCGCCGAGGAGTTCGCCGGTCGCGTGATCCGGCGGCTGGGTGATCGGCTCGCGTTCGAGGGGCGTGAATACGTGCAGCGGCGCCATTCGCTGGCGCGGATCGGCGAGCAGCTCGACGCGTTGTTCGACTGAGGTCTCGGCCCCGGAGATTCGAGCGAGCCGCGTCGACCGGCCGCGTTGACACCGAGCCGGTCAGACCGAGCCGATCCGACCGTTCGCGTCGACCAAGCCGCGTCGACCGGCCCTCAGGAGACCGTGTCGTCGCCGGTCGCCTTGCGGGCCCGTTTATTCTCGTACATCGCATGGTCCGCGCGTCGGATCACGTCGTCGACGTTCGCGCCGTCGTACGGGAACTGGCAGATGCCGACGCTGGCACTGGGCTTGAGATCGGCCGGGATGCCACACTCGAGATCGTCGAGCAGCGACTCGAACCGATCGGCCAGCCGGCGCGCCTCGTCGCTCGAGCCCAGGCCGTGGGCGATCACGAAGAATTCGTCACCGCCCAGGCGCGCGACCGTGTCGCCGTCGCGCATCGCGGAGGTCAGCCGCCAGGCGACCTCGCGCAGCACCGCGTCGCCATGGTTGTGGCCGAGCCGATCGTTGATCGCCTTGAATCCGTCGAGGTCGATGAAAAACGCCGTGTGCCGCGATCGGTCGCGGGTCGATTGGTGCAACGCCTGGGCGAGCCGGTCCTGCAGCAGCTCGCGGTTGGCCAGCCCGGTCAGCCGGTCGTGCAGCGAGCGCAGGCGATGGTTGTCGCGCTGCGCTTCGAGCTCGCGTTCCTGCAGGAACAGCTGCCGGCGCTGGTACTCGGTCATGTAACACGCCGCGCCGCCGACCAGATTGGCCGAGATCATGAAGAAGTCGTGGGTCAGCAGCAGCGGTGCCGGCAGGTCGTGGCCGTAGCCGAGGTACAGGTTGTAGACCACCAGCATGCCGACGCAGACGGTCAGCGCGTACACGAAGCGTACGCCGACCAGGTTGTAGGTGAAGAAGATCGCCAGCAGCTGGCCGGGGAAGGTCAGGCTGAGCTTGTCCAACGGCAGCATCGCGAAGATCGCCATCAGGCTCAGCCCGGCCGAGGCACCGGCCGAGGCCAGCGCGAAGTGGACCAGCTCGCGGAACCACCGGGTGTAGCTGACGATGGCCACGAGCAGCGGCACACCCAGCGCGGTCAGGCGGATCGCCCAGACGTTGCCGCGCAGCTCGGCGGGTGTCAGCCACAGGTCCAGGCTCGCGTAGAGCAGGTAGATCGCACAGCCGACGGCGATGCCGGCGCGGCCCTGCTGCAGCGTGCGCGGGTAGACGTGGCGGGCGTACTCGGCCTCGAGCGCGGCATCCTTGAAGCTGAGCGTCAGCGGATGGAACGGGGTCATCGCGAAGCGTGAACGACGCAAAGTCGCGATTGTCGCAGCGAGCGAGGCGGGGGCGTTCCACGAATCCGACGGACGTGGCGCGGCGTCCACCCGGCCGGACGATTCCTTGCGTGTCGGCAGCCGGGCGCCCCGTGGAGGCCCGGCCGGAGCTCAGGTCGGCCCGTTCGGGTCGCGCGAGTCGGCGCGGGGTGTCGTCGCGCGATTGGCCCGGCCGGCGGGTACCCGGGTCTCGGATGTCGCGAACATCGACGACGGCGCGGCGGCCTTCGGATCGAAGCCGTGCCGATCCAGCGGATACAACGAGCGGACCCGTTGCACGTAGGCGAGGGTCTCGGCGAAAGGTGGCACACCACGGTGCCGATCGACGTTGGCCTCGCCGGCGTTGTAGGCGGCGACCGCCAGCACGACGTCGCCGCGGAAATAGGCCAGCAGCCAGCGCAGGTAACCCATGCCGCCGCGGATGTTGTCGGCCGGATCGAGGACGTCCTTGACCTGGAACCGCAGCGCGGTCTCCGGGATCAGTTGCATCAGGCCCTGCGCGTTCTTCGGCGAACGCGCCTGCGCATCGAAGTTCGATTCGACCTGGATGATCGCGAAGACCAGGCGCGGATCGAGGCGGAAATCGCGCGCGAGTCGCACGACCGTCTCGGCGAGCTGGCGCCGCTCCAGCGTCGGCGGGGCTTTCGGGAACGTCGCCGGCGCGGCCAGTTTCGGCGTCTCGCCGATCGGCGTGGCCTTCATCGCCTCGGCGATGGTCACACCCTTGGACGGATCGCGCAGGCAATCGGGCAGCTTGTCGGTCGTGTTGCGGCCGCCTTCACCCAGGCGCGGCACGTCGGTGCCGCCGAGCGCGGCCGCGCGGCGGAACAGACTCGCGGCGATCGCATCATCGCGGGCGACCCCGCGGCCGTGGGCGTACATCCAGCCCAGTCGCACGAACGCATCCGCGTGGTTCCAGCGGGCGGCGGTGCAGTACAGCGTGTAGGCGGTGGCCAGGTCGCGCACGCCACCGCTGCCGGTCTCGAAACGCTGGCCGTTGGCGACCAGTTCACGGGCGTGATCAGCGCTTTCGTCCAGCGCCTCCAGCTCGGGTTCGCCGGGGCGGGTCAGCAGGGACGGGGGCAGGCGGGATTCGGCGAGGACCGGCAGTGAGGCCGCGAGTGTCGTGATGCCGAGCGCGAACGCGAGCACCAGCCGGCCGTGCAAGGCGGACAACACATCAACCTGCCGGCGTCGTGGCGGGGGCGCCATGCAACCTCGTTCGCGGGGAATGGGGCATTGTAGGCAGGGAATGTCGGCCTCGCATCGCGCAAATCGATGTAAGCAGTGTAATCGCGGCCGACATTGTTATATTTCAGTGGCTTGCGTCGTAATCTTCGAGTGAAATCAACGCATGCCGAAGCGGTTCAGCAGGTCGTACAACGTCGGTCGGCTGACCCCGAGCAACTCCGCCGCACGGGCGATGTTGTGGTCGACGCGGGCCATCACCTTGAGCACGACCTGTTTTTCGGCCTCGTCGCGCACCCGGCGCAGGTTGAACATCTGCGGATCCTCGGAGGCACCCAGGCCGAGGTCGGCGGCGGTGATCGAGTTGCCTTCGGCCATGATGACCGCCCGCTTCAGGCAGTTCTCCAGTTCGCGGACGTTGCCCGGCCAGTCGTGGTTGGCGATCGCGTTCAGTGCATCCTCGCGCAGCGTCAGTTTCGAGCGGCGGTTCTGCTGGCAGTAGCGCTGCACGAACGCATGCGCGAGCAGTGTCGCGTCACCGGTGCGTTCACGCAGCGGCGGGATCGTCAGGACCAGCTCGGAGAGCCGGTAGAACAGGTCCTCGCGGAATTCGCCGGCACGGATCAGGTCGCGCAGGTTGCGATGGGTCGCGCAGACGACCCGCACGTCCACCGGGATGTCGCGTCGGCCGCCGACCCGCTCGATCACCCGCTCCTGCAGGAACCGCAGCAGCTTGGCCTGCAGCGAGGCCGGCAGGTCGCCGATCTCGTCGAGGAACAGCGTACCGCCGTCGGCCAGCTCGATGCGGCCCGGGGTCTGCGCATGGGCGCCGGTGAACGCACCTTTCTCGTAGCCGAACAGTTCCGATTCCAGCAGCTGGTCCGGAATCGCCGCGCAATTGATCGCGACGAAACGCTTGGCCTTGCGCGGTGACAACTCGTGCAGCGCCCGTGCGAGCAGTTCCTTGCCGGTGCCGCTGTCGCCGAGCAGCAGCACGGTGGCCGCGGTCGGTGCGAGCCGCTCGATCTGCCGGCACACCTTGAGCATCCCCGGATCGCGTGTGAGCAGCCCGGAGAGTGCGCTCGAGACCTGGAACTGCGACAGCCGGCGATTCTCGCGCTCGAGCTCGGCGACCCGCAGCGCACGTTCGATCGCCAGGCCGAGCACATCGGCCTCGAAGGGCTTGGTGAAGAAATCGTAGGCACCCATGCCGATCGCCTTGATCGCGTTGGCCCGGTCGCTCTGGCCGGTGACCGCGATGATCTTGGTCGACGGCGCCAGCGCGAGGATCTCCTCGAGCGCCTTGAATCCCTCGGTGGGTGTGTCGGTCGAGGGCGGCAGGCCCAGATCGAGTGTCACCACGTCGGGTTCGTGCCGCCGCAACTGGGCGATCGCCGATTCACGATCGGTCGCGAAGACCACGTTGAAGTGGTCGAACGACCAGCGCATCTGGCGCTGCAGTCCGGGGTCATCCTCCACCATCAGCAACACGCGCCGATCGTCCGCCATTGCGCTCTCTCTGTTTCTCTGGGTCAAAGTTGGGTCGCGGTCTGCACCAGCGGCAGACGCAACCGGAATTTGGTGCCGACACCGAGGCGGCTGGCGACTTTCATCTGCCCGCCGATCTCGCGGATGTACTCGCGGGCTTCGAAGGCGCCGATGCCCATGCCGTGCTGCTTGGTCGACTCGAACGGCCGGAACAACTTGTCGCGCAGGAACTCTTCGCTCATGCCCTTGCCGGTGTCGGCCACTTCGACGCTTGCCCAGTCGCCGTCGCGCCGGGCACGGATTCTAACTTTGCCGGTCTCGCCGGCGGCTTCGATCGCATTCTGGACCAGGTGACCGACCACCCGCACGAGCCGGTCGCGATGGGCCATCACCTGCAGCTGTTCGGCCGACGGCTCGATCTCCACGACCGGCTCGAGCCGCGGTGTCGAGCGGCCCCTGACCGACTCGCGGATCGCATCGTCGATCGCCACCGGCGCGGGCGGCCCTCCGCTGGCACCGGAACGCAATTGCACCAGAAGTCCCTGCATCCGATCCATGACGTTTTCCACGGTGGCGACGATGTCGTCGTGGAATTCCTGGTTGCCGCGGAACCGGGGCGCGTTGGACACGATCAGCTGCAACTGCGCGACCAGGTTCTTCAGGTCGTGCACGACAAATGCCGAGGTGCGGTTGAACGACTCGAACTGACGCGCCTGCACCAGTGCTTCCATCGCCTGGCGCACACCGAGATGGGTGGCGACCTGGCGCGCCGCGGCCTTGACGATGTCGCGGACTTCCCAGTCGACCGCGATTGGGGCCAGCGGTTCGTTGAGCACGACGAAGCCGAGCAGCTTGTCGTGCAGCGGCAGCGGCACGATCAGCCACTGGCGGCCCTCGCCGGTCAGCACCGGCGGCAGACGCAGGCCGCTGTAGCGGGCCCGGTCGGTGCGCCATTCGGGGATGCTGATCACCCAGCCTCGTTCGGTGAGGAACCGGGCCAGCGACCCGGTGCCCGAGATCGGCGATGTCGAGCCGTCGTAGTCGACCTGGCTGATGCAGCGGAACGCGCCGTCGTCGGAGCGGATCCACAACGCGCCGCCCGAGCTGTCGCACAGCCGCGCCAGGCCTTCGATCGCACGCTCGCCGAGTGCACCGTTGACCGCGGCGCCGGCCTCGCCGAACAGGCGGGTCAGCCGCAGCCATTCGTGCCGATAGTCGTAGCGATACTGGAAGAAGTTCTTCGCCAGCAGCACCCGCAGGCGGGCGCGGATCGTGCGCGACGACAGCAAGGCGAGCAGGCCGACGATCGCGACGAACAGGAACAACGAACCCGCGGCCGGTCCCGAAGCACCGGTCGTTCGTTGGATCAGCTCGCTGGCCGCGGCGACGAAGCCGAGATACACCGCCGCACCGAGCGCCAGCGCCGTGTAGTAGACGACTTTGCGTGACACCGTCAGATCGATCTGCCAGCGCCGCTGCCGGGAGGCAGCGATCGCCAGCAGGGGAAAGACTGCCGCGTTGGCGTAGCCGCGTGCGCCCGCCAACAGATCGTTCGCACCGCCGGCCATCCAGGCCTGGACATACAGGACGAGGTCGAAGCCGAACAGGCCGGCCATCGCCAGCAGCGGCAGCGTGATCGGCCACTGCTGGTGGACGGCCGCCGAACGATGCACCTGCAGCGCCAGGAACAGGCCGAGCGCCGCGAGCGTACCGGGCAGTGCCCAACGCGCGTTCGATGGTAGCAGGCCGGGGACGACCAGCATCGAGGCCACGGCCAGCACGAGGGCGAAGCCGAGCGTCGGCCAGACCAGACGCGTCAGCCAGGAAGCGGATGCCTTCGTGTCACCGGGCCGGCGCATGCGGGCCCAGCCGAGCACACATCCGATCCAGGCCAGTGTCCGCAGCGGCTCGACCAGTCCGGCCGCGATGCCGGCCGGCTGCGCGCCAGCCAGCGAGGCCGCACTCAGGCCGGCCCAGGCCGCCTGCAGCGACACCGCGAACAGCAGGACCTCGCCGATGCGGCCGGGTTTGCGCAACAGGCTCAGCCGCATGCCCAGGCCGAAGAAGGCCAGGCAGGTGAGGGCGTATCCGTAGAAGGCGAACGGCAGGGAACCCATGCACTACAAAAAAAGCGAACTGGGGCACGACCCCGGGATGGCTGGTGCAGGATGGGGTCGTCACGGCGCGGCCGCGAGGAACTAGTTCCCCGATGAGCGGTCGGCGAAGCGACTTGAACGGCGGAACCGGCGGGGATGGCGGTGATGGAGGCGATCAGGTTCGATAGGGCCGAAGAGACGGCAGACCCCATCGGCACCGAGTGGGCACGGGTCGAGGTCAGTGACGTCGTGGCGCTCGTGCCGCTCAGCGGACGAGGGGCGCTTTGGACCCTAGGGCACTTAGGACACTTGGGGCACTCGAGGTATCCGAGGCGACCCTCGACGTGTTCGAGGTGCTCGAGGCGCTCGAGGCGCTCTGGGCGCTTCAGCCGCCCCCGCGTCCGAACTAAATTTCAAGTGAATTATCAAATAAACTAAATTGAAAAAAGTCTTTAAGATTCTGATAATAAGACGGAAAATGTAGCAGCAGGAGTTCAGGCTGCAGGAAAAATACCTCGGCAGTGACCGCAAAGAACTCGGCCTCGTCGGTGGCCGCATAGGTATCCAGCGGGAGGCTCGCGTAGTAGCGGTCGGCGGCCTCCGACTCCGGATCCAGGTCGGCCGGGATCGACGCCTCGACCTCGTCGAGCATCGCGCTGAAGTGGTCGAAGGCTGCGGCGAGAACGTCCTGCCACTGCGCCCGCCGGCGCGACGGCAGCGGCGGTGTGCCGTCGGCGAGTCCGTCGAGCAGGTCGATCTTGTGGACGAACTCGTGGATCACCACGTTGTAGCCATCGCCGTGGCGCCCGCCGGCGTCCACGTCGGCCCAGGACAACACGACCGGACCGCCGTCGATCGTCTCGCCCGACAGCGGATCGGTCGACTCGTGGACCAGGCCGGCCTCGTCGACCTGCTGGCGTTCGACCAGGAATTCGTCCGGGTAGACGACGACCTCGACGAATCCGTCGTACAGCGCCGGTCCGAGCCGCAGCACCGGCAGGCACGCCTGCGCCGCGATCGACACGCAGATCTCGTCGGTCAGCTGCAGGCCACGGACCGCGGTGATCGCCTTGTTGCGCAGGAAATGTTCGGCATTGCGCTTGAGCTGCTCGCGGTCTTCGAGTGTCAGCTGCTGCAGGAACGGATGCCGTTCGAGCGTGTGTCGCCACAGCGCCTCGTCGATCGGGCGGGTCTGGCGTCGCGAAAACCAGGACAGCATGAATCGTCGGGTGACCGGTCAGGGATGCCGTGATGATGCGACAGGACGGACAGCCATGGCGCAGTTATCCTCGCATCCTATGGTCGAGTCGATGAACGCGGTTGTCGGCGAGCCGGCCACCGGGGCAGCGGACTCGGCGGTCGTGCAGGCGCTTGAACTGGCGGCCGCCCGTGCGCGCGGCGCGGTCGGTGGCAGCGGCGAGCCTCATCTCGACCATGCCCGGGGCACGATCGAGATCCTGCGCGACAACCTCGCCGACGAGGCGACACAGGTCGCGGCCGCGTTGACCGCGGTCGGCGAGGCGATCAGCGGCGCGGAGATCGAGCAGCGTTTCGGCCGCGACGTCGCGGTGCTCACCGCCAGCATGGGGCAGATCCTGCGCCTGCGCGGGCTGACGCGATCGTCGCGTGTCGGCGATGGGCAGGCCGAGACGTTGCGACGGCTGCTGCTGGCGCTGGCCGCCGACATCCGCGTCGTGATCCTGCGGCTCGCCTCACGACTGCAGACGCTGCGCTACTGCGCCCGTGCGGGGGTGACACCCGACGTCGATGTGTGCCGCGAATCGCTCGACATGCTGGCACCGCTGGCCAACCGGCTCGGCTTGTGGCAGCTGAAGTGGGAGATCGAGGATCTGTCGTTGCGTTTCCTCGAGCCGGAAACCTTCGACCGCATCTCGGCCGAGCTGGAGCAGGAGCGGGGCGAACGCGAGCGCTCGGTGGCGGTCGCGCTCGAGGGCCTGCGCGCGGCCTTGAAAAGCGCCGGCATCGTCGCGGTCGTCAGCGGCCGCACCAAACATCTGTACAGCATCGTCGCGAAGATGCGGGCCAAGGGGCTGGCGTTGGCACAACTTCGCGACCTGCGCGGGCTGCGGGTGATCGTCGACGACCTCAAGGGGTGTTACGCGGCGCTGGCGGTCGTGCACGAGCAGTGGCCAGCGATCGCGGAGGAGTTCGACGACTACATCGCGCGGCCCAAGCCCAACGGCTACCAGTCGCTGCACACGGTGGTGATCGCCGAGGACGGCAAGCCGCTCGAGGTGCAGATCCGCACCCGCGAGATGGACCAGTTCGCCGAGTACGGTGTCGCCTCGCACTGGCGCTACAAGGAGCGGCTGCAAAGCCGCGGTGACGCCTCGCTCGACGAGAAGATCGCCTGGGCGCGCCAGCTGCTGAACTGGCAACGCGAGGTCGGCGCGAGCCTGGCCGCCGGCGCCGGCGTGAAGGCGATCGACGAGGATCGGATCTACGTGCTGACCCCGCAGGCGCAGGTGATCGACCTGCCGGCCGGGTCGACCGCGATCGACTTCGCGTACCACCTGCATTCGAACCTCGGCCATCGGGTCCGCGGTGCGCGGGTCGACGGTCAGATGGTGCCGCTGAACACTCCACTGGCCAACGGGCAGACGGTCGAGGTGATCACCGTCAAGGCCGGAAGCCCGAACGACGGTCCGTCGCGCGACTGGCTCAACCCGGACCTGGGCTACGTGCGCAGTCCACGTGCGCGCACGAAGGTGCGCCAGTACTTCAATGCACTCGCCGCGCAGGCCGACGCCGCCGGCGGGCGCGAGCGCATCGAGAAGGTCATGCAACGCGAGGGCCGCACCGCGCTGGCGTTCGACGAGCTGGCGCGCCGCCTCGGCCAGCCGTCGGTCGATGCGCTGTTTCTTGCGGTGACACGTGACGAGATCGGGCAGCGGCTGCTCGAGGACGCGGTGCGCGGTCCGCTGCCCGACGCCACCGCCCAGCCGAAGGTGTTCGACCCGGTGCTGCCGACGCCGCGCCCGCAGCCCCGCGGGGGCGCCCGCAGCGGCGTGCTGGTGGTCGGCGTCGATGCGCTGATGACCCAGCTCGCGCGCTGCTGCCGGCCGGCCCCGCCGGATCCGATCGTCGGCTTCGTCACCCGCGGCCGGGGGGTGTCGGTGCACCGCGCCGGTTGCCGCAGCTTCGAATCGATGGCCCGGGCCGCACCCGAGCGGGTGATCGATACCGACTGGGGCGACGAGGGTGGCCGCTCGGGACGCAGCTATCCGGTCGACGTGCTGATCCGCGCCGCCGACCGTCCCGGGCTGCTGCGCGACGTGTCCGACGTCTTCACCCGCGACCGTCTCAACGTGATCGCGGTGCAGACGCTGTCGAGGGCGGGCCAGGCATCGATGTCGTTCACCGTCGAAGTGCCGGACACCGCGCAGCTGTCGCGCACGCTGGCGACGATGACCGAGGTGGCCGGTGTGTTCCACGCCGAACGCAAGTGAAGGGGCGCGACGCCTTCAGGTGCCGAACCAGCCGGCGTCGCGCGCCCAGCGCCAGCCCAGCCACGCCACCAGCAGCCAGATGCCGACGATGATCACCGCGCCCGCGAGTGATCGTGGGCGCTCGGCCACCGCCTCGGCGTGGCGTCGCCCGTCGGCCAGCACGTCCGCCGGCACGATCCGCAACGCGAGCCAGATCGCCGCGGGCAGCAGCAGGGCCTCGTCCAGATAACCGAGCACCGGGATCACGTCGGGGATCAGGTCGATCGGTGACAACGCGTAGGCGACGATCAGCGCGATGTAGATCCGCACGAACAGCGGCGTGCGGGAATCGCGGGCGGCGAACGCGAGTGCGACCACGTCGTTCTTGAGCCGCCTCGCCCAGGCTTTCAGCCGCGCCAGCATCGCGAACCGCGGACTCAGACCTGCGTCGGCCTGCGCGCTGACTTCGGCCTGAACGCGGCGCAGACCGTGTCGTCGGTTTCGAGGTAGGGCGCCCCGATCAGGTCCAGGCAATACGGGACCGCGGCGAAGATGCCGGGCACCGTGACCCGTCCCTCGACGTCGCGCACCCCTTCGAGCGTCTCGCGGATCGACTTCGGCTGGCCCGGCAGGTTGATGATCAGTGCCCGGCCGCGGATCACCGCGACCTGGCGCGACAGGATCGCGGTCGGCACGAAGTGCAGGCTGATCTGGCGCATCTGTTCGCCGAATCCCGGCATTTCCTTGTCGGCCACCGCGAGTGTCGCCTCGGGTGTCAGGTCGCGGGGTGCCGGTCCGGTGCCGCCGGTGGTCAGCACCAGCGAGCAGCCGCACCGGTCGACCAGTTCCACGAGTGTCGCCTCGATCAGCGGACGTTCGTCGGCGATCAGTCGTCGCTCCAGGGTGTACGGCGAGCGCAGTGCGCCGGCCAGCCAGGATTCGAGCGCCGGTATGCCGAGGTCCTGGTACTGGCCGCTGGACGCGCGGTCGCTGATCGAGACCAGGCCGATTGTTGTCGTGTCATTCATCGTTCGGTTCACCTGTCTTGGCGTCGGATGAAGGGGCCGATCGGGCGCTCTTCGCGCGCGCCTCGAGCCGGCTGCGCAGGTGCCGGAACAGCTCGCGGTAGCGCCTGCCCGCGAAGCCGCCGCGCACCTCGGCGACGGCGCTCTCGACCAGCGCCGCGAGCGGGGCCTGGGCATCACCCGATTCCCGGCACCACGCGGCCAGTGCCTGCGGCTCGTCGATCAGCCGCTCGCGCCAGCGTTCGGCCGCGTGCAGGATCCGGGTCGCCGCGCGCTGGTCGACCGTGTCCCGGTCGAGTTCGAGCCGCAGGGCTTCGGCGTCGACCTCGCGCATCAGGCGGCCGATGTACTGGCGCTGCCGGCGCAGCCCCTCGCGCGCGCTGATCCGTTGCGCGAGCAGCACGGCCTCGAGCAGCTTTTCCGGGATCGGCAGCGTGCGCAGCCGCTCCGCCGGCACCGCGAGCAGGCGTTCACCGAGCGCCTGCAGATCGTGCATGTCGCGCTTGCGCCGGGTCTTGCTGATGTCGTCATCGAGCACGCTGATATCATAGCCTCGACATGTTCGACTACGATCAAGAGCGCCTGAAGGCGATCGCCGCCGATGTCGTCGACCGTTCGAAGCGGATCGGCGCCACCGCCAGTGCGGTCGACGTCTCCGAATCCAGCGGGCTGGCGGTCAACGTCCGCCGCGGCTCGGTGGAGACGATCGAGCAGACCCGCGACAAGTCGATCGGGGTGACCGTCTACGTCGGTCAGCGCCGTGGCCATGCGAGTTCGAGCGACTATTCGCCGCGGGCATTGCAGGAGACGGTCGCCGCCGCCTTCGAGATCGCGCGCCACACCAGCGAGGATCCCTGCGCCGGGCTGCCCGAGGCCGAACTGCTGGCCACCGAGATGCCCGACCTGGACCTGTTCCATCCGTGGGACGTCTCCGTCGACGAGGCCATTTCGATCGCCAAGCGGGTCGAACACGCGGCGCTGTCGACGAGCCCGATGATCAGGAACAGCGACGGCGCCTCGGTCGGCGTCAGCCACGGGCATTTCGTGTCGGCCAATTCACTCGGCTTCGTCGGCGGCTACCCGTTCAGCCGGCATTCGCTGTCGTGTTCGCCGATCGCCCAGCGCGGCGACGAGATGCAGCGCGACGACTGGTATTCGTCGGCCCCGTCGGCAGCGCGGCTCGCCGATCCGGAGACGCTCGGTCGTTATGCGGCGGAACGGGCGCTCGCCCGGCTCGGCGCGCGACGGTTGTCCACACGGCGCGTGCCGGTGCTGTTCGAGGCCCCGCTCGCCTGCGGCCTGCTCGGCAGCTTCGTGCAGGCGGCCAGCGGCGGTGCGTTGTATCGCCACGCGAGTTTCCTCCTCGACACACTCGGCCAGCGGATCTTCTCGCCGCATGTCGACATCGTCGAGGATCCGCACGTGCCCGCGGAGATCGGCAGTGCACCGTTCGACAGCGAAGGTGTGCGCACCTCGCGCCGCACCGTGGTCAGCGCCGGCACGCTGCAGGGGTATTTCCTGTCGACGTATTCGGGGCGCAAGCTCGGCATGGCCACCACCGGCAACGCCGGCGGCTCGCACAACCTGACACTGTCGAGCCGGCTCACGCGCCAGCTCGACGACCTGCCGGCGATGCTGCGCCGACTGGGCAACGGCTTCCTGGTCACCGAGCTGATGGGCCAGGGCGTCAACTACGTGACCGGCGACTACTCGCGCGGGGCCAGCGGCTTCTGGGTCGAGAACGGCCGGATCGCGTTCCCGGTCGAGGAGGTCACCCTCGCCGGCAACATGAAGGACATGTTCCACCACATCGTCGCCGTCGGCAGCGACGTGGTCCAGCGTGGCACCAAGCGCTGCGGATCGGTGCTGATCGAGCAGATGGCATTGGCCGGCGCCTGAGCGCCGCCCCGTCACACCGATGAGCAAGGCTTTTGTACGCGACGACGGCGACGGCGAGGACCTCGACGATTTCGACGAGGATGCCGCGGCGTCCCCCGCGCCCGGTGTCCGCAACTACATCACGCCGGCGGGATTCGCGCGGCTCAAGACGGAGCTGCTGCACCTGATCGATGTCGATCGGCCCGAGGTCGTGCGGGTGGTGTCGTGGGCCGCCTCCAACGGCGATCGTTCCGAGAACGGCGACTACCTGTACGGGAAGAAGCGGCTGCGCGAGATCGACCGCAGGATCCGGTTCCTGACCAAGCGCATCGATGCCGCCGACGTCGTCGACCCGATGCAGCGCGAGGACGTCGACCAGGCCTTCTTCGGCGCGACCGTGCGTTACCGGCGCGACAGCGGTGCCGAGGAGACGGTCACGATCGTCGGCATCGACGAGGTCGATCCGGCGCGCGGCCGGATCAGCTGGATCTCGCCGGTGGCCAAGGCACTGCTGAAGGCCCGCGAGGGCGACGTGGTGGTGTTGAAGACCCCCGTGGGCGAGGAGCGGCTCGAGATCGAGGAAGTGATCTACCGCCCCCTCGAGGACTAGGACCTGTCTCGAAACTACTGCGCGTCCCGATTTTCGGTCAGGACCGCCAGATCCGCCGCACCTGGGCGATCGCGCGCAGCCGACGCATCACCCGGGCGAGATGCTGCCGGTCGTGCACCTGGACCGTGAACTTCAGGTTGGCCGTGGTCCCCGCATCCTCGTTCATCGCGACATGCACGATGTTGGCCTCGCAGGCGGCGATCTCCGCCGCGACGCGACCGAGCAGTCCGCGATCGTCGGCGACCAGCAGCTCGACCGACACCCGGAACAGGCCGGTGATGTCCTCGGCCCATTCGACTTCGATCCAGCGTTCGGCATCCTTGCCGCGCAGCCTCAGCGCCGATGCGCAGTCGTCACGGTGCACCATCAGGCCGTGGCCGCCACGCATGTGCCCGATCACGCCGTCGCCCGGCAGCGGATGACAGCACGGGCCGTACTGCACGGCGCTGCCTTCGGTGCCGTGGACCATGATCGGCGCCGGACGCGGGATCGCCAGCGCGGCCGCGGGCCGGCCGGCGATCTGCAGTGCGACGGTCCTCGCGACCACCGGTGCCAGCCGTTTGCCCAGGCCGATCTCCGCGTACAGGTCCTCGATCGACCGGGTGCCGCAGTCGCGCGCCGCACGCTCGAGCAGCGTCGGCTCGAGTGAACCCGCGTCGATGCGCACCGCGGCCAACGACTGCTCGAGCAGGCGTCGACCGAGCTCGACCGATTCACCGAACTCGACCGTCTTCAGGTAATGGCGGATCTCCGCGCGCGCCTTGCCGGTCCGGACGAACGACAGCCAGGCCGGATTCGGATGCGACTTCGGGTCGGTCACCACCTCGACCGTGTCGCCGTTCTGCAGTTCCGTGCGCAGCGGCATCGAGCGCTGGTTGATGCGCGCGCCGACCGCCGTGTCGCCGATGTCGGTGTGCACCGTGTAGGCGAAGTCGATCACCGTCGCCCCGCGCGGCAGCGCCCGGATCTGCCCCTGCGGGGTGAACACGTAGACCGCGTCGGGGAACAGGTCGACCTTGACGTTCTCGATGAACTCGAGTGAATCACCGGTCTGGTGCTGGATGTCGAGCAGCGACTTCAGCCACTGGTGCGTGCGCATCTGCAGCTCGGAGAAACTCTCCTTGTCGGCCTTGTACAGCCAGTGGGCGGCGACGCCGGACTCGTTGATCCGCTGCATCTCGCGGGTGCGGATCTGGAACTCCACCGGCGTGCCGTGGGGACCGACCAGCGTCGTGTGCAGCGACTGATAGCCGTTGACCTTCGGGATCGCGATGTAGTCCTTGAACCGGCCGGGCACGGGCTTGAAGCTGCCGTGCAGCGCGCCCAGCGCCACGTAGCAGGCCGGTACGTCCTCGACGATCACACGAAACGCGTAGATGTCGAGCACCTGCGAGAACGACAGCCGCTTGTCGCGCATCTTGCGGTACACGCCGTACAGCGTCTTCTCGCGGCCGAACACCTCGGCATTGACGCCCATCTCCGGCAGCTTCTTCTGCACCGTCTCGAGCACCTTGCCCAGCATCTCGCGCCGGTTGCCGCGGGATGCCAGCACCGCCTTGCCGATCACCTTCGAGCGCCAAGGGAACTGGTGGCCGAACGACAGGTCGAGCAGTTCGTTGTACAGCTTGTGCAGTCCGAGCCGGTTGGCAATCGGCGCGTAGATCTCCAGGGTCTCGCGCGCGACCCGGCGCTGCTTGTCGCGCGAGACCGCGCCCAGCGTACGCATGTTGTGCAGCCGGTCGGCGAGCTTGACCAGGATCACGCGCACGTCGCGCGCCATCGCCAGCAGCATCTTGCGGAAGCTCTCGGCCTGCTGGTGTTCGCGCGAGGCGAATTCGACCCGGTCGAACTTGGACAGCCCGTCGACCAGCTCGGCGACCTCGGGGCCGAAGCGGGTGACCAGGTCCTCCTTCTGCGCGCCGGAGTCCTCGATCACGTCGTGCAGCAGCGCCGCCATCAGCGTGTCGGCGTCGAGTTTCCACAGCGCACAGATCTCGGCGACCGCGATCGGATGCGAGATGTAGGGCTCGCCACTGGATCGGAACTGACCCAGGTGCGCCGCGTCCGAGTAGCGATAGGCCTCGCGGATCCGGCGCACGTCGGCCGCCGGCAGGTAGGTGGCCGCGAGCTTGGTCAGTCCGGCCAGCGTGACGATCTTGCGTTCGTCGGGGGCGGACCAGAAGGTCTCGCCCGAATCGGGAGGGGGTGTCTCGGTGGCGCGCCGTTCGCGCGCCTGCTGGCGGCGCGAACGCGCCGTCGGGGGAATCGTCGCCGCGTTCGCGGCGGATCGACTATCGCTGAAGTCCATAGTCCATCGCGCCGCTCACCTTCGTCAGATCGGGACTCGCCTCAGCATCTCCACACCGACCTTGCCGCTGGCGATCTCGCGCAGCGCGGTCACGGTCGGTTTGTCCTTGGTCTCGATCTTCGGGGCGTGGCCCTGCGCCAGCATCCGCGCCCGGTAGGTGGCCGCGAGTGTCAGCTCGAAACGGTTGGGGATCTGCTTCAGGCAATCTTCGACGGTGATGCGGGCCATTGGCTGTGTTTCCGGTTCGTGATGCGGGTCATTCGTCGTCCGCCGCCGGGGCGATCAGGGCACCGAGCAAGTCCGCATGCCGCGCCCGCTGCTTGGCATAACGCAGGCGCGCGGCGTCGACGACGCTGGTCAGTTCCTGGAGGGCGGAGGCAAACTCTTGATTAATAATAACATATTGAAAGCGCCGTGCCTGGGCCAATTCAGCACGGGCGGCGGCGATCCGGGCATCGATGGTCGCCGGTGCATCCTGGCCACGGGCGACCAGCCGGCGCCGCAGCTCGTCGATCGAAGGCGGCGCGATGAAGATGCCGATCGCGTCCGGATACAGCCGGGCCACCTGTTCGGCGCCCTGCCAGTCGATCTCAAGCACGATGTCGGCACCCTGCGCGATCCGCTCCTCGATCCAGCGCCTCGACGTGCCGTACAGGTTGCCGTGCACCTGCGCCCACTCCAGGAACTCACCGGCCTGGCGCCGTCGTTCGAACTCCGCCCGGTCGACGAACACATAGTCCTTGCCATTCGTCTCGGCCGGACGCGGCGAACGGGTGGTGAACGAGATCGACAGTTCGATGCCGGGACGCTGGCCGAGCAGCGCGCGCACCAGGGACGTCTTGCCGGCTCCCGAGGGGGCGACGATCGTGAACAGGCTGCCGGCACCGACGATCGCGGAGTCGGTCATGCAGCCGTGTCCTTGGCCGTACCGGTGGTTCGAGGCGTACGTGCGGCAGTTCGCATGGATCCGGGCATCGAGACGTGTCCGTCCGCAAGCCCGCCATGGTACGCGAGGCCGGCCCGCTGTCGGGGCCGGGCACGGCTGCCGCGGGTCGCGAGAGCCATGGTCACGGTCCGGCCGGCACGACGTCAGCGAACCGGAAGCGCCGGCACGCGGTCGGCCTGTCCCGTCGGATCCGCGATCTCGACGCGGTTGCGGCCTAGTGCCTTGGCGGTATATAGCGCGGCGTCGGCCGCCTGCACCAGCGAGGCGACGTCGCGGCCGCAGCCGGGTGCGCTCGCCAGGCCGACCGTGAACGTGATGGTCTGCGCCTGCGCCGAGACCCCGGGGTCGTCCTGCGCGAGGCGCGCCTGCGCGGATTCGAAGCGCGCCTTGGCGTCGAGCGCAGTCATGTTCGGCAGCAGGCACATGAACTCGTCGCCGCCGTACCGGCTGGCCAGGTCGCTGGTCCGGATGTTTTCCACCAGCGACCGTCCGACCAGGCGCAGCACGCGGTCGCCGGCGTCGTGACCGAAGGTGTCGTTGAAATGTTTGAAGTGGTCCACGTCGACGAGTGCGACGGTCAACGGCTGGCCGGCACGAAGGCAGCGCGCGAGCTCCCGTGGCAGCGTCTCGTCGAACAGGCGCCGGTTCGGCAGGCCAGTCAGCACATCGCGCAGTGCCTGCTCGCGCAGCGTCTCGCGCAGGCGCAGGTTCGACAGTCCGAGCTTGACGACCTCGCCGAAGAGCTCCGATCGCCGGCGCACGGAACTGCCGAACGTCTCGAGGGTGTGATCACCGATCACGTGCAGCACGCCGATCAGCCGGCCCTCGACGTACAGCGGCGAGCACATCATCGAGCCGGTGTGGTCGTGCGGCGGGTGGCTGCAGCGCGTGCCGGATTCACCGGGCTGCAGGTGGACCGCTCCGCGGCGGATCGCCCAGCAGGCGTCCCGGTCGTAGGTCCACGGGACACTGGCTGGCGGGCCCCAGGCGCCGACGACGACCATCTCGTCGCCGTCGCCGGCAACGGCGAAACCGCCGGCGCTGTCGGCGAACAGCCGGGTGGCGGCGGTGCGGATCACGTCGAAGGCTTCGGGCTCCGTGCGCGCGGATTGCAGCAACTGGTTCAACTCGGCGATGCGGGCCATGACGGACTTCTGCCGCTCGAGGTCGTCGACCATCGTCGCCAGGCTGCGTGTCCGTTCGTCGGCCTCGCGCTCGTAGCGTTCGAATGCCGCGGCGATCTGCCCGATCTCGTCGGGACGCGCCGCTTCGGCGATCGGCGCGGCGCCCTGTTCAGGCGGCCCATCGGTGATGCGCCTGGCGATCGCTGTCAGCGGCCGCGTCAGTGTCACGAACGAGAGCACGCCCAGCGCCAGCGCGACCGTGACACTGCGCAGGACGGTCCATCCGACATCGCGCCAGGCGTTGTCGAGGAATCGCTCGACACGCGGCGCCTGCGACGTGACCACCTTGAGCTCACCGACGCGCCTGCCCGTCGGGCCGTGATCCAGCGGCAGGACGTAGTCCTGGGTGGCAGCGACGAAGCGTGTCCACCATGCGTCGGGGCGCGCGGCGATCGCGTCGTTGCGACCGCGCGCCAGGATGTCGTCGAAGTCGCTGCGCAACGTCGCCTCCTGCACCGGGACGAATGACAAAGCACCCTTGACGATGACCTCGGCGGCCTGTTCGTTCAGGTTGTAGCCGGCCTGGGCGGCCGGCTCGCGCATGACCGCCATCATCTGCGTGATCGCCCGGCGCTCCGCCTCGATCGACTCGCGGTACTCCCCCCGGACCTGCAGGATGCTGAACACCGCGCCGAGGGCCACACCGACCAGCGCAGCGAGCAGTGCATGCCGGATCGCGAGCCGTCCCACGCCCGGCCGACCTGTCACGGTCGCCTCCCGGACGGCCCGCGCCGCTGCCAGTCCTGAAGCGCCTCCTCGAGCAACCGGTTCGCCAATCCGCTCTCGAGCGCTGCGGCCAGTCGGGTGTCCATCGACTCGAGCAGCGCCGCGCACGGACTGCGGCGGGAGAAGCCGTGGTGGATGAAGCCTTCGTTGACGGGTCGGGACAACGGCACGATCCGGTTGGACAGGCCGAGCTGCACCAGCTGGGCGCGGCCGGTGTACAGGCCCGTGACCACGTAGTCGATCCGTCCCGCGTCGAGCTTGTGGAAGTTGACTCCGAGGCTGTCCGCGTCTTCCAGCGTCAGCCGCTGTTCGGCGATGCGGTCGAAGACATCACCGAAGCGGTCGCCGGCCGTCCGTCCGCCGCGTCTGCCGACGAGATCCTGCGGGTCGTCGAACCGGATCGGCCGTGCCGCCGGCACGAAGACCGCCATCGGATTGGCGAAGGCGGGTGATCGGGTGAACACGAGGTAGGCCTCGCGCTCGGGTGTCGGCTTCAGGCTGACGATGAGGTCGATCTTGCCGTGCTCGGCGGACTTCAGCACCCGGGGCCAGGGGCCGACGCTGCGCGCCTCCCACGCGACGCCGAGTTCGTCCAGGATGCGACCGGTCAGGGCCACACTCGCGCCGACGATGCGCTCGCCTTCGGCCCAGTGGTACGGCGGGTAGTCCGGGTTGGCCGAGAAGACGACACGTGTGCACCGGGCGTGCGCCGGCAGGGCTGCCAGCGCCAGGGTCGCCGCCGCCACCAGGGCGCGAACCATCGAGCGTTTCATCGTGGGCCCCGGGTGCATCGACAGGGTCACCTCGATTCTGCGCTCCCGGCCGAGGCCGGGCGTTGCGCAAAAGCCGAGGAACCGTGTTCCCGGTGCCCTATCGTGCGTCGTCGGCCGCCGCCCGGACCTGCTGCAGGTTGCCTGACGGCCTCGACGGCCGGCCGGGCAGGGCGGAGGTCATCCGCGTGTCGGCCTGCGGCTGGCGGGAGGGCGAGCGGCCGTCAGCCGCGCCGCCAGCTTCTTCGTGTTCGAGGCGACGAACCGCTCGAGCCTTTCGGCGAGTGGTCGAGCCGGTGGTGTCAGTGCGGGCGCGATCTGACGCGCCGACCCGACATCAGCGTGCATCGCGTTCCGCAGTCATCCTCGTCGAGCCGGCGCCCGCGCCAGTGCCGGTTCGACTCAGGCGCACGGGGCTCTTCGGTCCGCGCACGACGACGCCCTTCGCCTCGAGGTCGAGTTGAACACATTTCATCCACCACCCGGCTTTCTCGCCTCCCGGGAAGAGCGAAGCATCAAGATGAGGCAACAGAGCCTTCTTTGCTTCGGCGACAGTCAATCCTGGGGGCTCGATCGGCAGTACCGACAAGAGAGCCATGCGCATCGCCTCGTACTTCTTGCGATCCACGCGTGTGACGTGGCTCGGTGAGGTGAAGTTGTGGACTTCAACCTTGTCGTCGGATGCTGGCATCGTGCTCTCCTTACACGGCAATCGTGGGACTTCGCTGCCCCATGGCCGGGCCATTGCAGCATGACGCGTTGACGGCGGCAAGACAGCCGACGTAGTCGATGGGTCGCCAAAATGCCGCTCGGCGAGATTGCCAGGCGGGTGGGTGAATACGCGGGACCCCCCCGAGAAGCTACTCGAGGTTCTGCACCTGTTCGCGGATCTGCTCGATCAGCAGCTTGAACTGGACCGCGGTGCTGGACAGGTCGATCGTCGCCGCCTTCGATCCGAGTGTGTTGGCCTCGCGATTGAGTTCCTGCAGCAGGAAGTCAATCCGCTTGCCGACCGGCCCGCGCCCCTCGAGGATCCGGTTCAACTCGTCCAGATGGGTCGACAGCCGCGCGAGCTCCTCGGCGACGTCGGTGCGCAGTCCATAGAGCGTGACTTCCTGGCGCACGCGGCTCATCGTCTCGTCGACCGGCGGACTGGCGACGCCGGTCGCTGCCAGCGCGCTCTGCAGGCGTTCCACCAGCTTCGCCTCGTAGGCGGCCAGCAGCGCGGGGGTCTCGGTGCGAAGACGGTCGACCAGCTGCCCGATCGCCGCCGTCCGCTCCCGGATGATCGAGACCAGCCGCGCCCCCTCGCGCGACCGGCTGGTGATCAGTTCGGCCAGTGCCCGCCGCCCGACGGCGAGCGCGTCGCCGACCAGGCGTTCCCCGTCGACCGGCGTGTCCATCACCAGGCCGGGATAACGCATCAGGTCGGCAACCGTGAGATCGTGGGCCTGGGGCAGGTGTCGCTTCAATTCGTCGCGCGCCGCCAACAGGCGGGCCAGCAGCGCATGGTCGATCGGCGCACGGGCACTGCCGTCGATCGGCTCCGTTCCGCCGCCGGTCGCCGCCGGCGCGCGCTGAAGGCTGACCCGGCATTCGACCTTGCCTCGCTGCAGGGCTGCCGTCAGCGCGTCGCGCAACGCCGGCTCGGCGAGCCGGACGTCGTCGACGATGCGGAACGAGAGGTCCAGGAAGCGGGAATTGACGCTGCGAAGCTCGACCGACAGTCGGCCGTACGGACCGTCACCTGTGGCAACGGCGTAACCGGTCATACTCTGGATCGGCCGTTCGGTCGGCACGTTGGCGGGGGGCAGGGGGAGTTTCTTTACAATCCGGGATCTGATCAACCGCGCTTCCGAGCCTCAGACCCATCCGACGCGAATGGCCTCGCAGACCAATGCCCCGTTGCCCGACGGCCTCGAAATTGGCGGGTATCGTATCGTAAAAAAGATATCGAGCGGCGGCTTTTCGATCGTCTATCTCGCCGAGGATGCCGACGGCCGTCGCTTCGCGGTGAAGGAATACCTGCCCTCGACGCTGGTCAAGCGTTCGGCCGGCCAGCTCACGCCGGTGATCGCCACCGAGAACATCAACACCTATCGCAACGGCCTGAAGTGTTTCTTCGAGGAAGGCCGTGCGCTGGCCCGCATCCTGCATCCGAACGTCGTGCGCGTGCTGAACTTCTTCCGCGCCAACGAGACGGTCTACATGGTGA
>CADEEH010000033.1:0-6146 GCA_902826305.1 uncultured Burkholderiales bacterium
GTGAACATGTCGACCAGGTCGATCTCGATGCGCTGCAGCTTGTTGTCGCGGGTGGTCATCAGGACCACCTCGTCGGCGCCGGTGGGTGTGACACCGCCGGCCAGCGAAAGCACCTCCGACAGCCGCATCCCGGTCGTCTCCAGCGGATAGCGGCCCGGCTTGTTGACGTTGCCGAGCACCGACACCTGCTGGCTGCGGAACTGCAGCACGTTGAGGGTGACCTGCGGGTTCTGGATGAAGTTGCCCTGGCGCAGGCGCTGCGAGACCAGTTTCTCGGCGTCGGTCGGCGACATGCCGCCGATCTTGACCACGCCGATCAGCGGGAAGGAGATCACCCCGCTTTCCGACACCCGGGCCTCGACGGTCAGGTCGTTGTGCTGGAAGACCTGGATCCGGACGACGTCACCGGAGCCGATCAGGTAATCGTCCCGATTGGCCTGTGCATGCGCGGTCCCGACGGACAGGGCAAGGGCCAGGGCGATCAGCAGCGCTTCGACGAATCTCTTGAACATGACACACCAATGGATGAGTCCGCCCGGGTCGGGGCGAACGGGTCTCGGACAGGCAATGGTATCGCGGGCTCGCCGCCAACCCCGTGAACGAATCCGCAACCGCGTCGCCGGTGACATGGCGGACGAGGGCCCGGATCGGCACAGGGCGGGCGGTCCTGCTGCTAGAAGGTGGCCTTGACCCCGAGGGTCACGATGTTGTCGGTGAAGTCCAGTCCGGAGACACTCGAGGACCGGTTCTCGTTGCGCAGGCCGGCGGTCAGCGTGATGTTCCGGGCGTAGGCATACCCAAGTTCGGCGCCGATCGTGGTCAGCTTGTCCTCGCGATCGGACGCCGCACCGCTCGCCACGCCCTGCTCGCCCTGGAAGGAGCGGATCGAGTAGGCGAGCACACCGGTCAGCGTCAGCTTGCCGGTCAGGATCGTGCTCGGTGTGACGCGCAGTGTCGTCTCGTCGACGAAACTGCCGGTCAGCAGGTCCTGGCTGAGCAGGCCACGGACGAGCCCGACCTGGACCGTTGTTGCACCCGTCGGGCGCCAGTCGAGGTTCAGGCCGGCGGTGATGCCCGAGAAGTCACGGTCCGGAACCTGATCGAACTTGCGGCTGGTGTAGCCGATCTCGCCGGCGATCCGGCTGTCGTCCGACGGTCGGATCTGCAACCGGGCCAGGTAGGCGTCCTGGCTGAACGCGTTGTCGATCCCGGTCGTGCTGATGATCTGCCCGAGTGAATCCTGGATCTGGCGGTTCGGATAGTCGCCGTTGGTCCGGCGATAGACGAAGCCGACCTCGGTGCCGGTGCCGGGTGCGAACTGCATGCCCAGCTCGTAGCTGGTGAACCGGTAGTCGGCATAATTGACACGTGTGGCCGAATTGTCGAGCGCCAGATAATCCGCGCCGGCGATCAGCGCCCAGTTGGGCGTCAGGCGCAAGCCGCCGGTCACGTAGTAGTTCTGCCGCGACTCGAGGTTAACCTCGCCGTTGAGCTGGGTGCCGTTCAGGAAATAGCTCAGGTTGCGCCGGAAGCGCACGCCGGCCGTGCCGAACAACGCGCGACCGACCGCCCAGTCCCAGTTGAAGCCGGCGTTGTAGCCGACAAAATCGAACTGGGAATATTCGAGGAACTTGGTCGGATCGACCCGGGCATCGGCGCGGAAACGCTGCAGGCTGTACTCACGGTCGAACGCCACGCCGGCGAAGCCGGTGATCATGAAATCCGAGCGCTTGGACGATCCGTACAACGGTGTCGGATCGACTCCGTCGTCGAGTTTCAGCAGATTGCTGTGGTATTCGATGTTGCCACCGACGTCGAAACGCAACACCGGCTGGTCCGGCTGGAACTGATCGGTCGGCAGCACCTGCTGGGGCGCTTGGCCCATCGCCGGGGATGCGGCTGCGGCGACGAGGACGGCGAATCCGGCGAAATGCGTTCGCATGGAGCCTCTTCGAGAAAAAGTGCCTACCCGTGTCGTGATTGCAACTGGGATAATCACCAAAACGGGGGAGAACCGGGGAACCGGCTTGCGAGCACCCTCGGTCGCGCAGATTATAAGCGCATTGCGTCTGGTCTCTCCTCCTACGAACAACACGCGTTGCATGGCAACCTCGACCACCACCACCACGACATCCTCGACCCGGATCGCCTCGATGAATCCGTTCGTGCGCACGGGCAACCAGAGTCTGCTCGCCCTGTTCCACGGCCTGATCGAACGGCTGATCCCCGTGTTGTGCCTGATCGTGTCCGTCCTGCTCTGGGAACACGAATTCGGGCCGGCGGAGATCCTGCTCGGTGTGATCGTCTTCGCGCTCGTGCCGCCGACGAACCTGCCCTATCGGCGCCCGCCGCCGGGATGGGTGCGCCAGATCACCGCGAGCTGGGCGCTGACCGTCGGCCTGCTGATGCTGCTGGGCCTGCTGACGAGCACGCTGAAGCAGTTCGACCAGAACGTGCTGGCGACCTTCATCGTCCTCACCCCGCTGGTCGAGATCGCGATGTTCCTGGTGCTGCCGCACGTGCTGGTGCGGCTGGTCGCGATGCGCGGCGAACACGTGGCCGTGATCATCGGCGCCAACGAACTCGGCCGCTCGATGGCCCGCTCGATCCTCGGCGATGCCTATTCCGGCACGCGGGTCACCGGCTTCTTCGATGATCGCGACGCCGACCGCCTGGGCGAGGTGACCGAGGCGCCGGTGCTCGGCCGCATCGAGCGCGTCGCCGACTTCGTCCGCGCGAATCGTGTCCACCAGATCTTCATCGCGCTGCCGATGGCCTCGCAGCCGCGGATCCTGAAGCTGCTCGAGAGCCTGCGCGACACGACCGCGTCGATCTACTTCGTGCCGGACATCTTCATGCTCGACCTGATCCAGGCCCGGGTCGACACGATGGTCGGCTTCCCGGTGCTGGCGGTCTGCGAGACACCGTTCCACGGCACCACCGGGGCGATCAAGCGGATGACCGACGTGATCATCTCGCTGACGGCGATCCTGCTGACCGCGCCGTTCATGCTGGTGATCGCGGCGGCGATCAAGCTGACGATGCCGGGCCCGGTCCTGTTCAAGCAGCGTCGGTACGGCCTGGACGGCGAGCAGATCATGGTCTGGAAGTTCCGCAGCATGAAAGTCCAGGAGGACGGCGCGGACGTCAAGCAGGCGACCAAGAACGACGACCGGATCACGCCGCTCGGACGTTTCCTGCGCCGCACGTCGCTCGACGAATTGCCGCAGTTCTTCAACGTGCTGCAGGGCAAGATGAGTGTCGTCGGACCGCGTCCGCACGCGATCTCGCACAACGAGACCTACCGCAAGCTGATCCGAGGCTACATGGTGCGGCACAAGGTCAAGCCCGGCATCACCGGCCTGGCGCAGATCAACGGCTGCCGCGGCGAGACCGAGACCATCGAGAAGATGGAAAAACGGGTCCGCTACGACCTGGACTACCTGCGCCACTGGTCGCTGCAGCTCGACCTGACGATCATCGCGCGCACGGTGCTGCAGGTCTTCAAGGATCCCAACGCGTATTGAGCGCGTGGGGCTGCTACGGCCCTGCGTGATGCTCGGCCCCTCGGGGCTTCGCACCGCGACATGCGGTAAGCTTCGGTCCACCGACCGCCCTCCTCGATGACGCGGACCCGCGACGGGTCCGCGCGCGGTGCGGTCGTCCCCACAGGACCGAAGAATGGCAAGAGTCATCGAAGTCGTCTCACCATCGGGCGCCGTGGCACAGCGCCTGCCGTTGGCCGATGGCCGCACCCGCCTCGCCGCGCAGCCCGGCTACAAGTACCGGATCGCCGATGACGCGAACGTGCCGGTGCGCGAGCAGGTCACCGTCAAGCGCGTGGACAACGACCTGGTGCTCGAAGGATTCGGCAACGATCGTGTCGTGCAGGTCGACGGTTTCTTCAGTCGCTGCACACCGGACCGCTCGTGTTCGTTCTCCCTCGAGGGCATCAGCGGCAGCGCGACGCCGGTGGAGATCACACCGAGAAGTGATGCGGTCGCCGCCTTGCGTGACGGCAGCTTCGTGCTGTTCACGCCAGGGCCGGTCGAGGCCGCGGCGGCCGGTGCCGAGGTGGCCTCGACACCGGCGGTGACACCACCGCCGGTGGTCGAATCGGGATCGGGAGGTTCGTGGAGCCCGGGCACGCTGGCACTGATCGCCGGCGGCGTGGTGCTGGCGGCGGCGGGTCTCGGTGGTGGTGGTGGCGGTGGTGGTGGCACGGCGGTCAGCGGAGGAACGACACCCACTCCCGCGCCGACGCCGACGCCGACGCCGACACCGACCCCTACACCGACACCGAGCCCTGCACCCGCACCCGGCGTCGACACCACCGCGCCGAGTGCGCCCACGATCACCTCGGTGGGTGGCGGTGCGGTCGTCAACGCGGCCGAAGCCGCTGCCGGCGTCACGGTCAGCGGCACCGCCGAAGCAGGCAGCGTCCTGCGCGGCACCTGGAACGGCGGCGCCGCGCAGACGACGACCGCGGATGCCGCGGGCAACTGGCAGATGACGTTCACCGGTGCCGCGATCGCCGACGGCCAGGGCCCGCTGTCGATCACGGCCACCGACGCGTCAGGAAACACGAGTACACCCGCCGCCCGCGCGGTCAGCGCCGACAAGGTCGCGCCGGTGGCGCCGACGATCTCGGTCATCAGCGGCACCGGCGCCGACGGCATCGTCAACAACGCGGAAGCCACCGCCGGTGTCGCGGTCACCGGCCGGGCCGAAGCCGGCAGCACGGTCGCCGGCACCTGGAACGGCGGCGCAACGCAGAGGGTAATCGCCGACTCGACCGGTGCCTGGCGGCTGACCTTCACCGGGGACAGCATCGTCGAAGGCCAGGGGTTGCTGTCGATCACCGAAACCGATGTGGCGGGCAACAACAGTCCTGCCGCCGCCCGCGCGGTCACTTCCGACAGGACGGCACCGACCGTGGTGATCACCTCGGTGATCGACCTCACCGGTCCAGTCGAGTCCGGCGACGACACGTCGGATACCACACCGCTGCTGACCGGGACGGTCAGCGAGGCCGGGCTGTCGGTGACGATCGTGCGCGACGGCACGGTGATCGGATCGACACGCGCCACCGGCACCTCGTGGACATTCACCGACCCCGGTGCAACCGCCGGCGACCACGTCTACATCGCCCGCGCGACCGACGCCGCCGGCAACATCGGCCGCTCGTCACCGTTCGACCTGGAGATCGATCCGGAAGTCTCACGCAATGCACCGGATGATCTGACGTCCTCGGCGAACGTACTGAAGACCGATCCCGGCGCGGGGATCGTCTACACGTTGTCCGACGTGCCGTTCGATCTCGACGCCGTCCCCGGTGGGCACCTCGACATGTCCGCCACCGGTGCCGACACGCTCGTGATCGATGCCAGCGATCTGCTGCTGGCCTCGATCGGCGGTGCGGACGACACGGCCCAGCGGATCCGGGTCGACGGCGACACGGCCGATACGGTCCAGGCCACCGGCTTCACGGCCACCACCGACAGCGTCGCCGTCGAAGGACGCACCTATGCCGTCTATGTCGATTCCGCAACGGGCGGTGCACAGGCCGAGTTGCTGGTCCAGAATACGGTCCGGGTCGTTCTGTAGCCGATAACTGATGCCCCTCGTCCTCGAAGCCACCGGTCCCAATGGTGTCGTCCAGCGTCAGCCCCTGGTGTCGGGTCTCGCCCGCACGCAGGCCGACAAAGGTGTCCGCTACCGGATCGTGGATGCGGACGGCAAACGGCTCGAGATCGAGGCCACGGTCAAGCGGATCGACGACGATCTGCTGATCGAGGGGCTGCCGGGCGGCGACGTCGTCCAGATCGACGACTTCTTCTCGCGCTGCACACCGACCGAATCGTGTGTGCTGTCGCTCGAGGGCATCGCGGCCCCGGGCCCGGTGGCGGAGATCACCCCGGCGACCGAGCCGCTTGCCGCCACGCGCGAAGGCAGCTTCATCCTGTCGAGTCCGGGTGGGCCGGCGAGCCAGGCCTTGCCGGTCGCACCGGAGGCCGAGAGCAGCGGCACGGGCAAGTGGATCGCGATCGGCGGCGGTGTCGCGCTGCTCGGTCTGGCCGGTGGCGGCGGGGGCGGCGGTGGTGGAGGCGGTCCGCCCGACACGACACCACCGGCGGCACCGCGGA
>CADEEH010000033.1:6246-41025 GCA_902826305.1 uncultured Burkholderiales bacterium
GGCGGCGGTGGTGGAGGCGGTCCGCCCGACACGACACCACCGGCGGCACCGCGGAGCCGAACGCACGGGTGTCGATGAGTCTGGACTTCGACCGCAACGGCACCAACGACGTCAGCTTCTCGACGGTCGCCGATGCGAACGGCAACTGGGCGATCGACACCGGATCGGCGACACCGACGACCGGATCGATGCCCGCCGCCGGTCTGGCCAATGGCGCCGTGATCGGCGTGTCGGCGCGTGCGATCGACGGCTCGAACAACCTGAGCCCGGTCAGCAGCGGCACGCTGACGATCGACACTGTCCCGCCGACCGGCACCGCGACGATCGCGCAGATCGAAGACGACAAACCCGCGATCGTCGGCGTGGTCGCGACCGGCACGGTCAGCAACGACGACACACCGATCCTCAGCGGCACGACCGCGGCGACACCCGACGCGGGCGAAGACGTCGGCGTGTTCCGCGACGGCGAGTTCATCGGTGTCGCGAATCTGGGCGGCACCGCGTGGACCTTCACCGATCCCGGCGGCATGACCAGCGGCGCGCATACCTACACCGTGGCGATCCGTGATGCCGCCGGCAACACCGGTCCGCCAAGCGCCGGGGTCGCCTACGAAGTCGACGCCACCGTGCCGTCGACACCGATCATCGACCTGGTCGAGGGTGACGACGTCGTGGTCTTCGCCGAGGCGGCCAACGGCGTGCCGATCACCGGCAGCGCCGAGCCCGGATCGAGTGTGGTCATCTCCTGGCTCGGCGTCGAGCGCACGGTCGTTGCATCACCCACCGGCACGTGGAGCACGTCGTTCACCGGCGTGCAGGGTTCCGGCGAGGTGCTGCCGGTGTCCGCGGTCGCCACCGATGCGGCGGGCAACTCGAGCACCGCCGGGACGCGGGCGGTGACGGTTGCCACCGGCCAGCAGCTCAACCCGACGCTGGGTATCGTCGCCACCGACAATCGGATCAACGCGGCCGAAGCGGCGGCACCGATCGCACTCACCGGCACGGCCAGCATCGGCAGCACGGTGACCGTCACCTGGGGCGGCACGCAGTTGAGCACCGGTCCGCTGACCGGCAACACCTGGTCGCTCGCATTCACGCCGGTACCGGCCGATTCGGCCAACAGCACGATCTCGGTAGTCGCGACCGATCGTTTCGGTTCGCAGACACCACCGACGACCCGCACCGTGGTGATCGACCGGGTCGCGCCGGCGACGCCGGTGATCGCGATCGTCGAAGGCAACGACCTGATCAACAGCGCCGAGGCCAGCAACAACGTGGTCATCACCGGGACCGCGGAAGCGGGCAGCACGGTCGCTGTCACCTTCAACGGCATCACCCGCACCAGCGTCGCCGGCGGCGGCAACTGGAGCGCGACCTTCACCGCCGCGGAGACACCGACCGGCAACGGCGTGTCGACGACGATCGGCGCGACCGCGCAGGATGCCGCGGGCAACACGAGTCTCGCCGGTACCCGGACGGTGACGGTCGACCGCGTCGCCCCGGGCCAGCCGACGATCAACGTCGTCTCGACCGACGACCAGATCAGCTCGTCCGAAGGCAGCTCGCCGGTGACGATCACCGGCACCACCGAGACCGGTACCACGGTGTCGGTCGGCTGGGGCGCTCAGACCGTGGCCGCGACCGTCACCGGCACGACCTGGTCCGCGACCTTCGCCCCGGGCCAGTTGCCGGCGGACGGTCCTTCGAGTGTCCGTGCGACTTCCACCGACGCGGCCGGCAACGCGGGCACCGAGGCCACCCGTTCGGTGACGGTCGACCGCGGGCCGCCGACGGTGACGATCACCAGCATCACCGACGACGTCGCCCCGATCACCGGCACGGTCGCCGGCGGCGGACGGACCAACGATCCGACCCCGACCATCAACGGCACGATCAGCGAAGCGCTCGGTCCGGGCCAGAACCTGCAGGTGCTGCGCGACGGCGTCGTCGCCGGCAATGCGACCGTGAGCGGCGGCAACTGGTCGTTCACCGACACCGGCGCGACGCCAACGGCCCACACCTACACCGCACGCGGCACCGATGCCGGCGGCAACCAGGGTGTGTCGACCGGCTACACGATCACCATCGATACGACCGCGCCCGGCGTGCCGACGATCACCACACCGATCGCCACCGACGGCACCGTCAGCGCCAGCGAGGCGAGCGCCGGCGTCGCAGTATCGGGCACCGCCGAGGCGAATGCGTCGGTCACGGTCGCCTGGGGCGGGACACAGACCGTGACGGCCAATGGCGCAGGCGCCTGGTCGGCGAACTTCGCGGCCGGCCAGATTCCCGGCGGTGACAACGTGCCGTCGACGATCACCGTCACCGCGAGCGACGTTGCCGGCAATGCGAGCACGCCCGCCACGACGTCGGTGACGATCGATCGGGTCGGGCCGTCGGCGACGACGGTCGGCCTGGTCGCAGGCGACGACGTCATCAATGCCAGCGAAGCTGCCGGTACCGTGACCTTGAGCGGCACGGCGCCGGGCGCCACGTCGGTCAGCATCACCTGGGGCGGAGTCACCCGGAATGATGCGGTCGACTCCGGCACCTGGTCGCTCGACTACCTGCCCGGCCAGATCCCGGCCGACGGTGCACCGCAGATCATCTCCGTGGCCGGCGTCGACGCGGCCGGCAACACCGGCGCCGCGACACCCCGCGCGGTCACGATCGACCGCACACCGCCGACGATGACGGTGACCTCGGCGGTGGACGATTTCGGCAACCCGGCGACACCGGTGGCGAACAACGGCACTACCGATGATGCGACGCCTACCATCCAGGGTTCGGTCGGCGACGCGACCGGCCCGCTGACGGTGAACCGCAACGGCGCTCCGGCCGGAACGGCGACGGTCGCCGGCGCCACCTGGAGCTTCGCCGATTCGTTGTCCGCGGACGGTGCCTACGTCTACACCGTGTCGGGCACCGATGCCGCCGGCAACCCCGGCACGTCGACGGGGTTCACGCTGAACTACACGGCGGCCACCGGTGGCGTCGGTTTCGCGCCGACGCCGTTGGCGACGACGACGCTGTCGCTCGGCGACCTGCTCGACGCGACCACCGGTGATACGGGAAACACCGCCGCTGCGCTGGCGTCGCCGACCACCACGATCGAGGCGATGGGTTCGCCGCTGGCCGCGTTCGAGCCGGATCAGTCGCTGCGCACCTTCACGCTCTGAGTCCCACCGACCGCGTCCTTCGCGGCATCGTGACCTGTCGAAACTGATCTCCTGTCGACCCCGTTTACGCGGGCGCGTCGACCGGTCACGCGTCGCTGCGTTCGCGGTAATCTAGCCGCGAAAACGGCGAACAACAGGGACAAGGAAAAAAACAAATGGCGTTGATCCTCGAGGCAACCGGTCCGAAGGGGACTGTCACCCGATTGCCGTTGACCTCGGGATTGGCGCGTACCGACGCGGTGGCCGGAACGCGCTACCGGATCGTCGACGACGCCGGTGGCAGGCTGACGCTCGAAGCCACCGTCAAGCGCGTCGAGAACGACCTGCTGGTCGAGAACCTGCCGCGCGGCGACGTGGTCCAGATCGACGGATTCTTCGAGCGCTGCCCGCCCGAGAACCTCTGTACATTGTCGCTCGACGGGCTCGCCGCACCGGGTGCCGTCAGCGAGATCACACCCGCTTCCGAACCTGTCGCCGCATTGCGCGACGGCAGCTTCGTGCTGGTCAGTCCGACGATGCCGGCGGCCGCGGCCGCCGAGACGACGCCGGCAGCGCTGGCACCGGAAGGGGAATCGTCCGGTTTCGGCCGCTGGGCCGCGATCGGCGGCGGCGTCGCGCTGCTCGGCCTGGCCGGCGGCGGCGGTGGCGGTGGCGGCACCGCGGTCAGCGGCGGTGGCACCGGCCCGGACAACACGCCGCCGGGGGTGCCCGAGATCCGCAGCGGCGCGGCTTCGAACGATCGCACGCCGGTGATCTCCGGCACCGCGGAGCCGAACGCGCGGATCGTGATGAGCCTGGACGTCGATCGCAACGGATCGATCGACGTCAGCTTCAACACAACCGCCGATGCGAACGGCAATTGGGCGATCGACACCGGATCGACGCCGTCGAGCGGATCGATGCCGGCCGGCGGCCTGGCGGTCGGCAGCACGGCGGCGGTGACGCTGCGCGCGGTCGACGGGTCGGGCAACCTGAGCCCGCTGGCGACCGGGACGTTGACGATCGACCAGACACCACCGACTCAGACCGCGGCGATCAACCGGATCGAGGATGATCGGGCGCAGAACGTCGGTGTCGTCGCCGAGGGCGGCCTGACCAACGACGACACGCCGACGATCTCCGGCACGGTTGGCGGCATCCTGATCGCCGGTGAGACCGTCGCCGTGTTCCGCAACGGCGTACGCGTGGGCAACGCGGACGTGGTCGGCACCGACTGGTCGTTCCGCGAGCCGACGCCGCTGGCCAGCGGCAACTACACCTACACCGCAAGCGTCAGCGACGAGGCCGGCAACACGGCGGCGGCGAGCGGACCGCGTTCGATCGCCGTCGACGCGGACGCACCGGGCGCGCCGGTGATCGACGTCGTCGAGGGCGACAACGTCGTCCTCGCGCCGGAAGCGGCCAACGGCGTGAGCGTCACCGGCTCGGCCGAGCCCGGATCGGTCGTCACGATCGCCTGGCTCGGCCCGGATGTCGTCACCCGCACCGATGCCAACGGCGACTGGTCCGCCTTCTTCGCCGCTTCGCTGGTGCAGGGGACCGGGGATCAACGCACGATCGAAGTCACCGCGACCGACGCCGCGGGCAACACCAGCGCGGTCGGCCGGCAGGCGGTGACGCTGGTCACCGGTCGACCGAGCGAGCCGTCGATCAACATCGTCGAGGGCGACGACCTGGTCAACGGCGCCGAGGCCGCCGACGGTGTCGTGTTCTCGGGCTCGACCTCCAGCGGCACCCGGGTCGATGTGCGCTGGAACGGCGTGACCCGCGCCGCCGACGTCAGCGGCAACACCTGGTCGGTCCGGTTCGACAACGTGCCGACGACCCTGGGCGGCGGCGGCGCGGTCAACGTGCCCGTGACCGCAACGGCCACCGATTCGTTCGGCAACGTGAGCGCCGCCGGCACGCGGACCGTGCGGGTCGATGCCGTCGGACCCGCGACGTCGATCACCGCGATATCCGACAACGCCGACAGGTTCACCGGCATCGTTCCGAACGGCGGCACGACCAACGACACGACACCGACGATCTCCGGCACCAGCAGCGAGCCGGCGCAACTGACGGTACTGCGCAACGGCGTGCTGCTGACGACCTTCTCGGTCAACGCCGGCACCTGGACCCTGACCGATTCGAGCCTGCCCTCGGGCAGCTACACCTACACGGTCCGTGCCTCGGACCCGGCGGGCAACACCGGCGCCACGTCGGCCGGACGCACGATCACCGTCGATGCCACCGCGCCGATCGCGGCGATCACCGCGGTCTCGGGCTCGGACGTCGCGATCGCCAACGGCGGGCGCACGCCGGACACGACGCCGACGTTGTCGGGCACGAGCAGCGAAGCCGGGCAGGTCGAGCTGCTGCGCGACGGCGTGGTGGTCACCTCCGTCGCGGTCAGCGCCGCGGGCACCTGGGTGTTGAGCGATCCGGGGACCACGCCGGGTGATCACGTCTACAGCATCCGTGCGATCGACGCTGCCGGCAATGTCGGTGCCAGTTCAGCCGGCTTCGCGTTGACGGTCTTCGCTCCGGACACCGCACCACCCGGCACACCGACGATCAACCCGGTCGGCGGCGCCGACGGCGTCGTCAACGCGGCCGAGGCCAGTGCCGGCATCACGCTGACCGGCGCCGCCGAACCGAACAGCGCGGTGAGTGTGACCTGGGGCGGGATCACCCGTTCGGCGGGCACTGCGTCGGCCAGCGGAAGCTGGTCGGTGAACTTCGCACCGGCGGAAATTCCCGCCTCGGGCAACACGACGATCTCCGCCATCGCCACCGATGCGGCCGGCAACCGCAGCGTCGCCGGTTCGCGCCAGGTCTTTGTCGACCGCACACCGCCGTCGGCGAGCATCGACAGCATCAACGACAACGTCGCCCCCGGCACCGGTGTGATCGGCAACGGCGGCACGACCAACGACACGACACCGACGCTGTCGGGCTCGGCCAGCGAGCTCGGCCAGGTGCAGATCCTGCGCGACGGCGCCGCGATCGGCACGGCCACCGTCGGCAGCGGCGGCAACTGGTCGTTCACCGACCCGGGCGCCGCGGCCGGTGCCCACAGCTACACCGTGGTGGCCACCGACGCCGCCGGCAACACCGGCACCACATCGGCCGCACGCACGTTGGTCGTCGACACGACCGTGCCCGACACGACACCACCCGCCACACCGACGGTCAACCCGGTCGGTGGCGCCGACGGCGTCGTCAATGCGGCCGAGGCCGGTGCCGGCATCACGCTGACCGGCGCCGCCGAACCGAACAGCACGGTGAGCGTGACCTGGAGCGGCACCACCCGCACCGGCACCGCGACGGCGGGCGGCACCTGGTCGATCCCGTTCGCCGCGGGGGAGATCCCCGCCTCGGGCAACACGACGATCTCCGCCATCGCCACCGATGCGGCCGGCAACCGCAGCGTCGCCGGTTCGCGCCAGGTCTTTGTCGACCGCACACCGCCGTCGGCGAGCATCGACAGCATCAACGACAACGTCGCCCCCGGCACCGGTGTGATCGGCAACGGCGGCACGACCAACGACACGACACCGACGCTGTCGGGCTCGGCCAGCGAGCTCGGCCAGGTGCAGATCCTGCGCGACGGCGCCGCGATCGGCACGGCCACCGTCGGCAGCGGCGGCAACTGGTCGTTCACCGACCCGGGCGCCGCGGCCGGTGCCCACAGCTACACCGTGGTGGCCACCGACGCCGCCGGCAACACCGGCACCACATCGGCCGCACGCACGTTGGTCGTCGACACGACCGTGCCCGACACGACACCGCCCGGGGCACCGGCGATCAACCCGGTCGGGGGCGCCGACGGTGTCGTCAGCATCGCCGAGGCCAACGCCGGCCTCAGCATCACCGGCACCGCCGAGGCCGGCAGTACGGTCAGCGTGTCCTGGAGCGGCACCACCCGCACCGGCACCGCGTCGGCGGGCGGCACCTGGTCGATCCCGTTCGCCGCAGGGGAGATTCCCGGCTCGGGCAACACGACGATCACCGCGACCGCCACCGACGCGGCCGGCAATCGCAGCAACGCGGGTTCGCGCCCGGTCGTCGTCGATCGGACCGCGCCGAGTGCGTCGATCGCGACGATCAGCGACAACGTCGCCCCCGACACCGGCGCGATCGGCAACGGCGGCACGACCAACGACACGACACCGACGCTGTCGGGCTCGGCCAGCGAGCTCGGCCAGGTGCAGATCCTGCGCGACGGCGCCGCGATCGGCACGGCCACCGTCGGCAGCGGCGGCAACTGGTCGTTCACCGATCCCGGCGCCGCGGCCGGTGCACACAGCTACACGGTGGTGGCCACCGATGCCGCCGGCAACACCGGCGCACCGTCGGCCGCACGTTCGATCGTCGTCGACACGACACCGGTCGACAACACGCCGCCGACGATCGCGATCACGTCGGCCGTCGACGACGAGGGGGCCGAGAGGGGCAATCTGGAGAGCGGCGACACGACCGACGACACCAGTCCGCTGTTGCGCGGCACGGTCAGCGAACCGCCGCCCGCCGGCCAGACGCTGCAGGTGTTCAAGGACGGGCAGCTGCTGGGCAACGCACAGGTCGCCGCCAACGGCACGTGGACCATCCAGGACGCCGGCCTGACCGAGGGCCGCCACGTCTACAGCGCGCAGATGCGCGACGCAGCCGGCAACCTGGGCACCTCGAACGATTTCGTCCTGAGGATCGACGTGACGCCTTCGCAGCTGGTGCTGAGGGCGATCGACGCCAGCGGCACGACACCAACAAGCGGTTCGCCCGCTGATGGTGCCGGAGGATCCGGGTCACTGCTGCTGAAAGCCGGCGACCTGCTCGAGTCGTCGATGATGACCGGCGCCGCGGGCCTCGACGCCGGCAGTGCCGGGCCGCTCGCCGCCGCGACGAGCTACGGCGGCGGCGAAGGCGGGGGATCGACGCTGCTGGTGACACCGGATCCGACCCGGTTCACCCTCTGAAACGGCGCCGGACCCGAACGCTGCGACAATAGCGGCTTGCCACTGCGATACCGACACCTCCGTTGAAGTCCCGCTCGTTCCCGCCGCGGCCCTGGCCGACAGGGCTGGCGATCGCGACGCTGCTTGCCGTCGCCCTGCCCGCCCGCGCCGCCACACTCGACGACGTGGTGCGCAGCGTGCTGCGCAGCTACCCGTCGCTGCTGGTCGCCCGCGCCAACCGCGACGTGGCGGCCTACGACGTCGAACGCGCCCGGGCGCTGCACTATCCGACGGTCGACGTGCTCGGCAATCGCCGCCTCGCCGGTGCCGAGGTGGTCCCCGGACAGGCGCTGAACATCGCCCAGCCCCGTGCGCGCCTGAACCTGTACGCCTCCGGCGCGATCGAGGCCCAGGTCGAGCGCGAGAACTGGCGCGAACAGTCGCTGGCCAGTCGTGAACTGGAGACGCGTGAGGACGTCGCGTTTGCCGCCACCAGCGCGTATCTGCGCCTGGTCCGTGGCTACCGCCTGCGCGAGGCGACCCAGCGCAGTCTCGATCGGCACCAGCGGCTGGTCGACGACTTCCAGGCGATCGCCTCCATCGATGCCGGGCGCCGCGGCGATCTGGTGCAGGCCCGCAGCCGCCTCGAGGTGGTCCGATTGCAGATCGCCGATCGTGATGCCGAGATCGCCGCGGCCGCCGAGACTCTGCGTCGCTTCTATGCCGAGCCGCTGAGAGCGACCGACGTCTCGCTGCCATCGCCGCTGGCCGATCCCGCCGAGCCGGCTGTCCAGACCGCCATCGAGTCACATCCGACCGTGGAGGCGGCGCGCCGCGAGGTGCTGAGCGCGGAGGCGAACATCCGCGCGCAGAAGGCCAGCCGACAGCCGCGACTCGACCTGGATGCGATCGCCGGTCGCAACAGCGCCCAGTTCGTCACGCTGACCTGGCCGGCCTTCGACCTCGGTCGCGATGCCGCGGAAAACGCCGCCGGTGCCGCACTCAGCGGAGCGCGGGCCAACGTGTCCGATCAGGAACGCATCATCGGCGAGCGGCAACGAACCGCGTGGCAGGAGTGGCAGGCCGCCCGGCGGCGCGAGGAGGTGTCCGGCGGCCAGATCCGGCTGGCCGAGGAACTGGTCGGCGTCTATCGTGACCAGTTCAAGATCGGCCGGCGCAACCTGCTCGACCTGCTGAACGCCTTCAACGAACTGAACGCGGCCGAGCTGGCCTTCGAGGCGGCACGAGTCGACATCGCGCTTGCCCGGCATCGGATCGAATACGCGATCGGGCGACTCGCCGCCCGCTTCGACCATCCGGCCTTCGCGCCGGTCACACCGGTTGCACCGGGCGCTCCGATCACACCCGACGTGGCGCCGGTCGCACCGCCGGGCCGACCATGAACACGGCACCGTCCGGACCGGAATCGATCGAGCAGTCGCTGCTCGAGGGCATCGCGGCACTGGCCCGGCTGGCCGGCCGCCCGGTCACGATCCGTGCACTGCGGGCGCAGGCCACCCACGACCGCGACGGGGTGCTGCAGATCTCCTCGCTGGAGGCGGCGCTGGCCGGTGGCGGGATCGAACTGCGCCAGGACGGCGTCCCCGCCGGCCGCCTCGCGACATCGCTGCCGGCACTGCTCGAAACCAGCGGCGGCGGCTGGCGGCTGGTGACCGACGCCGCCGGCCTCGCGGTGCCGGAGGGCACCTGGACCGGCAACCAGCTGCGCGTGGTGGCCAGGCCCGCACCCGATCGTTCGAGCGGCATTCCGGATCGGCCGCGTGCCCGGTCATGGTTCTGGGGTGTGCTCTGGGGTCTGCGCTCGTATTACGCCCACGTCGCGCTGGCCACGCTGATCCTGAACCTGCTGTCGATCGCGGTCTCGTTGTACGTGATGAACGTCTACGATCGCGTGGTGCCGAATCGCACCTACGACACGTTGTGGGTGCTGACGATCGGCACACTCGCGGCGCTCGGCTTCGAGTTCCTCGCGCGCACGTTGCGCGGCTGGCTGGTCGACTCCGCCGGCAAACGCGCCGACCTGGAGATCAGCTCGGGGCTGTTCCGGCGGCTGCTCGAGTCGCGGCTGATCGACAGGCCGGCGTCCTCAGGGGCCTACGCGAGCAACCTGCGCGACTTCGAGGCGGTGCGCGACGTGCTGACCTCGGCGACGCTGACCGCGCTGATCGACCTGCCGTTCTTCGTGCTGTTCGTCGCGGTCATCGCGGCGATCGCCCCGACGCTGGCGATCGTGCCGCTGGTCTGCGCGGTGCTGGTCGCGGTCATCGGGCTGGCGGCGCAGGGGCCGCTCGCACGTCACATCCGCGCATCGATGAAGGACGGCGCGCAGCGCCAGGGGCTCGCGATCGAATCGATCGAAGGCATCGAGACGCTGAAGGTCAACAACGCCCAGGGGCGGATGTTGCAGCGCTGGGAGTGGCTGACCGAGGCGGTTGCGATCACGTCGATGAAATCGCGCAATCTGTCCAGCGGCGTGGTCAACGCGACGGTGCTGATCCAGCAGCTTGCCACCGTCGCCACCGTGGTCGCCGGCGTCTACCTGATCCACGACGCGAAGCTCACGATGGGCGGGCTGATCGGCGTGGTGATCCTGTGCGGGCGGGCGATCGCACCGCTCGGTCAGTTGGCCGGCCTGGCGGTGCGTTTCCAGCAGGCCCGTTCGGCGCTCGACGGCCTGCAGGTGCTGTTCGACAAGCCGATCGAACGCGATCCGGATCGCACCTACCTCGGCCTGGGCAGGATCGGCGGCGAGATCGCCTTCTCACGCGTCGACTTCGCCCACGATCCGCAGGGTGCGGGGCTCTTCCGCGGCTTGAACCTGATCGTGCCGGCCGGACAGCGGGTCGCGATCCTCGGTCGCACCGGCAGCGGCAAGTCGACGCTGCTGAGGCTGGCCGCCGGGTTGTATGCGCCCCATGCCGGCCTGGTGACACTCGACGGGGTCGACATGCGCCAGGTCGATCCGGCCGAACTGCGCGCCGCGGTCGGGCTGCTGCCGCAGGATGCGCGGCTGTTCCTGGGGACGCTGCGCGAGAACCTCGAACTGGCGCGTTCGGACACCTCGCGCGACGACGACTCGCTGGTGCAGGTGCTGCGCCTGTTCGGCCTGGACCGGATGGTCGCCGCCCATCCGCGCGGCCTGGACCTGCCGCTGGGCGAGGACGGCCAGGGCCTGTCGACCGGGCAGAAGCGGCTGGTCTGCCTGGCGCGACTCGCACTGCGCGACTCGCCGGTGTGGCTGCTGGACGAACCGACCAGCGGCCTGGACCCGAGCACCGAGAAGGCGGTGCTGTCCGGGCTTGCGCAATGGTCGCGCCGCGACGGGCGCGATCACACGCTGGTGATCGTCACCCATCGCAGCGCGGTGCTCGAGATCGTCGACCGGGTGATCGTCATCGAGCAGGGACGCATCGTGCTCGACGGCCCGCGCGACAAGGTCGTCGAACAACTCGCCAAGGGCGTCTCGGTTCCGGTCGAGGGACGAATCGGATGAACCTCGCACGATCACCCTCGGCGGGCTGCCCGCGAGCCGGCCCGCGGGCGGCCGCATGAGCCCGCCACGGTCGTCGCTGCGTCGCGAGCGCCCGTGGCTCGCCTTCATGTCGGTGCTGCTGCTCGGCGGCGCGCTGGCGACCTTCGTCGCCTGGGCCGCCCGTTCCGAACTCGAGGAGGTGACCCGCGGTCAGGGCCGCGTCGTGCCGTCGAGCCGCGAGCAGCTGATCCAGAGCCTCGATGCCGGCATCCTGACCGAACTGCTGGTGCGCGAAGGCGACCGGGTCGAGAAGGACCAGCTGCTGTTGCGGGTCGATCCGACACGCGCCGCCTCGCTGCTGCGTGAACTGCAGTCGAAGTCGAACGCACTGGCCGCATCGGCCGCGCGGATGCGCGCCGAGGCGTATGGCGGCGCGCTGGCCTTCCCGGCCGAGCTGCGAAAGGAGGCGCCCGAACACGTGCGCCGCGAGACGCAGGCCTTCACCACCCGCCGTCGTGCACTCGACGAGAACCTGGCCGGCCTCAAGCGCGGCCAGGCGCTGCTCGATCGGGAGATCGCGATCACCGAGCCGATGGTCGAACGCGGGCTGGTCTCCGAGGTCGAACTGCTGCGGCTCAAGCGGCAACGCAACGACCTCGCGCTGCAGTCGTCGGACCGCGAGAACAAGTTTCGCGCCGACGCGGCCGCCGAACTGGCGCGGGCCGAAGGCGAGCTCGGCCAGGTGCGCGAGATGCTGACCGCACGCGAGGACGCTTTCCAGCGCACCGAGATCAAGGCACCGATGCGCGGCACGATCAAGAGCATCCGCGTGTCGACGATCGGCGGCGTCGTTCAGTCGGGCCAGGACATCATGACGCTGGTCCCCACCGAGGACACCCTCGTCGTCGAGGCCTACGTGCGCCCGGCCGATGTCGCGTTCCTGCGTCCCGGCCAGCGGGCGGTGGTGAAGCTGACCGCGTACGACTACGCGATCTACGGCGGCCTCGAGGGCGAGGTCGAGGCGATCAGCCCCGATACGCTGCGCGACGACCGGAGGGGAGCGTCACCGGTCGCCGATGCGGCCGACGACTCCGGGTCGTACTACCGGGTGACCGTGCGCACGCGGGCCAACGCGCTGGCCGCCCCCGACGGCCGGGAACTGCCGATCATCCCGGGCATGACCGCGAGTGTCGAGATGCTGGGCAGCCGCAAGACGGTGCTGCAATACCTGCTCAAACCGGTCAGTCGCGCGAGCGAAGCGCTGCGCGAGCGCTAGTGTGCCGTCCCGCGGACAGCACACTGGTCGCGACGACCGGTCACTTCGCGCCCGGAGCAGCCGCGAGTTCGTCGAGCATCAGCGCGACGCCCTGGCGCCAGTCGGGTGGCCTGATCCGATACCGTTCGGCCAGCCGGTCCAGCGACAGCCGCGAGTTCATCGGCCGGCGCGCGGCCACCTTGTAGGCCGACGCGGGAATGCCGGTGACTTCGGCGGCCTTGACCGGCATGCCGCGAGCTCGTGCGCCGTCGACGACGGCCCGCGCCAGATCGAGCCACGACGCTTCGCCGCCCGCGGTCAGGTGCAGCACTTCGGACTCGAAGCGGGCGGCGGCCAGTTCGCCCCGGGCCTGGCGGACCAGATGGGCGGTGAGGTCGGCGATCAGTCGTGCCGACGTCGGCGCGCCGAACTGGTCCTCGACGATCGTCAGCCGCTCGCGTTCGGCGGCCAGGCGCAGGATCGTGCGCGGGAAGTTGCCGCCGCGCGACGAATAGACCCAGCTCGTGCGCAGCACCAGCCAGGGACCACCGGCCGCGGCGATGGCACGTTCACCGGCGAGTTTGGTGCGCCCGTACGCATTGAGCGGATTGACCGGATCGGACTCCAGATACCGCCCTTGCTTCTCGCCGTCGAACACGTAGTCGGTCGAATAGTGGATCAGCAGCGCGCCCAGCCGCTTCGCTTCCTCGGCGAGCACACCCGGCGAACGTGCGTTGATCACCTCGGCCTGCGCCTCGTCCTGCTCGGCCTTGTCGACCGCGGTGTACGCCGCCGCATTGACGATCACCTGCGGTTCGATCGAACGCACGGTCTCGCGCAGCGCCTGCGGGTCCGACAGGTCGGCGCCGTGCCGATCGAGCGCGATCACTTCGCCCAGCGGCTGCAACGAACGCGCGAGTTCCCAGCCGACCTGTCCGCCGGCACCGGTGACCAGCAGCTTCACGCGAACACCTCGGCCTTCGTCAACGGCGTGCCGACCCGGTCCTTGGCCGACAGGATCGGCTCGACACCATCCAGGGGCCACGCGACCCCGAGGTCCGGATCGTTCCAGGCCACGCAGCGCTCGTGCGCCGGTGCCCAGTAGTCGGTGGTCTTATAGAGGAAGTCCGCGGATTCCGACAACACGAAAAATCCGTGGGCGAAACCGGGCGGCACCCAGAAGATCCGCTTGTTGTTCTCCGACAGTTCGACTCCGTGCCAGCGGCCGAACGTCGGCGAGCCGCGGCGCAGGTCGACCGCGACGTCGTACACCGCGCCGCGGACACATCGCACCAGCTTGCCCTGCGCCTGCTGGATCTGGTAATGAAGGCCGCGCAGCACGCCACGCGCGCTGCGCGAATGGTTGTCCTGGACGAACGGCAACGTGACACCGGTCAGTTCACGGAACTGGCGCTCGTTGAAACTCTCGAAGAAGAAGCCGCGGTCGTCGCCGAACACCCGCGGTTCGATCAGGGCGAGGCCCTCGATGGGCAAGGGTACGAGTTGCATCAGAAGATCCGGTCGTCGGGCAGTCGTTCGAGATACTGGCCGTAGCTGCTCTTGCCGAGCGCCGCGGCGAGGCGCTTCAACTGCGGCGTGTCGATCCAGCCCTGGCGCCAGGCGATCTCCTCGGGACTGCCGATGCGAAGCCCCTGGCGCCGCTCGACGGTCTGGATGAACAGGCCCGCCTCGAGCAGCGACTCGTGGGTGCCGGTGTCCAGCCACGCGTGGCCGCGCCCCATCACCTGGACCTCGAGCTCGTTGCGCTCCAGGTAGAGCCGGTTCAGGTCGGTGATCTCCAGTTCGCCGCGCGGCGACGGTGCCAGCGCCTTGGCGAGCCCGACCACCTGGGTGTCGTAGAAGTACAGCCCGGTCACCGCGTAACGGCTCTTCGGCGCCTTGGGTTTTTCCTCGAGACTGATCGCGTGGCCGTCGGCATCGAACTCGACGACGCCATAACGCTCGGGATCGTGCACCGGGTAGGCGAAGACGGTCGCACCCTTCGTGCGTTTCATCGCCCGCGCCATGTCGGCGGCCAGTTCGTGGCCGTAGAACAGGTTGTCGCCCAGCACCAGCGCGCTGTCGTCGCCGCCGATGAACGACTCGCCGATCAGGAACGCCTGCGCGAGCCCGCCCGGATGCGGCTGGACCGCGTACGACAGGTTGATGCCCCAGCGGCTGCCGTCGCCGAGCAGCTGCTCGAAGCGCGGCGTGTCCTGCGGCGTGGAGATCACCAGCACGTCGCGGATGCCGGCGAGCATCAGCGTCGACAGCGGGTAGTAGATCATCGGCTTGTCGTACACCGGCATCAGCTGCTTGGAGACCGCGAGTGTGCACGGATGCAGCCGGGTGCCGGCGCCCCCGGCCAGGATGATTCCCTTGCGGCTCATGTCGCCTCTCCCTGCCGATCGCCGTAGTTCTCGCGCACCCAGTCGCGATACGCACCCGAGGTCACGCGTTCGGACCAATGGCGATGGTCGAGGTACCAGCGCACCGTCTTGCGGATGCCGGTCTCGAAGCTCTCGGCCGGGCGCCAGCCCAGCTCGCTCTCGATCTTGCGGGCGTCGATCGCGTAGCGGCGATCGTGTCCCGGGCGGTCCTTCACGTACGTGATCAGCCGCTCGCGCGGACCGGCGGGCGACGGTGCCATTTCGTCGAGCAGCGCGCAGATGCCGCGCACGATCTCGATGTTCGGCTTCTCGTTCCAGCCGCCGATGTTGTAGGTCTCGCCGAGGCGGCCGGATTCGAGCACGCGCCGGATCGCCGTGCAGTGGTCGGTGACGTACAACCAGTCCCGTACGTTCAATCCGTCACCATAGACCGGCAGCGGCTCGCCGGCCAGCGCGCGCTGGATCATCAGCGGGATCAGCTTCTCGGGGAACTGGAACGGACCGTAGTTGTTCGAGCAGTTGGTGGTCAGCACCGGCAGGCCGTAGGTGTGGAACCAGGCACGCACCAGGTGGTCGGAGGCCGCCTTGGAGGCGCTGTACGGACTGTTCGGCTCGAAGCCGCGGGTCTCGGTGAACGCCGGGTCGGCGGGTCCGAGCGAGCCGTAGACCTCGTCGGTGGACACGTGCAGGAAACGGAACGCCGCGCGCGCCCCCGCGTCGAGCGAGTTCCAGTAGGCGCGAGCCGCCTCGAGCAGTTCGAACGTGCCCTGCACGTTCGTGCGGACGAACTCGCCGGGGCCGAGGATCGAACGATCGACATGGCTCTCGGCGGCGAAGTGCAGTATCGCCCGCGGCCGGTGTTCGGCCAGCAGCCGCGCGACGAGCGCGCGATCGCAGATGTCGCCGCGCACGAACGTATGCCGCTTGTCCTGGCCGATCGCGACCAGGTTCTCCATGTTGCCCGCGTAGGTGAGCAGGTCCAGATTGACGACCGGCTCATCCCCGTTGGCCAACCAGTCGAGTACGAAGTTCGAGCCGATGAATCCGGCCCCGCCGGTGACGAGAATCACGTGTTGAAACCCGAGAAAAGATGACGGCGCGGGGCGCCGGAATTCCGGTCAGGCCGCTTCGCGGACCCGGCCGACTCGTTCGATGACCGCCTGCCGGACCGGGGCCTGCGGATCGTTGACGAACTTGCGCGCGAAGTACTTGCCGGACCCCATGATGCGCGGCAGGTGCTGCATCTCGATCCAGCGCGGCTGCGCACCGGCGAACGTGTTGATCACGTGGTTCGCCTGCCCGACCCGGAATCCCGAATTGTGCAGCAGCGTCGCAAAAAGCACCTCGTCGGCCATGTGGATCCGGCTGAAGTAGTCGACGATCTCCGGGTCCGAGCCCTTCTTGACCAGGTACTGGCAGACCTTCGGACGTGCGCCGAACCAGGTGCTGCCGACGAACGGGGTCAGCCCCGGGGAGAACGGATTCGCACCGAGCAGACCGGCCCGTGCCGCCCGACTCATCCAGTACAGCCCCTGTCGGCGCACCCGCCCGCCCAGTCCTTCGCCGGACAGCGCCGGCCGGTAGACCGAGAGACCGGCCTTTTCCTCGACCCGTGTGCCGCCGTTCTGATACCAGCCGTACGCCTTGCGCATCACGCGGTAACGGATCGAGTCCTCGGGCACGAGCGAGCGCCAGCCGTAATTGGTCAGCACGTCCGTATCGTCGTCCATCGACATCGCGTCGATGTGGGCGTCATGCGGGTCGGTCCGCGCGAACGTCTCGAAATCGTCCATCGTGCGGATCGGCAGGCAGGTCGGGCTGAGCAGCTGGAAGTAGTCGAACTCGGAGTTGCGCAGGCAGTCGTCCACCAGGTGGAAGATACCTTCGGAGAAGCCCCAGCACGCCCAGCCGGTGCGTTTCGGCTTGGCGACGAAACGAACCCGTGGGGAGCGGATCTCGAAATCGGGCTGCTGAGTGAAGTCGTGGTGGATCACGACCTCGTGCGGCGCGAGCGCCTCGGCCAGCTGGGCGATGGTTCCGGCCCGGTGGACCGCCGACATGATCCCGAAAACGATTCGCATGAGTGCCCGTGACGCAAAGAAAGAGTCATCGACGCGACATCGCGTCGTCCCTGTCTCTTCCCCGGCATGTTGTCATCCGCAACTCAAGGGTACCGTGCAGTAGTTCCCGCCGCGATACCACTAGAGTGGGAGACACATTCGCAACGTTGTCGACAAGCAACATCGATGCGAGTCAGCGCCCGTCCGCGCGTTCGTTGCGCGCAAATCGTCATCCCGAACCCGTCATCCCGAACCACCCCGAGAGGCCATCGCGCGCTGGCAGCCTGCGAGCAGCGCCGACGCCACGTACTCGGGAGACACCGTCATCGCTGCCTCGCGCGCATTATCGCCCATTGAACGCCAGCGCGCGATCGGCACCGACAGACAGCGTTCGATCGCCGCGCGAACGGACGCCGGATCGCCGGCATCGAACCGCCATCCGTCGATGCCTTCGCGGACCAGTTCCAGCACCGCCTGGGTCTGCTCGCTGCCCAGCACCGGCAGCCCGCTGGCCATCGCCTCGTTGACCACCAGTCCCCAGGTGTCACCGAGACTGGGCATCACGAAGGCGTCGGCGTCCGCGTAGACCCGGGGCAACGCCTCGTAGGGCACCGCGCCGAGGAAACTCAGCGCCAGGTTCGGCGGGTGGGGCATTTGCTCCAATGCGGCGCGCCGATCGCCGTCGCCGGCAACCGTCACCCGGACGCGAATCGCAGGCTGCTGTTCGAGAACCGCACCAAGCGCCGCCAGCCAGGGCTCGAGCCCCTTCAATTCCACCAGGCGTCCGACGTAGAGGATCCGCAACACCGTGCCGTCCGCGGGCTCGCGCCGGACCGGTCCGAAGCGCTGGACGTCGGTGGCGTAAGGCAGCAGGGACACCCGCTGGTGATCGACACCCAACGAGCACAGGTAGTCGGTCCCGCTCGCGCCGTTGGTCAGGATCGCGTCGGCATGCCGCAGCAGGGCGCGGCGAAACAGCGGCCGGATCCGTCCGCGACCGCGTTCGGTGTGGGCCGACAGGTCGGCGTGGATCACCAGTGGTGTGCCGGCAGACCGACGGAACCAGGCCGCCCAGGCGGTCCGGATGCCGAACTCGACGGCGAACACGCAGTCGGGACGTGCACGGCGCAGTTCCGCGACGACTCCATAGGGCACGTGGATCTCGTAGCGTTCGAGATATCCGGTATCGTGCCGCCGGGCCGCCGGTATGCGCAGCGATGGCGCGACGCGGATCTCGATGCCGGAGTCGTCCAGACCCGGTGCAACCGACGGCTCGGACAGGATGATCGTCAGGTGTTCGACCCGGCGTTTCAACGCGAGGAACGTGGCCACCCTGTAGTCGGGAACCCGATTCGTGAGAAGTGCCAGCCTCATCGATACGTAGAATGGATTCATCCACCCTTGCGGGCGAAGCCGCCATTAGAACCGATCCCGACACTCCGGCGCAGGCACGACTGCGCATCCTGCTGGTCCACAACCGTTACCGATATCGGGGCGGCGAGGACTCGGTCGTCGATGCCGAGCGTGAACTGCTTCACGATCACGGGCATCCGGTCGAGGCCCTGTTCTGGGACAACGCGCAGGTCGAGGACAGCGGGTCGCTGAGCATGGCCGCACGCACGGTCTGGTCGCGCGAGTCCGCCACACGGCTGTCGGAGACGATCACGGCGTTCCGTCCGGACATCATCCACGTGCACAACACGTTTCCGATGGTGTCGCCGTCGATCTACTGGATGGCCAACCGGCACGGCGTGCCGGTGGTTCAGACATTGCACAACTTCCGGCTGTTGTGCCCGCAGGCGATGCTGCTGCGTGACGGCCGGATCTGCGAGCAGTGTGTCGGCAAGGTGCCTTGGCGCGGGGTCGTGCACCGCTGTTACCGCGACTCCGCCCCGGCCAGTGCGGTGGCCGCCGCGATGCTGGTCACCCATCGGACCTTGGGTACCTATCGGCATCGGATCGCCCGTTATGTGGCGTTGAACGACTTCTGCCGGCGCAAGTTCATCGAAGGCGGCCTGCCGGCCGAGCGGATCGCCATCAAGCCGAACTTCGTGCCGGCGCCCGCGATCCGGGAGCAGCCTCGAGACGGGCTGCTGTTCGTCGGCCGACTGTCCGCGGAGAAGGGCGTCGTCGCGCTGGCCCGGGCCGCCCGGCTGATGCCAGAGGCTTCCATCCGCGTGATCGGCACCGGCCCCGATCGCGCGGCGCTCGAGGGCATTCCGAATGTCGAACTGCTCGGTGCGTTGCCCGCTGCCGAGGTGATGGCGCAGATGGGCCGCTCACTGGCCTTGCTGCTGCCCAGCGTCTGGTACGAGAACTTCCCGCGCACGCTGGTGGAAGCGTTCGCGATGGGACTGCCGGTGATCGCCAGCCGGATCGGCGCACTCGCGGAGCTGATCGACGACGGGCGAACGGGACTGCTGTTCGATGTCGGCGATGCGCAGGATCTCGCACGACGCGGGCGAGAGGCCCTCGCCGATCCGCAACGGATGCGCGCCATCGGGCGGGCCGCGCACGCCATCTATCAGGCCGACTACACACCACAGGCGAACTATTCGCGCCTGATCGACATCTACGAGGATGCGCGTCGCGCCTGAAGATCGACAACCTCACAGGGTCATTTGAATCGAGTGGGGTACGCGCCGGTGTGTGTAATTCTTTTCGACGCATCATCCGGCCCCGCTTCTGTCGACTTATTTGACGCTGCCTGCGCGCGCAAGAAGCCAAGTCATTGCCTGACTGGAGCAGCGCAGCACGCCGTTGCGCGGGTCAAGCCGCCCATCCGGCCGATCGATCGCCGACCGTGCGTTCGCTCCGATTTTCAAGTGCGAGAGTTCACTGGAAACACATGGTCTTTGGGCTACACTCGCGTCCGCGCTGCCACTTGCAGCACGGCAAAGACAAGACCAACAAACAGACTCTCGTGGCAAACCAGTTGGAATCGCATCACCGGCATTCCGCGCGTCAGCGTGTCGCCGATCGACCCGGTCGCGAACGACGGCACGTGCTCAGCCTGCCGATCGACGTGGTCTCGTGGGATCGCGCGCTGACGCAGATCGCCCAATGGGCCGAGCGTCGTGAATCCCGCGTGGTCTGCATCTGCAACGTGCACTCGGTGATCACCGCACAACAGGACAATCACTTCCTGCGCGTGGTCGAAGGATGTGACCTCGCGACACCGGACGGCATGCCGGTCGCGTGGATGTTGCGCAGCCTGGGCCATCGCGGGCAGAACCGCGTCAGCGGACCGGACCTGATGTGGCGTTACTGCGCCGAGGCCGCCGCGCGCCGCGAATCGATCTTCCTGTATGGCAGTTCGAAACGCACGCTGGCGCTGCTGCGGCGCCGCCTGCGTCGCCACTTTCCCGGCCTGCGCATCGCCGGCTCCTATTCACCCCCGTACGGACCGATGTCGCGCGAGAAGGACCAGGCGATCGTCGACGTGATCAACGAATCACGTGCCGGGGTGGTCTTCGTCAGCCTCGGCTGCCCGAAGCAGGAGAAGTGGATGGCCGAACATCGCGGCCGGATCAATGCCGTGATGATCGGTGTCGGCGCGGCGTTCGACTACCACGCCGGTGTGTTGCCCCGTGCACCGCGGTGGATGCAGGACAGCGGGCTCGAGTGGCTGCATCGCCTCAGCTCGGAGCCTCGCCGCCTGTATCGACGCTACCTGGTGACCAACACCCTGTTCGTGGCCGGTGTCACGCGACAACTGCTGCACTTCCGACGCACCCGCGAGCGCGTGCCCGCATGGCGCAAGCGGTTCGAGGTCGACCTCGCCGACACCGGGCCGCGGACCGCGATCGGCTGAGCGGCCCGTGGACGGGTCGCACGACGCCGCGCGCCGCGCGGCGATCCGGGGCGCGCTGGCGCTGCCGCTGGCCGCGCGCAGCGCAACCGCGCAGACACCCAAGCCCCCGGCCGCGATCCGCCGTTCCATCGTCGCCGCGGGCGCGGTCCAGGTCCCGCGCGATTTCATCGCGATGCACTTCCACCGCTGGCCGCGGGTCCACTATCCCGGCTCGACCGTGTCGCCGGCACCGACCTACCGATACGGCACCGTGCGATCCCTGAATTACGACGGGATCCTGTGGCGCGATCTGCATCGTGCACCCGGCGAGTTCACCTTCGACCACCTCGATCACTGGGTCGACACCCATTGGCGCGCCGGCAAGACACTGATCTACACGGTGTACGGAACTCCGCGCTGGGCCACGACCCGGCCCCAGGTGAACGACCTGTATCAGCAGCCCGGGGGCGACAGCAAGCCGCGCGATCTCGGCCAGCTCGCCGAATTCGTCACCCGCCTGGTCGCCCGCTACAACGGCGACGGGCGGCAGCGGATACGGTTCATCGAGTCGTGGAACGAGCCGGAGTTCACCGGCGTGCCGTACTGGCGCGACTCGGCCGAGGATCTGGCCGCACTGTCGCGCACGATCTACGGAGCGGCCAAGGCGGTGGACCCCGCGATCCTGGTGCTGTTCCCACCGTTCACCCACCTGATCGACGGGCCGCGGGTGTATCCGAAGATGGTCGACTACGCGTTCGCGAAGGACGGCCGGGGCGGCCGCGGCCGCGACTGGGCCGACGCGCTGACGTTCCACTACTACCACTATGGCGGCGCCGACGTCACGCCGCTGCTGGACACGATCGACGGTGTGCGACTGACCCGCGCGGCGATCGGCCGTCCGCAGTGGCCGATCTACCTGACCGAACTCGGCGAGGGTGAAGGCTGGAGCCCGCAATCGCCACCGTCCGCGGAAAAGGCGACCCGGGTCTGCCGGTGGCTCGCGGTCTCGGCCGCCGCAGGTCTGCGCATCGCAGGCCTGTATTCACACGAGTCCGACCATCTCGGGCAGCCGGCGCACGACGCGACGGTGGCCGCCGCGATCGACCGGATGCACCTGCTGCTGGCCGGCCGCACGATCAGCGACGCGGCGATCCTGGCCGACCGGACCGTGTGGCTGCGGCTCGACGACGGTCGGACCGCGACCTGGTGACCGCCGGGCGCCAATAACGCCCCCTCGTGCAGCAGGTCACGGCGGCCTGCCACCCCTGTGCGAGAATTCTCGAGGCCGTGCCTGGTCCGACGGGTGATGGGAAACGCACCCGCGTTTCCCGATGACCCGGTGGACCAGTGACCCCGCCGCTTCCGCGCGGCCGTCGTCGACGGTTTCCGACCATGAAGGCCGACTCGATCTCCGTCGTCATCCCGCTGTACAACAAGGCGCTTTTCGTCGATGCGGCCGTTCGTTCCGCGCTCGCCCAGGGTGAATGTGTGCGCGAGGTGATCGTCGTCGACGACGGCTCCACCGACGACGGCGCGGCCATCGTCTCCCGGATCGACGACCCCCGGCTGAGGTTGATCCGCCAGGCCAACGCCGGTGTCTCTGCCGCGCGCAACAACGGCATGCGAGCCACGTCCTGCGCACTGGTCGCGTTCCTGGATGCGGACGACTACTGGCTCGACGGCTACGGGGACACGATCGTGGCCCTTGCCACACGCTTCACCGACTGCGCGATGTACGGCACGTACTACTACGAGGAGGCCGACGACGGCACACGCGTTCGTCCGCGCATCCCGATGGATCCGGCCAGCAACGAGCCTGTGCGCATCGACAACCTGTTCGACGCGCTGGCGCGCGGGCAGCTGTTCTGCATGTGTTCACTGGTCGTTCGCCGCGACCTGGTGTTCGGTCGGCGGATCTTCTTTCCGGAGGGTGAATCCGTCGGCGAGGATCTCGACTTCTACTTCCGGCTCGCGCAGCACACGCCGATGGCATTCTCGCCGCGGCCGCTGGTGTGTTACCGGCATTCGCCGCAGGTGTCCCGGCTGAGCAGCGCACAGTCGGGAACGGCGATCCCCCGGTTCCTGCTGCGGGCGGTCGCTCGCTACCGCTCGGGCGAGGTCCCCTCGCCGCTGCGCCCGGGCTTGCGCCGGCTGATCGGCGGACATTTCGAGTCGATCGCACTGAGCCGGTTGCTGCAGGGCGAACGGCGCCACGCGATCGCCGCGCTGCTCAATCGGTTCTCGCTGACGCGGCTGCATCGGACCGCGCCGCTGATGCTGCTCGCGATGCTGCCGAGCGGGATGTGCCGCATGCTGCTGCGGACACGCCAGGGCGAGCTGCGGTGAACCTGAAACCGGCCGGGCCGATCGAGGTTACCGACGGGCAGGCCGGCGCCGGCTCCCCGCCGGTGGTCACCGGTCGTGAACTGGTCTCGATCTGCATCTGCACGCACCGGCGTCCGCAGGAACTGGGCGCTCTGCTCGATTCGTTGCTCGCCCTGCGCATTCCGACCGATGTCGACATCGAGATCGTCGTCGTCGACAACGATCCCGAGCGTTCGGCCGCGGCGACGATCGAGGCCCGGCGCACGCGACCCGGCGGCGACAGGATCGTGTCGGTACACGAGCCGCGCCGCGGCATCTCGCATGCGCGCAACCGCTGCCTGGACCAGGCCCGCGGCTCGATCCTGGGCTTCATCGACGACGATGAATGCTGCGTCGACGACCGCTGGCTCGAGACGATGCTCGCCGGGCTGCGATCGTCGGGCGCGATCGCGGTGTTCGGTCCGGCGATGCCACGCTTCGCCGAGGAGCCGCCGCACTGGGTGCGTGAAGGCCGCTACTTCGAACGGCCGCGATTCGCGAGCGGGGAGCGGATCGCACCGGTCTACGCACGGACCAGCAACGTGCTGATGTTCGTCGCGCCGGTGGTGGCGGCCAAGCTGCGCTTCGAGCCGGAGTTCGCATTCTCCGGCGGCGAGGACACGGTGTTCTTCCACTTCCTGTCGGCGGCAGGTGCCTTCGTCTGGATCGACGATGCGATGCTCGTCGAGTCGATCCCGCGCTCGCGGGCCAACGCGGCCTACCTGATGCGGCGCACGCGCAGTCGCGGCGCGAGCTGGGTCCGCTTCCGGGTGCGGCTGTTCGGCCGTCGCGAGTTCGTCTACTGGGGACTGCGCGGACTGGTCGGCATGGTCGCCTTCGGTGCCGCGGCACTGATCACCGCACCGGTCGACCGCACCTGGTCAATGCGGCTCGCGGTTCGTGCGGCCGGTGACCTTGGAAAAGTCGGCGCGGCGTTCACCGGACGGGCCGGGGAGTACGGCGCCTGACGTCGGGCGCAAGCCCGCGGCCGCGCCTCTCGGCCGGCGGGTCGGGGACGGCGCCGCGGCCTGGCGCCCGACCACCGGGATCCGCTCCGCCCGCATCATCGCGAGCCGGAACAGCAGCATCTGCACCAGGAAGTCGCTGACCAGGATCGGCCGCATCACGAACGGCGTCTCCATCAGGCAGCGCAGCCCGACGACCGCCAGCAGGGCGACGGTCAGGCCGCGCGAGGCGAACCGTGCCGACAACGCGTACCAGCACAGCAGCGCGAAATAGAAGACGAAGCCGGCCAGGCCGATGATGCCCGCCATCCCGAGCGACTGCAGGAACTGGTTGTGCGCGCTCAGCGCGGCAGGCAGCCCGATGCGCGAGCGGAACGTGGCGTCCCACATCGTCATGCCATAACCGAACAGCGGATTGTCGCGCCACTCGCCCATCACCACCGACCAGATCTGGTCGCGGCCGGTGAACGACAGGCGCTGGACATCGGGGCCCTGCAGCGCGTCCAGCAGCTGCGTGCCGGCCGTGGTGAACGCGAGCACGACACCCGCGCTGGTGAACACCACCGTGATCGGCACCAGCCACCACAACGGCACGGCGACCGGCGACCGGTTCGTCGCCCTGGCCTCGCGCACGCGTGTGTGATGGCGATACATCAGCAGCAGCGGCACCGCGATCACGCCGGCGATCCAGCTCGTCTTGGACTGCGCGAGGACGAACACCACCGCCGTGCCCGCGTGTGCCGCCCAGTTCAGCCACCGGTTGCGCAGCGGCCTGTGGATCAGCAGCAGCGTCAGGACCAGCGCCATCGGTCCCGTGCTGTTCGGCCCGGAGCCGACGCCCCAGAACCGGAAGTCGATGCCCGGGATCAGCGACGCGTACTTCGGTTCGATCGCAAACGACGGGAAGAACACCGCGGCCAGAAGGCTGGCGACCGTGGTCGCGACCAGACCGTCGCGGACGATGCGGACGATGTCCTCGGGATCCTGGCGTCGGCAGACATAGATCGCGCCGAAGACGATCAGCGGGTAGATGTAGTCCGGGGCGAACGACGGCCGGCTGCCGAGCGCGGCGTTCAGCAGGTGGTTGGTCACCAGGTAGAAGGTGAACGCGATGAAGAGCCCGGTGCCGTGTGCACGCATGCGCCGGTCGGGGCCGGCCCGGTCGAACATCGCGGCCAGGATCCGCACCAGGCAGGCGCCGATGACCGAGACGGTGGTCAGCCGGAGCACCCAGCCCGACAGTCCCGCCGCATCGACGGTGTCGAGCAGGAAGTCGAGTTTGCCGAGATTGCGGCCGGCCAGGATCGTGCCGACCACCGGCATGTACAGCACGAGCCCGAAGACGATCGGCAGGAACCAGCGGCTGATCCGCTGCTCGACGGCCAGCGCGACACCCAGGCCGAACACGATCGCCGCCGCCACGCCGAGCGCGACCAGCGTCCAGACGCCGGTGGCGATCAGTTCCGATCCGCCCACATCAGCTCCCGTGGCGCCGCACGAGGCGGCATGATCGAACGATCCTGCGCATCATCACGCCGCCATTCCCATCCAGCGCTCGAGCGCCGTGCCCACCGGCCCCGGCAGCCGGGACAGCAGCCGGCGGCCGAGATCGATCACATCGGGCGGGATCACCGATCGCACCAGGCGCAGCGCCAGCAGCAGGGCGAACGCGCCGACGATCATGTCGCCCACCAGCCAGATCGCCGGCCGGTCGACGAGCCGGCGCAGCACCAGGTCACCTGCATACACGATCGCCGCCACGCCGATCGATACCATGATGCCGGCCCGGCAGTCGGCCAGCAACCGACGGGCGCGCAGATCGACCAGCTTGAGCGTCGCACGGACCAGCACCATCGAACGCAGCAGGTACAACGCGGCGACCGCCCAGGCCATCACCGGCAGCGAACCGGCCAGCGCCGTCACCAGGCAGCCCACGGTCCAGACGAGCGCGATCGGCACCTGCTGGCGGAACTCGGTGGTCACGTTGCCCGACGCCCACAGGATCGGTGTCGCCACGCCCCACACGAAATACACCGGCATCGCGAGCGCCAGCGGGGTGAGCACGGCGGCGCCGTCGGCCCAGCGTTCGCCGTACAGGCCGAGCACGACCGTATCGGCGACCGCGGCGACCGCGACGAACATCGGTGCGATCACCAGCGCGACCACCGCCACCATCGTCGCGAAGGCGGTCGCCAACCGTCCCTGGTCCTGGTCGACCTTCAACCCCGCCGCGTACAGCACACCCTGCAGCGTGCCGAGCAGGCTCTGCGCCGGCGTCAGGATGAAGTTGTTGATCGTCGAATACAGGCCGACCGCCGCGATCGGGAACATCCGGCCGATCACCAGGCGGTCGATGCTCGACATGATCCAGTTGACGATGTTGGTGGCGAACACCGTGCCGCCGAAGCGGATCATCCCGGCCGCGCCGGGGTACCAGAACAGCGGTCGCAACGTGTGGCGGGTGCGCAGGTACAACAGGACCAGCGAGATCGTGATCGCCGCGAGATAGGCGACCACCAGCGAGAGCGCCTGCCAGCCGGCCAGCGCCATCGGCACCCCGATCGCGAGAAAGCCGATCGCGTAGCCGATCACACCCGACAGGTTCAGCCACTTGAAGTCCAGGTCACGCTTGAGCAGGCACGCCGAGGGCGCCGTCATCGCCGACAGCAGCGCGGCCAGTGACATCCAACGCATCACGTCGGCAACCCGCTCGTCATTGAAGAACGAGGCGATCGCGCCGGCACCCGCGAACAGGCCGATCGCGATCAGCGCGCCGAGCAGGAACTGCCAGGTGACGACGAAGCGCACGTCCTGCGAGGACAGTTCCGATTTCTGGATCAGGCCGTAGGACAGGCCGATGTCGGCGAAGAACGCGGACAGCGCGAGCACGATCATCGCGGCGGCGAACAGTCCGTACTGCTCCGGACCGAGGATCCGGGCGAGCACGATCTGCGCGACCACCTGCAGCGCCATCCGCAACACCGAGCCCAGGCTGCCCCAGAGCGCACCGGAGACACTGCGGTGACGCAGGTCCGGGCCCGGTTCCTCGGCAACGGACGCGGTGTCGCGGTCGGGCGCGACCATGGTGTGCCGGCGCCCGGCCGTCAGGCGCGGACCAGCACGGTGCCGATCAGCTTCGCCCGCGCGGGCTTGAGGGCCTTGATCAGCGTGCGCACGCCGTTGACCAGCGACCGATGCTGGCGCGCGACGACGATGTAGCCGCGGGCGGCCGCGGTGATCAGCGCGGTGTCGGCCTTGCGGCGCACACTCGGCGTGTCGACCAGGATCACGTCGACCGACTTCGAGAAGACCTTCAGCATCCGGGTGAACGTGTCGCGGGCGAGCAGGTCGCTCGGGCTGGCCACGTTCGGGCCCGCCGGGATGATCTGCAACGTGTCGATGCCCGGCACCTTGCGCAGCGCGTCGACGACGCGGCAACGGCCGGCCAGCAGCGACGACAAGCCCTCGCTGTTGTCGACCGCGAACAGTTCGTGCTGCCGCCCTTCGCGCATGTCGGCGTCGATCAGCAGCGTGCGATAGCCCATCTGGGCGAAACACACCGCCAGGTTGGCCGCGGTGAACGACTTGCCGTCGCCCGGGCCGTGGCTGACGATGGCGAACGACTTGCGCTCGCCGGCGCGGATGCGCAGCCAGCGCGAGATGATCTGTGCCCGCAGCTGGCGCAGGTCGTCGACGAACGGATGATCGGCATCGAACGCGGCAACGACCTCCTTGGCGACCGGACTCGCGTTCGGATCGAGGAACGCGACCGTGGCCCGGCTGGCGACCGCGGCGCGGATCTGGTCGATCTGCACCAGGCCGCTGCTGACGGCGGCCTCGCCGAAACGCAGGCCCTTCTCGCTGGCCAGCGATTCGATCACCTCGACGTCGGCGCGATTGATCACGCCGGCGGATAGCAGCGCCTCGGCGGTCGCCTCACCGGTGTCGTTGGAGATCGCCTCGCTGCGCACCGGCTCGACGAGCACGGTCGGCGGGTCGATGATCGTCTCGTCCAGACGGTCGTCGAAGAACTCGGTCGGCATCGCGAGGCGATCCGGATAGTCGCTGTCGCGTCCACCGCTGCCGTGGGCGATCACACGCGGCGGCACCCGGCCGAGCTCGCCGAGGAACGGTGCCTCGGCGACACGGGCCAGGTCCTCGGGCAGCCGCACGCGGGCATTCGCCGCCTCCAGGCCGAGCACGGTGACCACGCCGAGCAGCGAGCCCAGCACCACCGCGACCATCGAATTGAGCAGCAGGTTCGGGCTCGACGGTTTCGACGGCGTGGCCGCCCACTCGATCGGCACGATGTTGGTCTGCGTCGAAGCGCTCTCCAGCGAGGTCGAATCGAGCTTGGCGAGCACACTCTCGTAGCCCTTGCGTGCACTGTCGACGTCGCGTTCGAGCGCCTGCGACTGGTCGCGCGCCTGCTTGAGCTCGAGCACCTTCTTGCGCTGCAGATCGAGCGACTTGCGCACGTCGGACTCGCGCAGCCGGGTGACGTCGGCCGAGCGGTCCAGCCCGGTCGTCAGCAGCTTGGTCTCGCGATCCAGGCGGTTGCGGATCGAATCGGCCTCGGCCTGCAGCCGCTGGATCTCCGGATGGCTCGCACCGAGCACGGCGCTGCGCTCGCGCAGCCGCGCCTCGGCCTTGACCAGCTCGGCCTTGAGCGTCTGGATCAGCGGATTCTGCAGCACCTCCGGCGCATCGCTGCCGGCGGCCTGTGTCAGCGCCGCGCGGGCCGACTGGCGGCGTCGCGCGCTCTCGGCGGCGGCCGCCTGCAGCTGCGTCATCTGCTGCGACAGTTCCATCAGGCGGGCGTTCTCGATGTCGAACCGCTCGTCGTTCGAATACAGGCCCTTGGTGCGCTGGAATTCGCTCAGCCGCGTCTGTGCGGCATCGAGCACGTCGCGGCGAAGCTTGAGCTGATCCTCGAAGAACGTGCGCGAGTCGCGCGCCGGTGAGACGCGGATCGCCACCGTCGTGTCGATGTAGGCGCGGACGAACGCGTTGGCCAGCGGAGCGACCGCCTCGCGGTCGGTCGAGGTCACCGAGATCTCGAGCATGTTCGAATCGCGTGCCGGCTTGACGCTGACCGACTTGCGCAGCCCGGCGGCGATGAACTCCTTGATCGAGCCCTCCCCGTTGGCCTGCTCGTTGAAGCGCAGGTAGTGCTTCGGGTCGGCGTGCAGGTTCAGCTTCTCGACCACCTTGACCGCGACCTTCTCGCTGCTCAGCAGTTCGACCTGGGTCGCGATGTAGCTGTTGAGCAGGTGCGCGGGCAGCATCCCCCCGACCACCGGGTCCGGCGACTTGACGTCGATCAGCACGATCGCCGAGGCGGTGTACTTCTTGGACATCATCAGCGAGGCGCCGACGGTCAGGCCGACGATCGCGGCAAACACCGCGACCAGCAGCCAGAAGCGGGCGCGGATCACGGACAGGAAATGGTTCAGGCTCATGGGATGGGACCCGTTCGGATTGGGCGTGCCGTCAGACGGCGGCAGCCTGGGGGGCGATGCGGTCGAGCACGGTGCGGCGGATCGACGCCGATGCGTCGTCGGGGAACTTGCGCCCGAAGTACGCGGGCGACTGGGTGATGCGGTCGATGTCGGACGAGTCGAACCACCGGGGATGCCCGCCGTTGTAGACGTTGACCAGGTGATTCGACGGGCCGATCCGGAAGTCGGAGTTGCCCAGGAGCGTCGGGAACAGCGTCTCGTCGGCCTGGGTCAGCCGGCTGAAATAGCCTTCGATCGCCGGTTCGGCCGCCTTGCGGACCAGGTACTCGCAGACTTCGCGACGCGCACCGAACCAGGTGCCCCCGGTCAGCGCGCGCAGGCCGGGCCCGAACGGATGTCGACCGAGCAGGCCGCGCTGGGCGAGCCGCACGAAGCCGAGCGCGGCGCGTGCGCGCAGGCTCATCCGCCCGGACTCGTAGCCGTGGTACGCGAGCGGGATCGACAGACCGACCTTCTCGACCCGCGGGCCGCCTTCGGCGCCATACATCAGATAGGCGCGCCACAACGCGCGATACCGAAGCGACATGTCGGGGGCGTAGGTCCGGTACGCGAAGTGCATCAGCACCTGGGGATCGTCATCCAGGCTCAGCCACTCGATGTTGGCCTGGTACCTGCCCTCGTCGACGTAGCCGGCGAATTCACACAGCGGCTTGATCGGCAGGCAGGTCGGACTGAGCAGCTGGAAGTAGTCGAACTCGACATGCTCCAGGCAGTGCTTCAACAGGAGCAGGATGCCTTCCGAATAGCCCCAGTTGGCCCACCCGGTGCGTTTCGGCGACGGCACCAGCCGCGCGTTGGGCGACGTGATCGCGAAGTCGGGTTGCTGCGAGAAGTCGTGGTGCACCACGACCGGATAAGGCGCCAGGGCGTCGGCCAGTTGCGCGACCGTCGACGGCCGGTGGATGGCCGACATGATGCCGAATGCAAGGCGAACCGACATGGATGGCGTTGTTCAGGATGCGTGCCGGAGCGGCACGGCACGGGTGGGGCGATTCCCCCTCCGTGCACCTACCCCAGGCGATCGGAACCGAGTCTAGCCGGGTCCGCCAGGAGGAACTGTGCGGTTTTGCAGCAATGACCGCCGAGCAAGTATATCCGCGACGCTCGTCGGATCGACCGTGGTGAGGAGTCGACAAACTTTACGAATTTGACGTGTCGTTCTTCCGACGCGGTGCAAATCCGAACGCGAACCAGGCCCACAACGCGAGTGTGCCGGCGGCGATCGCGTACCACTGGAAGGCGTAGCCGCGATGCTTGGCGACGTCGTTGCCCGGTACCGGCCACTCGCGGATCAGGCCGTCGTCCATCTCCGAAGTCTGCCGGACGACGAGCTCGGCCACCGGCAGTCCGGACCAGGTGCGGTACTTGGCGAAGTCGAACTGCTGCCAGATCCGATCCTGCGGCCCCGGTGGCGGCTCGGTACCGAGTGAGATCGCCTGCGGCAGCTCGGCCTGCGCGAGCCCTTCGATCCGCACGACGGCCTGCACCGGATGCAGCGCCGGCAACCGGCTGCGGTCCGACGGGTCCCTCGGCACCCAGCCGCGCAGCACCAGCACGTGGGCCTGGGGACCTCCGGCGAGCCGAAGAGGGGTCAGCACATGGAACCCGGCGACCCCGCGCCGGGTCCTGTTGTCGATGAAGATGGACGCGTCGTTGATCAGCCGCCCGGACACCGCGACCCGGTTGCCGACGACCCGGGCCGGATCGATCGCACCGGTGACCTCGGTGGCCGGCGACGCCAGCGCCTGTTCACGCTCGCGCTGCATCGACGCCTTCAGTTCGGCGCGTTGCAGCTGCCAGTGACCCAGCGCTATCGCGGCGATCATCACCAGCAGCGCCGCCGCGGTGGGCAGCGGGCCGACCCGAAGCGCGCCGCGCAGGCGCTTCAGTCCCCTCATCGGAGCCGCGGTGACATGCGTCTTCTGCGTGCCCTGCCCGCCCGCCGGGCTCGGGCCTGCGGCTCGGGGCGGGCGGTCCCCAGGATGCCTAGAGCCAGTAGACGACCACGTACAGCAGCAGCCAGACGACGTCGACGAAGTGCCAGTACCAGGCGGCCGCCTCGAAGCCGAAGTGGTGTTCGGCGGTGAAGTGCCCGCGCAGCACCCGGCCCAGGATCGCGGTCAGCATGATCGCGCCGAGGCAGACGTGGAAGCCGTGGAAACCGGTCAGCATGAAAAACGTCGAGCCGAACACACCGGAGGTGAGTTTCAGGTTCAGGTCGGAGTAGGCGTGACCGTATTCGTAGGCCTGCACGCCGAGGAAGATCACCCCGAGCGCGACCGTGATGAACAGCCACAGCGCCAGCGCGCCGCGCCGCCCGTCCTTGAGTGCATGGTGGGCGATCGTCAGCGTGACACCCGAGGTCAGCAACAGCGCGGTGTTGATCGTCGGCAGCGGCCAGGGACCGATCTTCTGGAACGCCTCGATCGTGCCCGTCGGACCGGTGTTCGGCCAGGCGGCCTGGAAGTCGGGCCACAGGAACGCCTTGTGATCGAAGTCCCCGAGCCACGGCATCGTGATCGACCGCGCGTAGTACAACGCGCCGAAGAACGCCGCGAAGAACATCACCTCGGAAAAGATGAACCAGCTCATGCTCCAGCGGAACGACACGTCGACCCGCTGGTTGTACATGCCGCCTTCGGACTCGCCGGCGACGGTGCCGAACCAGCCGAACAGCATGTAGATCAGGATCGCGAAACCGATCGCCAGCACGTACGGCGCATAACCCGCGCCGTTGACCAGTCCGGCGGCGCCGAACCCGGCGAACGTCAGGGCGACCGAACCGACGATCGGCCACTTCGACGGATTCGGTACGAAGTAATAAGGCGCCGAGCCTGGCGCTCCGGTACTCATCTTGACGGTCTCCCCATTCGATGCAACCGATTCGACATTGCCTGTGAAGCGGCGCCCCGAGGCTGCCGCATGGTTCGTGAAGCGGCGCCCCGGGGGTGCCGCATGTGCGGATGGCGGATTATGGCACCACCCACCGGACGATCATCACCAGCGTGAGGACGAACACGACCGCCAGCATGATGCCCACCAGCACCACGTGGATCGGATTGAGCCGGGCCACGTCCGACTCGTGCGCCTTGCGGCCTCGCACACCGAAGAACGAGGCGGCAACCGCCCGCAGCGTGGTCAGGAACGAGGCCTGCCGCTTGTCGGCGTCCCTGCGCTGCGGCTCCATCAGCCACCCGCCGCCCCGGCCGTGGTGCGCGGCGCGCCGGATTCGGCCGCGCGCGGCGGCAGACCGCCCACCTCGAAGAACGTGTACGACAACGTGATCGTGCCGACGTCGGCCGGCAGCTTCGGATCGACGACGAACACGACCGGGAACTGGCGGGTCTCGTTGGCCTCGAGTGCCTGCTGCTTGAAGCAGAAACACTCGATCTTGCGGAAGTAGCGGCCCGACACCTCCGGCGCGTAGCTGGGTATCGCCTGCCCGGCGGTTGCACGCGGCTGCGTGTTGACCAGGCTGTAGACGACGGTCACCAGTTCGCCCGGATGCACCTCGACCGATCGTTCCTGTGGCTTGAACTGCCAGGCGCCGCGACTGTTGGCGTCGAACTCGACCACCACCTTGCGTGTGCGGTCGACCTGCGTGTTGCGGGCGAAATCCTGCGCCTCGACGTCGCGCTGCGTCAGCACCCCGATGCCGGCGACCTCGCAGATCTTGCGGTAGATCGGAACCATCGCGAACCCGAAGCCGAACATCAGCACGGCGATCACCAGCAACCGGCCGGAGGTCAGACGGTTGATCCGGCGGCGCAGCGGGCCCGGCGCGGCGCCGGTCGATGTCGGCTCAGCCAAGGAGGATCCGATTGGCGATCACGCCGATGAAAAACACCAGCGCGACCGACAGCAGGATCAGCGCGGTGCGCTTGTTGTCGCGCATGTTCGTGTCACGCATGGCATCGAGGCGCCGGCCTTGCAGGATCCGCCGCGGCGGACACCATCGACCGGCCCCTGTTCAACTCGCTCACTTGACCTGCGGCGGCGTCTCGAAGGTGTGGAACGGCGCCGGCGACGGCAAGGTCCACTCCAGCCCGACCGCCCCTTCCCACGGCTTGTCGGCCGCCTTCGGCCCGCCCTTGACACACTTGACGACCGCCCACAGGAACACCAGCTGCGACAGCCCGAAGCCGAATGCGCCGACGGTCACCAGTGCGTTGTAGTCGGCGAACTGCATCGGATAGTCGGCGTAGCGACGCGGCATGCCGGCCAGACCGAGAAAGTGCATCGGGAAGAAGGTGATGTTGAACGTGATCATCGACAGCCAGAAGTGCCACTGGCCGATCTTCTCGTCGTACATGTGCCCGGTCCACTTCGGCAGCCAGTAGTAGGTGCCGGCGAACAGCGCGAACAGCGAGCCCGCGACCAGCACGTAGTGGAAGTGGGCCACCACGTAGTAGGTGTCGTGCAGCGCGATGTCGAGCGGCGCGACGGACAGGATGATCCCGGTCAGGCCGCCGATCGTGAACACCACGATGAAACCGATCGCGAACAGCATCGGCGTCTCGAAGGTCATCGCGCCGCGCCACATCGTCGCGACCCAGTTGAAGATCTTCACGCCGGTGGGCACCGCGATCAGCATCGTCGCGTACATGAAGAACAGCTGCCCGGTCACCGGCATGCCGGTGGTGAACATGTGGTGCGCCCAGACGATGAACGACAGGATCGCGATCGACGCGGTCGCGTAGACCATCGAGCTGTAGCCGAACAGGCGCTTGCGGGCGAACGCCGGGATGATCTCGCTGACGATCCCGAAGGCCGGCAGGATCATGATGTAGACCTCGGGGTGCCCGAAGAACCAGAAGA
>CADEEH010000034.1 GCA_902826305.1 uncultured Burkholderiales bacterium
CGACGTTGCCGATGCCGTTCTGCAGCGTCAGCGCGAAGCCGTCGGTGTCGAGCAGCCTGGCGGCGGTGTGCGCCGCCTCGGTGGTGGCATTGGTGTCGGTGAAGACGATTGCGACGTCGAACCGGCCGAGGTCGTCGGGCGAATCGAACGCCGGCACGGCGATCCGATGATCACCGAGCACGCCATCGACCCGCAGGCCGTCGCGGACGATCGCCTCGACATGATCGCGACGCAGGTCGATCAGCGTCACGTCCTGGCCCGAACGCTTCAGGTGCCCGCCGAAGATGCCGCCCATCGCGCCGGCGCCGATCACGCAGATCCGCATGTTCACCTCATCCCGTCGGGTTCCCGGGCCGAAACCCGCCTCGCCACATCCGTGTCGATCGACCTGGGACGCGCCACGCGCGGCGCGGGGGCAGCGGCGACCGGCGTGTCGCGTTCGCTGTCGGCGAACTCGTCAGACAGCCATTGCACGAGCGCCCGCGAGTCCGGTCGCGAGATCACGTGCGGCGCGAGCCACAGTACCAGCTTGTGGGGTCCCGGGACGAAACCGAACGGTGCGACCAGCTTGCCCGAGCGCAGGTCGTCGAGCACCAGCATCCGGGGCACCGGCGCGATGCCCAGGCCGCAGATGACCGCCTGGATCATCAGGTAGAAGTGATCGAAACCGTCGTGCGCCTCCAGCGCCGCGCCTTCGTGACCGAAGGCCGTCGCCCATTCCTGCCAGGCCTTCGGCCGGGTCTTGGGCGCCAGCCGTCGCGCGCCGTCCAGGTCGTCGAACGCCCGGATCCGGGCCGAGTGCATGTACTCCGGCGAGCAGACCAGCCCGACCCATTCGGTCGTCAGTTCGCGCAACACGACATCGGGCGGCGCCTCGTACATCGTGTTGCGGATCGCGATCGCGATCTTGTCGCGCACGATGTCGATCTGCCCGTGGTTCATGTTGAACTGGAGTTCGACATCCGGATGCCGTTCATGGAAACGCGCGATCCGCGGAATCAGCCAGTACATCATGATCGAGGTGGAGCACGACAGCGTCAGCGGTCCCGGCTTGAGCTGCTCGATGCTGGCCTGGATCGTGTTGAACGCCGCGGCCAGCCCTTCGGCCAGCCGCGATCCTTCCGGTGTCGGATCGGTCGAATGGGGCCCGCGGTGCAACAACACGACCCCGAACATGTCCTCGAGCGATCGGATGTGGCGGCTGACCGCGCCATGGGTGACCGACAACTCGTTGGCTGCGGCACTCATGCTGCGCAGCCGCGCGGTGGCCTCGAAGGCCCGCAGCGCATTCAGCGACGGTCTCGGTGTCTGCACGTCGGCTCTGGCGAAAACATCGGGCCCCGGTCGGATGCGGCGAGCGGCGATCGCAAGACACGATCAGCCGGATTGTGAGCTTTGTTCACACGCTGCCGAATTTATATCGTTTGCGACGCCCGATGGCAACCTCATACGATCCTGTTCATCGTAGTCAGCTGCAAAGTCACTGCACGCCGCACGGCGCCGCACCGACACATCCCCATGGTCCAGCAGAGTGAACGATCGGAGTTCCGGGCACGCTACCGGATCGAGAGCCCGGAGCCGATCCGGAAGGCCGCCGACGTCATCGCCGGCGAGCAGTCGAGCGGCACGTTCCTGGCACTGGCCGGGGAGACCGAGGAGCTGAAACGCCGCTCGCGCGCGCGCGTCACGCGGATCGATCCGTTGCCGCCGGTGCACGAGCCGTCGCTGCGCAGCGCCTGGGCGGAGCGTCGCGGCCACGCCGGCGTCTTCCAGCGCGGCGAGGTCGAGATCGCGTTCCCGATCGACAACGTCGGTGCGAACCTGTCGAGCCTGATGGCGACGGTCGCCGGCAATCTGTTCGAACTCGGCGAGGTGACCGGGCTGCGCCTGCTCGACATCGATCTGCCGCCCGACTACGTGGCGCGGTTTCCCGGGCCGCGATTCGGTGTCGAAGGCACGCGCCGGATGGCCGGCATCCAGGGCCGGCCGCTGATCGGCACGATCATCAAGCCCAGCATCGGCCTGACACCGGCGCAGACCGCCGAACTGGTCGACTCGTTGTGCGCCGCGGACATCGACTTCATCAAGGACGACGAGCTGCTCGCCGATCCGCCTTACGCCCCGTTCGGCGAACGGCTGGACGCGGTGATGCCGGTGCTGCGCCGCCATGCCGACCGGCTCGGCCGCATGCCGGTGTATGCGATCAACATCTCCGGCAGCGTCGACGAGATGCTGCGCCGGCATGACCTGGTCGTGCGTGCCGGGGGCACCTGCGTGATGGTCAGCGTCAACTGGGTCGGCCTGGCCGCGGTCGAGCATCTGCGCCGGCACGCCGAGGTGCCGATCCACGGGCACCGCAACGGCTGGGGCGCGTTCACGCGCTGCCCGGAGCTCGGCATGGACTTCGCCGCCTATCAGAAGCTGTGGCGGCTGGCAGGCGTCGACCAGTTGCACGTCAACGGGCTGCGCAGCAAGTTCTGGGAGCCCGACGACTCGGTCATCACGTCGGCGCGGGCCTGCCTGGCGCCGTTCGGCGGCACGACACCGATCATGCCGGTGTTCTCGTCGGGCCAGTGGGCCGGTCAGGCGCCCGAACTGTACGCCCGGCTCGCCTCGGTCGACCTGATGCACCTGGCCGGCGGCGGCATCATCGGCCACCCGCAGGGCACGGCGGCCGGTGTGGCCAGCATGCGCGAGGCGTGGGAGGCCGCGGTCGCCGGGGTCGACCTGGTCGACTACGCGCGGCAGCGCCCGGCGTTGGCGGCTGCGATCGCGAAGTTCGGGGAAGCGGCGTGACCGACGTGCCGCGGACAACAACCGGCGGTCGGCGCACCCCGCCGCGGCTGGCGTTCTACGGCGACGATTTCACCGGCTCGACCGACGCCCTCGAGGTGCTCGCGTTCGCCGGCCTGCGCTGTGCACTGTTCCTCGGCGCACCGGACCGTGCCACGCTCGAGCGTTTCGGTGAACTGGATGCGATCGGTGTCGCCGGCGACAGTCGCGCGATGACTCCGGCGGAGATGGACGAGCGCCTGCCGTCGGTCTTCGAGTCGCTGGCCGCCACCGGGGCGCCGATCGTGCACTACAAGGTCTGCTCGACGTTCGACAGCGCGCCGGGCATCGGCAGCATCGGCCGCGTGATCGAGATCGCGCGCCGCAGCTTCTCCGCACCCTTCGTGCCGATCGTCGCCGGCAACCCCGCGCTCGGACGTTACTGCGCGTTCGGCCACCTGTTCGCACGGTCGGGCACCGACGACCAGGTCCATCGGATCGATCGCCACCCGATCATGAGTGTGCACCCGGTGACGCCGATGGACGAAAGTGATCTCGGTCGACACATCAGCCGCCAGGCGCCGCTGTCGATCGCGAACCTGCCGTTCACGGTGTTCGACGCCGGCCAGGACGCGGTCGATTCCCGGCTGCGGACACTGGCCGGGCAAAGACCCGATGCGGTCGTGTTCGACGGCACCACGAACGCCCATCTGACCGAGACCGGCCGCGTGCTCGACCGACTGGCGGCCGAGCATGCGCCGCTGTTCGTGGTCGGCTCGTCCGGTGCGCAGTACGCGTTGACACAATGGTGGCACTCCCGCGACGGCACCGGGGCGCGATCCGCGAGTCACTACGACCGCTTCGCCGCGGTCGATCGGGTGCTTGCGATCTCCGGCAGCGCCTCGCGGCTGAGTGCGCAGCAGATCGACGCCGCGATCGCCGCGGGATTCGTCGACATCCCGATCGACGCCTCGGCACTCGTCGACGCGAGTGGATGGAACGGCGCCGCCGATGCGATCGTCGCGTCGGCGCTGACCGCGCTGCGCGCCGGGCGCAGCGTGATCCTGCACACCGCGCGAGGTCCCGACGACCCGCGCATCACCGCGATGCTCGACGCGCTGCAGCGGCACGGATACAGCCGCGAGCAGGCCCGTCACGAAGGCGGGCGGACGCTGGGGCTTCGACTGGGACATGTCGCCCGCGAGATCCTGCGCGCGGTGCCGCTCGAGCGGCTGCTGCTCTCCGGAGGAGACACGTCGAGCCAGGTCAGCCAGGTGCTCGCACCCGGCGCGATCGTCGTCGCCGCGCGCCTCGCACGGGGTGCGCCGTTGTGCCGCTTCGTCGCCGGCGCCGCGGGCATCGACGGCCTGGAGGTCGCGCTCAAGGGCGGGCAGATGGGCGGCGCGGATTTCTTCGAGACGGCCAGGCGCGGCAGCGCCTGAACGTCTTGCACATCATGGACAGGATTCGAACAGGAGAAGCGCAATGAAGAAGGTGGTGGTGCTCGGCGCCGGGGGCAAGATGGGTTATCGCGTATCGGCGAACCTGCGCGGTGCCCCGTACGAGGTGTCCCATGTCGAGGTCAGCGAGGCCGGCCGCAACCGGCTGCGGGAACTGGATATCACCTGCGCGCCGGCCGAGACCGTGCTGCCGCAGGCCGACGTCGTGATCCTGGCGATCCCCGACAACGCGATCGGCAAGGTCACCCATCAGCTCGCCGACCAGTTCAAGCGCGGGTCGATACTGATCGCACTGGACGCGGCGGCGCCGTTCGCCGGCGAGTTGCCCGAGCGGTCGGACCTGACGATCTTCGTCGCCCATCCGTGCCATCCGCCGATCTTCAACGACGAGACCGACCCGGAGGCACGGCGCGACTACTTCGGCGGGCTCAAGGCCAAGCAGGCGATCGTCTGTGCGCTGATGCGCGGACCGGACGAGCACTACGCCCTGGCCGAGGACGTCGCGCGACGGATGTACGCACCGGTGATGCGCTCGCATCGGGCGACCGTCGAGCAGATGGCGATTCTCGAGCCGGCATTGTCCGAGACGGTCTGCGCGACCTGCCTGACGGTGATCCGCGAGGCCACCGACGAGGCGATCCGGCGCGGCGTGGCTGCCGAGGCCGCGCGCGACTTCATCCTCGGCCACCTGAACGTCGAACTCGCGATCCTTTTCGACCAGCTGCCGGGTGTGCGCATGTCCGACGCCGCCAACCGGGCCGTCGAACGGGCGAAGAAGGAGATCTTCGCGCCCGACTGGAAGAAGGTGTTCGAGCCGCAGGCGATCGCCGAAAGCATCCACCAGATCACACGCGTCTGAGGACATCATGCTGAAAAAGGAAGTGGCCGCCGGAGCACGCGGCCGGGTCGTGATCATGGACTCGATCACGAAGGTGTCCGCCGAGGACAAGGGGTCGGTGGTCGTGTCCGCGTCACACGGCGGGGCGAGTTCGGGCGAGTTCGCGCTCGAGGTGCCGCTGGCCGGTGCGTTCTTCAACGACGCCGGCGTCGGCAAGGACGAGGCCGGCATCTACGCCCTCGGCATGCTGCAGGCGCGTGGCATCGCCGCCGGCACGGTGTCCCACATGAGCGCCCGCATCGGTGATTCGCAGGACACCTGGGACTACGGCATCATCTCGCACGTGAACCTGGCCGCCCGCCGCATGGGCCTGGAACCCGGCGAAAGCCTGCGCCAGGCGCTGACGAAGCTGGTCGGCAACGCCTGACGCGCGTGTGCTGACCCGCCCCACCCGCCGGATCGTCATTGACGACCCGGCGGCCGGTCGGGATGATCCGGGCGGTGAATGTCCGCCAGCTCCGCTACTTCCTGCAGATCGCCGAACTGCGCAGCTTCACCCGGGCGTCGATGGTGCTGCACGTCGCGCAGCCGGCGCTGTCGCGCCAGATCCGCCAGCTCGAGGAGGAGTTCGAGACTCCGCTGTTCCACCGCTCCGAGCGCGGGGTCACGCTGACTGACGCGGGCCGCCTGCTGCGCGACCGTGCCGCCGACATCCTGCGCCGTCTCGACGGCCTGCGCGACGAGATCGGTTCACAGGCGTCGACCCCGGTCGGCGAGGTGACGATCGGCATGCCCCCGTCGATGCGTGAACTGGTGACCGTGCCGCTGATCGCCGCGGCGCGCCTGCGTTATCCCGGCCTGACGCTGCACGTGCAGGAAGGCATCAGCATGGCGCTGGCCGAGCAGGCACGCGGCGGCGGCCTGGACTATGTCGTCATCTCGGACTCCGAGCCGCTCGCCCATCTCGAGGGCCGGCCGTTGCTGGCCGAATCGATGTTCCTGGTCGGCCCCCCGGACGCCAAGCTCGATGCCGCCCGCTCGGTGTCGCTGAAACGGGTCTCGAAAGTGTCGCTGGCATTGACCAGCCGGCCGAACAGCCTGCGCCTGATCATCGAGGAGGCCCTCGCCCGCGAGGGCCTGTCGATCGACCTGGTCGTCGACACCAACTCGACGACCGCGATGCTCGACCTGATCGAGGCCGGCGTCGCCTGGTCGGTGCTGCCGTTCTGCGCGGTGGCCACCCGGTGGCGACAGAAGCGGCTGAGCATCGCCCCGGTGCGCGGGCTGACGGTGCGCTGGACGATTGCCCATGCCCGTGAACGCGGCCTGACCCACGCCGCCGACCGGCTGATCGCCCTCACCGAGGAACTGACCCGGGCCGCGGTGCTTGCCGGCCACTGGCGCAGCGCCGCGCTGCAGCGCTGACCGGCGCCACGGCCTCGCGGCCGTCTCGCGACGGCTTCCAGCATGACGCCGATGCCGAAACGGTATTGGTGTCGTCCGCGGCACCGACGGTATCTTCGGTCGCCGACCTCGATGTCGCGCAAGAGCTTCCCCGATGCCGTCGACGATGCCGCCCCGCAAGGCAGGCATCGACGCCGGCCCGCAACGATCATGGATCGAAAACAGAGGGAGGAGGAGACATGAAACCCCCGCCGTTCGACTATGTCCGGCCGACCAGCGTCGACGATGCGCTGGCGAGCCTGGCCCGGTTCGGTGACGACGCGCGACTGCTGGCCGGCGGCCAGAGCCTGCTCGCGATGATGAACGCCCGGCTCAGCCGGCCGAAGACGCTGATCGACATCAACCGGATCGCGGGCCTGGACGCGATCCGGGTCGACGGTGAACGACTCTGCATCGGGGCCATGACGCGCCACTCCGACGTGATGGCCTCCGAACTGGTCGGCCGCCACTGCCCGCTGATGGCCGAGGCATACCACTATGTCGCCCACATCCCGATCCGCAACCGGGGCACACTCGGCGGCAACGTGTGCCATGCCGATCCGGCCTCCGAGATGCCGGCGGTCCTGCTGGCTGGCGGCGCGACGCTGGTCGCGGCCAGCACGCGGGGCAAACGCGAGCTTTCGGCCGCGAACTTCTTCGTCGGCCAGCTCACGACCGCGCTGGCACCCGACGAGATGCTGATCGAGATCCGGATCCCGCTCGCGCCGCCGGCCCAGGGCTGGGCGTTCGAGGAGACATCGAATCGGCGTGGCGATTTCGCGATCGCGGCGGTCGCGGCGACGTTGTCGATGGACGGTGGGCGCTGCACGTCGGCGGCGATCGCGCTCGCCGGTGTCGAGGAGCGGGCGTGCCGCTGGACGGCGGTCGAGTCGGCGCTGGTGGGTTCGTCGGTCGACGAGGCCACCGCCGCCGAGGCCATCGGTCGCGGCCTGGGCGGCCTGCGCCCGACCGGGTCGGTGCATGCCGACGTGGACTACAAGCTGGACCTCGTCGGCACGCTGACGCGGCAGGCACTGGCCCGGGCACGCGCCCGCGCCGGCAAACGATGAGGAGACCGCGATGCCCGAAGCGATCACGATCCAACTGACAGTCAACGGACGTCCGGTGCAGCGGGTGGTCGAACCGCGGCTGCTGCTGTGCGATTTCCTGCGCGAGGAACTCGCGCTCAAGGGCACACACGTCGGCTGTGAACACGGCGTCTGCGGCACCTGCAACGTGCTGCTCGACGGGCGCACCGCCCGTTCGTGCCTGACCCTCGCGGTGCAGGCCGACGGCGCCGAGGTGCGCACCGTCGAGTCGCTGGCACGCGGCGGCAAGTTGTCCGCGGTGCAGCAGGCGTTCTGGGAGAAACACGGCCTGCAGTGCGGCTTCTGCACACCCGGCATGCTGCTCAGTGCGGTCGAACTGCTGGAGAAGAATCCGTCGCCGAGCGACGACGAGATCCGCGAGGCGATCTCGTCGAACCTGTGCCGCTGTACCGGCTACTACAACATCATCGAGGCGGTCCGCCACGCCGCGACGCTGATTCGGGAGGAAAAGCAGTGAACAAGCCGACGATCCCCGCGCACATTCCGGCCGAGAACTACATCCCGAAGTCGACGCAGCGCGAGTCCCCGCAGCCCGACTACACCTGGATCGGCAAGAACATGAAGCGGGTCGAGGACCCGCGGCTGCTGACCGGCCAGGGCGGCTACATCGACGACGTCGTGCTGCCGAACATGGCCCACGCGGCGATCCTTCGATCGGACCGCGCCCATGCGCGGATCAAGCGGATCGACACCCGCCAGGCCGAGGCACTGCCCGGTGTCGTGCTGGTGATGACCGGTGCCCAGGCCAAGGAGCAGACCGGGCCGACCGCGCAGTTCGCCAGCCCGCCGGTCGTGCAGTACTGCATGGCCGTCGACCGCGTCCGGCACGTCGGCGAAGCCGTCTGCGCGGTCGTCGCCGAGAACCGGTACATCGCCGAGGACGCCTGTGAACTGATCGAGGTCGAATACGAGGACCTGCCGGTGGTCAGCGATCCGCTGGACGCGATGGAGGCCACCGGCGACGCGGTGCTGCACCCGGATCGTGGTCCGACCAACGTCGCGCACCGGCATACCTATCGTTTCGGGCCGGTCGAGCAGCACTTCCAGAAGGCCGAGGTCGTCGTGCGGCGCAAGCTGCGCTGGGGCCGCTCCGGTGGCCAGCCGCTGGAGACCGTGGGTGCGGTCGCCGACTACCAGCTCGGCACCGGCAAGTTCACCGTCCACTGCAACAGCTCGTTCCTGAACTATGTCGGCTGGCTGGTCGGTGCCTCGCTCGGCGTTCCGGCGCACAAGATCAACCTGATTCCGATGACCACCGGCGGCAGCTTCGGCAGCAAGCTGTTCACCCACAAGGTGCTGACGCTGACCGCGACACTCGCCCGCGCGGCGGGCCGGCCGGTCAAGTACATCGAGGACCGGCTCGACAATACGATGAACTGCGACAACCACGGCTCCGACCGGATCTACGACTGCCAGCTCGCGCTGACGAAGGACGGCCGGATCCTGTCGCTGAAGTTCCAGGTGATCGACGACTACGGCGCGTACCTGCAGTTCGGCTACGGCACCCATGGCAACTCGTTGTGCCAGATCGTGGGTCCGTACCAGATCGGCTCCATCGAGATGGAGCTGGTCGCCGTGTTGACCAACAAGTGCCAGCAGGGTGCGTACCGCGGTTTCGGCTCGGAGGTCACCAACTGGATGATCGAGCGGATGGTCGATGCCGCCGCCGACGAACTGAAGCTGGACCGCTTCGAGATCCGCCGGCGCAACTTCATCCGTCCCGAGCAGTTCCCGTACGTGATCCCGACCGGCAACGTCTACGACAGCGGCAACTATCCGGCGGTGCTCGACGAGGCGTTGCGGCTGGCGAACCTGGACGACTGGCGGCGGATCCAGAAGGAAGGCCGCGCGCAGGGTCGCTGCATCGGCATCGGGTTGGCGACCTGCCAGGAGCGCAGCGTGTTCAGCGCGACCGAGTTCTGGTCGCTGAACCCGACCGACAATCCGGGCTTCCAGCTGACCAGTTCTCCCGAGGGCACCGCGATCCGGGTCGACACCGGCGGCAACATCCGGGTCACGCTCGGCTCGCCGTTCTGGGGCAACAGCTCCGAGACGATGGCGGTGCAACTGGTCGCCGAGCAGTTCCAGGTCGATCCGGCCACCGTCAGTGTCGTCTACGCGGACACCGACAGCAGCCTGACCTCGACCGGTCCCGGCGGCAGCCGTTTCACCGTGATGATCGCCGGTGCGATCGTCGGCGCGGCCGGCAAGGTCAAGGAGAAGATGCGCAGGGTCGCCTCGCGCATGCTCGAGGCCGGTCCCGACGACCTGGAATTCCGTCGCGGCATGATCGGCGTCAAGGGTGTGCCGAAGATGGAGAAGTCGTTCGCCGAAGTCGCGATGTACACCCACTACTTCCGGCTCGACCTGCCCGAAGGCGACGACTGGTCCAGCGGCCTGGAAGCCAGCTACATGTACGACCATCCGCTGACGACGATGCCGGCCAAGGACCGCTCGCACCTGGGCATCTTCTATCCGATCATGGGCCACATGGCACACATGGCGCTGGTCGAGGTCCATCCGGCCACCGGCAAGTGCGACATCCTCGACTACGTCGCGGTCCACGATGCCGGTACGGTCGTCAATCCGATGACGCTGGCCGGACACATCCGCGGCGGCACCGCGCAGGGCATCGGCAGCACGTTCTACGAGAAGTTCCACTACGACGAGAACGGCCAGCTGCTGACGGCGACATTCGCCGACTACCTGATCCCGACGGTGCACGAACTGCCCAGGGAGATCCGGGTCGGGCACGTGATCACGCCGTCGCCGTACACCGAATACGGCATCAAGGGCGGCGGCGAAGGCGGCCGCATGGGTGCGCCGGGCGCGCTGTGCAGCGCGGTCGAGGACGCCCTCGCCGACTACGGCGTACGTTGTGATGAACTGCCGCTGACCCCGTTGCGGCTGCGTACGCTGATCCGCCAGGCCAAGGCGCACTGATCCAGGAAGATCGCGACCACGATGAGCGCAGTACTCGCCCAGGACAACGAACCCGGATACCTCGTCGGCGTCGACATCGGCGGCACCTTCACCGACTGCATCGTCATCGACGATGCCGGCCGGATCACGGCCACCAAGTCGTCGTCGACACCGGGCAACTTCTCCCAGGGGATGATCGACGCGATGCGCAAGGCGGCCGAGCGGCTCGAGCAGCCGTTCGACCGCTTCTGCCGCCGGATCCGGATGCTGACCCACGGCACGACCGTCGGCACCAACGCGCTGATCCAGCGCAAGGGCGCCCGGGTCGGCCTGCTGACGACCCGGGGGCACGAGGACGCGATCCAGATCATGCGCGGATCACGCGGCGTGAATCAGCGCGACATCGTGCAGGTCGTGCACTTCCCGGACAGCCAGAAGCCCGATCCGATCGTGCCCAAGCGGCTGACCCACGGCATCTCCGAACGGATCGACTGCTTCGGCGACGTGGTGGTGCCGCTGAACGAGGACGAGGCACGGGTCGCGATCCGGGCGCTGCTCGCCGCGGGCTGCGACGCGATCGCGATCTGCTGCCTCTGGTCGTTCCGCAACGACCGGCACGAACGACGGCTGCGCGAACTGGTCGCCGAACTCGCCCCCGAGGTCTTCGTGTCGTGTTCGGTCGACATCGCGCCGCGCTGGGGTGAATACGAGCGGGTCACCGCCACGGTGCTCAACGCCTACATCGGCCCGGTGATGTCGCGTTACCTGGCCAGCCTGAGCCGCGAACTGGTCGAGAACCAGTACCGCCATCCGCTGCAGATCGCCCAGTGCGGCGGCGGCTCGGTGCCGGTCGAGCGGGCGATGACGATGCCGCTGCTGACACTCGATTCCGGGCCGGTCGCCGGTGTCACCGGGTCGGTCCACTTCGGCCGGCTGATGGGCATCGAGAACATCATCACCACCGACATGGGCGGCACGTCGTTCGACGTCGGCATCATCGCCCGCGGCGAGCCGCAGTACTCGTTCATCTCCAACGTGATCCAGTACGACTACTTCCTGCCGAAGGTCGACATCGAGGCGATCGGCGCCGGCGGCGGCAGCCTGGCGGTGGTCGACACGCTGACGCGCACGATGCGGGTCGGCCCGCAGAGCGCCGGTGCCGACCCCGGCCCGGCCTGCTACGGCAAGGGCAACCTGCAGCCGACGGTGACCGATGCCGACGTGGTGCTCGGCTACCTCGACCCCGACAACTTCCTCGGCGGCGCGATGAAACTCGACCGGGCACGGGCGATCGAGGCGGTGCGCACGGTGGCCGATCCGATCGGACTGACGCTGCACGAGGCGGCCAGCGGCATCGCGAAGATCGCCGAGTTCAAGATGGCCGACATCATCCGCAAGATGACCGTCGAGAAGGGCCACGACCCGCGCGACTTCACGCTGTTCGCGTTCGGCGGCGCGGGCCCGGTCCACGCGGCGGTGTTCGGCGCCGAACTCGGCGTGCAGCGGGTGCTCGTGCCGCTGCGCGAGATCGCCTCGACCTGGTGTGCGTTCGGCGCCGCGTCGGCGGACGTGCTGCACGTGTTCGAGCAGGTCGACATCCAGTCGACCCCGTTCGAGGCGGCGCGGATCAACGCGGTGCTGTCCGACCTCGGCCGGCGCGCCGACCAGCAGCTCGATCGCGACGGCGTGGCCGCCTCCCGGCGCGGCTTCGCGTTCTCGATCGACATCCGCCACCGCGGCCAGATCAACGAGGTCGAGGTGCCGATCACCGGCGAGCGCCTCGAGGCCGGCTTCGAGCCCGGGCTGCGCGCCGCGTTCTACGAACGGTACGAGCAGTACTACGGCAAGGGTTCGTCGTATCGCGACTCCCGTCTCGAGATCGTCACGATGCGGGTGCGGGCGACGGCCAGCACACCGCGCCCGCGCCTCGAGCGCGCCGTCGAGATGACTGCCGAGCTGGCGCCCGCGGCGCGGCGCGGCGAACGCGAGGTCTACTGGGCCGATCTCGGCCAGGCGGTGGCCACCCCGATCTTCGACGGCGCCGCGCTGGTCCCGGGCAACCGGCTGCCGGGACCGTGTGTTCTCGAGACGGCACAGACCAATGTCGTCGTGCCGCCCGGCCGCACCGTGCGCGTGGACGAATTCGGCAACTTCGAGATCACCTTCGGCAGCCGCTGAAACCGGAGAACCGCCCGTGAACGCTCCCGAGAAGCTCTCGCCGAAGATCAGCGAAATGACCGGCGTCCGGTTCGACGGGCGCATCGAAGGCTACGTGCCGCCGCGCGAGCTGACGATCTCGCCCAAGCTCAGGCTGCACCGCGAGGCGACACCGGATATCGACCCGATCACCTACGAGGTGGTCCGCCATTCGTTGTGGCACGTCAACGAGGAACACGGCGCGACGATCCAGCGCATCTCCGGCTCGCCGGTGGCGATGTATGCCCTCGACCTGAATCCGTCGATCCTCACCGAGGACGGCGAGTTCGTCTACTTCGGCCCCTACATGCAGTACATGTCCGGGGTCACCGACACCCAGGTCAAGTGGATCCTCGAGTACCGCAGCGACAACCCGGGGATCAAGGCCGGCGACATGTTCCTGGCCAACGACCCGTGGGTCGGCGCGGCGCACCAGCAGGACGTGATGCTGATCGCGCCGGTGTTCTGGGAAGGTGAGCTGTTCTGCTGGGTGACCAACTGCCTGCACCAGTACGACATCGGCGGGATGACCCCGTCGTCGTTCTGCGGCGCCGCCGAGAGCGCATACGACGAAGGCATCTGCATGCCGCCGGTCAAGATCGTCGAGAACCTCGAGATCCGGCGCGACATCGAGGAACTCTACCTGCGCGCCTCGCGCAAGCCCGAGGCGGTGGCACTCGACCTGCGCGCGCAGTTCGCCGGCAACCTGAGCGCCTGCAGCCGCATCACCGGGCTGATCGAGCGCTACGGGGCCAAGGTCGTCAAGGGCGTGATGCGACGCATCCTCGACAACGCAGAGACCGCGTTCCTCGACAAACTCGCCCGGCTTCCCGACGGGGTCTGGCGCGACCGGACCTACGTCGAATGCTGCCGGCCCGGTGACCGGCGCGCACACCAGGTGATGGTCACGCTGCGCAAGCAGGGCAACCGGCTGGTCTTCGAGAACGAAGGCACCGCGCCGCAGGACGGCGCGATGAACGCGACCTACTCCGGCTGGCGCGGCGCGATCATGGTCGCGCTGAACCAGCTGCTGTGCTGGGACCAGTATTTCGCGATCGGCGGCGCGCTGCGCCATGTCGATTTCGACGCGACCCCGGGCACGCTGAACTGCGCGCGTTTCCCGGCATCGGTGTCGACCGCGCCGGTGCAGGCGATGGAGATCTCGCTCTACCCCGCCTACAACGTGTTGTCCAAGATGCTGTACAGCGATCCGCGGATGCGGCGCGACATCATGTGCATCGGCGGCACCAGCCAGTGGCCGGCGACGCTGTTCCGCGGCATCGACCAGTGGGGCGAGAAGTACGGCTATCTGCTGGTCGACCCGATCGGCGGCGCGATCGGTGCGTTCTCGATCGGCGACGGTGTGTCCAACGGCGGCCAGTCACGCACGCCGATCTGCCGGCTGCCCAACGTCGAGCACAACGAGCAGTCGTTCCCGATCCTGATCCTGTACCGCAAGGAGGTGCTCGACTCCGGCGGCGCCGGCCGCTGGCGCGGCGGCCTGTCGGCAGAGACCTGCTTCATCCCGCACCACACCGACAAGATCGTCCACGACACGTTGTCCTCGGGCAATGCGATCCCGACCTCGACCGGCATGATGGGTGGTTATCCGGCGACGGTGAACATCTACGATTTCCGGCGCGACACCGACATCGCCGCGCGGCACGCGCGCAGCGAGATGATCGGCGACATCGCCGAGGTCTCGGGCACCGTCGACGAACTCGGCCTGCGCCAGAGCGACTTCCCGCAGTTTCCGGCGGACGTGTACTCGGTGACCTGGACCGCCGCCGGCGGCTTCGGTGATCCGCTGGAACGCGGCCCCGAACACGTGCGCGCCGACGTGTTCGACAAGGGAGCCGTCTCGGCCGAGGCCGCGCGGGCGATCTACGGCGTGGTCTTCGACCGTGACGGCCAGGTCGATGCCGCCGCCACCCGCGCCGAGCGCGCCGGCCGGCGCGAGGCCTGCCGACAGCCCGGCTGGTCCGCGTATCTGGAAGGCGAAGTGCTGGCGCGAGTCACCGACAACCTCGCGCTGCGCGCGACCGCCGGCGGGCCGCATCACGCGTGTGCGAAATGTGCGGCCGATCTCGGGCCGGTCGGGCAAAACTACAAACTCGCCTGTGTGCGCAGGAATCACGAGATCACGCTCGCCAACCCGAACATCGGACGCTGGCAGCGCTACATCGACCAGGCGCCGGAATTCCGGCAGTTCCACTGCCCGGGCTGCGGCGCATTGATCGAAAACGAGGTGGCGCTGGCGACCGACCCGGTGCTCGACGACATCCAGCTGGTGATCTCGGACGGCTGGCGCGCCGAGGATCAGCCGGCTGCGAAGCGTACCGAGATGCGGCCGAGCACGCCGTAGTCGACTCGCACCTCGTCACCCGGCACGACCTCGAGCGGGATCAGGCAGGTGCCGGTGGACACGAACTGGCCGGCGGCCAGCGTCAGGCCGAGCCCGGACAGCTCGTTGACCAGCCACGCCAACGCGATGCGTGGGTCACCGAGGACGTTGCTGCCGATGCCCTCGCGCCGGTAGCGGCATCCGCCGGCATCGAACACCTGGCCCTCGACCCGGTGCCGGCTCAGGTCAAGTGCGCGCCAATCGGCCGTCACCGGCGCGCTCAGCACGAACAGGTGGGCGCAGGCATCGTCGGCCAGCAGTTGCGGCGCACCGGCCTTGGCGAAATCGCGATAACGCGAGTCCGGCACCTCGAGTGACAACTGCAGCGCATCGACCGCGTCGAGCACCTCGTCGACCGGATAGGGCGTGGCCCGCGGTCCCAGGTCGCGGCCGACCCGGAACGCGAACTCGGCTTCGGTCACCCGCATCAGGTTGCCTTCGAGCGACAGCGACGCGTCCGGCGCGAGCACCCGGCCCGAGAGCACACGACCGGCGAGGGGTCCGTCGACGCCGATGTGGGCCTGGCCCGCGCTGCTGGTCGCGGCGATCTTCCAGCCGACCACCGGTCGATCGGCGACCCGTGGCAGGTCCGCCTGGATCGCATACCCTTCGCCCCGGGTCGCCGGCCGAAGCGCCGGCGGCAGCGCATCCAGCTTGCGGCCGGACTGCCAGTGCTCCCACAGCAGACGCGCGGCGCCCTGGTCGGTCGATGTCATCGTCTCAGCCCCCGAACTCCGCACGCAGCGCCGCCCCGTGCTGGTCGAGCGCGGGCACCGGCGGGAAGGTCGCATCATCCCACGGCGCGGCCCACGGCGCCTCGGGCACCTCGACCGTCCGGTTGCCAACCGGCATGCGCCGGGTCCGCAACTGCGGGTGTTCGATCAGGTCGTGCACCGAGTTCACGTTGCCGAAGGCGGTCTGCGCGTCGGTCAGACGGTCGATGACCGCCGCACTCGGCAGGCTGCCGAAGACCTCGGCCACCTTGCCGTCGACCCACTCGCGGTTCGCGACCCGGGCCGCGTTGTCCAGACATCGCGGATCCTCGAGCAGCTCGGGCGCGAGCAGCACCCGCCGGCAGAAGTCCGCCCATTCGCGTTCGTTCTGGATCGAGATCACGATGTCGCGACCGTCGGCACAGGTGAACCCGCCGTAAGGCGCGATCGTCGGATGGCGCAGCCCGACCCGTTCGGGCGCCTTGCCGCCGTAGCGCGCCTGCAGGTACGGCACACTCATCAGTTCGGCCGCCGAGCCGAACAGCGACACCTTCACCGATGAACCGCGCCCGGTGTGTTGCCGCATCAGCAGCGCCTGCTGGATGCCGATGATCGCGTTCATGCCGGCGCTGATGTCACACAACGACACACCGATGCGGCCCCACTCGCCCGGTGCTCCGCTGACGGACACCAGGCCGCTCTCGGCCTGCACCAGCAGGTCGTAGGCCTTCATGCCGGTCAGCCTGCCTTCGTCGCCGTAACCGCTGATGTCGCAGGTGATCAGCCGCGGATGTCGATCGCGCAGCGCCGCCGAGCCGATGCCGAGCCGGTCGGTCGCGCCGGGCGCCAGGTTCTGGATGAACACGTCGGCCTTGGCGAGCATCCGCTTGAGCAGCGCCAGGTCGGCCTCGCGTTTCAGGTCCAGCGCGATCGATTCCTTGCCGCGGTTGATCCAGACGAAATACGACGACTCGCCGTGCACCGCCCGGTCGTACCCGCGCGCGAAATCGCCCTCGCCGCGTTCGATCTTGACGACCCGCGCACCCGCGTCGGCCAGCCGGCTGGTGCAGTACGGCGCCGCCACCGCCTGCTCGAGCGCCACGACCAGCACGCCCGCCAGGGGTTTGTTGCCCGCCGCGACCGGCGTCGATTCAAGGCCCGCCATGCGCTCTCCCGGGACATCGTTGCAGCCGGAATTCTGGGAACCCGGCCCGCTGCACGGGAATTGCTTTTGTGCGAAACCTGCATTGATGGGCCGGCAAGTCGCTGCGCCGGATCGGTCAGCCGCCGCCGGCGTCGGTCGCTTCGTCACGCCCGCAGGCCTCGAGGTGGGCGGCCAGCGCGCCCAGCGGCGAGGTCGGCGCCGGCTCGGCGCGCACACACAGCAGCATCCGCCGCAACGCCCATGGATCGGTCAGCGGCAGCACCCGCAGGTCCATCGCCGGGGCGAAGCCGCGCGCGGCGGCCAGCGGCAGGATGCCGATACCCAGGCGCGCCTGTACCGCCCGGCACACCGCCTCGAAACTGCGGACCTGGACCCGCAATGCCATCGGCCGCAACAGTTGTGCCGCCTGCGCGGTCAGCAGACGGGTCAGCGTGCTGCTGCCCTCGAGGCCCACCAGGTCGTGTTCGAGCAGGTCGGCGAACGAGACCGTGTCGTTGTCCCATGGATCGTCCAGGCGCAGGATCGCGGCCAGCCGGTCCTTGCGGTACGGCCGGCACCACAATCCGCCGACGTCGCAGCCTTCGACGATGACGCCCAGGTCGATCTCCCCGGTGCGCACACGGCGCACCGCGTCGTCGCTCCAGCATTCCTCCATCACGATCCGCACATCGGGGCGGACCGCCTGGAACGCCGCCACGTCGGCCGGCAGGAACTGGGTCATCGCCGACGTGTTGCCGTCCAGGCGCAGCACACTCTGCTTGCCCGACGCGTAGTTGCCCATCTCGGCGCGCATGTGATGCACGGCGGCGATCACCTCGCGGGCCAGCACCAGCAGCCGCTCCCCGGCCGGGGTCAGGTCCAGGCCCCGCGAATGACGCTCGAAAAGCTGGGCCTTGAACTGGTGTTCCAGCAGCGACAGCCGGCGGCTGGCCGCGGGAACGGTGATCAGGCACGCCTCGGCCGCGCGGGTCAGGTTGCGCATCTCGGCGGCGCGGACGAACAGGGCGAGCGAGTCCAGGTCGGGCAGCATGACCGGATTGTTCCATGACACACGGCTTCACGGGCCCCCGGACCGGTGTTTTGCCCCTACGGCAAGGCGCCGTTGCCGCTTTTCCAATGGCGGCCCGCCGTCGCGGTGCCACAATGCGGCGATCCGGTTCCACGCCGGGCGGGCCTCGCCTCGCCCGCCCCTTTCAGGAGACACCCCATGAAGCAGATGTTCATCGGCGGACGCTGGCTCGGCGCACGCGACGGCCGCTCGATGCCGGTCGTCGATCCGTCCACCGGCCAGGAGTTCGACCAGGTCGCCCGCGGCGGCGCCCACGAGGTCGACCTGGCGGTTGCCGCCGCCCGTGCCTCGCAGTCCGGCGCCTGGGGCAGGATGAACGCGACCGAACGCGGCCGGATCCTGATGAAGATCGGCCAGGCGGTGCTCGACCATGCCGACGAACTGGCGAAACTGGAGGCCAAGGACACCGGCAAGCCGATGGCCACCGCGAAGAACGACATCAACGTGCTCGCGCGTTATTTCGAGTTCTATGGCGCGGCCGCCGACAAGGTGCACGGCGAATCGATCCCGTTCCTCAACGGCCATCAGGTGACGCTGGTGCGTGAACCGCTTGGCGTGACCGCACATATCATCCCGTGGAACTACCCGGCGCAGATGCTCGGCCGCACGGTCGCCCCTGCGCTTGCGATGGGCAACGGCGTCGTGCTGAAACCTGCCGAGGACACCAGCCTGTCGGCGCTGCGTGTGGCCGAACTGGCGGTCGCCGCCGGCCTGCCCGAAGGTGCGTTGAACGTGGTCACCGGCCTGGGCGAGGAAGCCGGCGCCGCGCTGGCCGGCCATCCGGACATCGACTTCATCTCGTTCACCGGCTCCAACGAGGTCGGTGCGCTGGTGCAGCAGGCGGCGGCGAAAAGTGCGGTCAAGTGCACACTCGAACTCGGCGGCAAGTCGCCGCAGATCGTGTTCGACGACGTCGATGCGGATCGTGCGGTGCCGATCATCGTGCGCGCGATCATCCAGAACGCGGGCCAGACCTGCACCGCCGGCAGCCGGCTGCTGGTCCAGCGCAGCGCCTACGAACGGATCGTCGGCCGTGTCGCCGAAGCGTTCGCGAAGGTCCGTGTCGGCACGCCGGAGATGGACCTGGACTGCGGCCCGGTGATGAATCCGGCGCAACTGTCCCGGGTCAATCGTTACGTCGAGAAGGCACGCGCGAGCAACCTGAAGGTGCTGGCCGAAGGCAGGATCGCCGACGGCGTGGCCTCCGGCGGGTACTGGGTCAAGCCGGTGCTGTTCGGCGGGGTGCCGCGTGACCATGTGATCGCCTGCGAGGAGGTGTTCGGCCCGGTGCTCGCGGCGTTTGCGTTCGAGGACGAGGCCGATGCGATCGCGCTCGCCAACGGCACGCCGTACGGACTGCTCGCCGCAGTCTGGACCGAGAATGCCGGCCGCCTGCATCGCGTCGCCAAGGCGGTGAAGGCCGGTCAGGTGTTCATGAACTGTTACGGGGCCGGTGGCGGGGTCGAATTGCCGTTCGGGGGCACCAAGCGCAGCGGGCACGGTCGCGAGAAGGGCCTGATCGCGTTGGACGAGATGAGCACGACGAAGACGCTGGTGCACTTCCACGGCTGAGGTCGCGACCGGGCGTACGCGCGCCGGTGTCGACGCGCAGGAGTCCGCTACGGGCGCCAGAGCAGCAGACCGGCCAGCGTCCACATGACGAGTGCAATCACCGCATCGAGCAACCGCCACGCGCGAGGCGTCGCGAACATCGGCACGAGCAGGCGCGCGCCATAGCCGAGGGCGAGGAACCACACCATGCTCGCCGCGACGGCGCCGCCGCCGAACGGCACGACGTCCCCGTCGGGTTGCTGTGCCCCCAGCGAGCCGACCAGCACCACCGTGTCGAGCCAGGTGTGGGGATTGAGGAAGGTGAAGGCCAGGCAGGCCGCCACCGCGGCGGTACGATCCGTGATGGCCGCGCCGGCGGTCGCCAGCGACTGTCTCGACATCACCCGCCGCGCCGCCAGCGCGCCATAGGCGACCAGGAAGGCGGCACCCCCCCAGCGCGCCAGCGCCAGCAGACGGGGCGATTGCTCGACCAGGGCGCTCAGCCCGGCGATGCCGAGCCCGATCAGCAGCGCGTCCGACAGCGCACAGACCAGCACCACCGGCAGCACCTGCTGTCGCGCCAGGCCTTGTCGGAGCACGAAGGCGTTCTGGGCACCGATGGCGATGATCAGCGCGGCCGAAGTCGCGAACCCCTGGGTGAAGGCGGCAAGTCCCATCACACCAGTCTGACGCCGGCACCAGGAACGGAAAAGCTAAAGTTCCTGAAGTATCATTAGCCGTTCTGATGCGCCTGGATTCCCGTCAGCTCGCCGCCTTCTCCGCCGTCCTGCGCGAAGGCAGCTTCGACGCCGCGGCGCGTGCACTGCACGTCACGCCGTCGGCCGTCAGCCAGCGCATCAAGGCCCTGGAGGAACGACTCGGTCGGGTGCTGATCCGGCGCGGCGCGCCGTGTTTCGCGACCGACGCGGGCCAGTCGCTGCAGCGGCATGTGCAGCAGTTGCATCTGCTCGAGGCCGAGGTGCTCGCGCCGTTCGAACAGGGTGACCCCGCCGCGCGGGGCGGGACAGAGCCGCTGGCGATTGCGGTCAACGCCGATTCGCTGGCCACCTGGTTCGTACCCGCGCTGGCCGCGTTGGGTGATGCGGCCACGTTCGACCTGCTGGTCGAGGACCAGGACCATGGCCACGAACTGCTGCGGCAAGGCCGTGTGCTGGCGGCGGTGACCTCGGAACCGCAACCGGTGCAGGGCTGTGCGGTGCGCCGCCTCGGCGCGATGCGTTACCGGGCCGTGGCAAGTCCGTCATTCGTCGCGCGGCACTTTCCGACCGGGCTCGACGACGCCGCGCTGGCCGCGGCTCCGTGCTGCGTGTTCAACACGAAGGACCGCCTCCAGGAGCGCTTCCTTCGGCAAGTGACGCGCCGGCGGCTGCAGCCACCGCGGCAGCACATCCCGAGCACCCATGGCTTCATCCATGCCGCTCTGGAGGGACTGGGCTGGGGCATGAACCCGGACGTGCTGGTCGAGGCGCTGATCACCAGCGGCGCACTGGTCGACCTGTCCCCCGGCCGGGTACTCGACGTCCCGTTGTACTGGCAGCACTGGCGGCTGCAGGCTGATGTGCTGAGGCGCCTGACGGCGGCGGTCGAGGCTGCGGCGCGCGGGGCGCTGGTGCGTTGACCTCCGGCTACGCGGTCGCCGACGCCCGTGCCCGCCGTCCCTTCAGCCAGCGCGGCTTGCCGGTGGCCGGAGCACGCATCGGTCGCTGCTTCTCGATGTCGGCGAACAGCTGGACGACATAGTCGATGAACAGCCGCACGCGCGGGATGCGACGCACGCTCGGCCGATAGAGCATGTTCACCGGCGGCACCTCCTCCTCGGACCAGTCGGTGAGCGCCGGCACGAGGGCGCCGCTGGCGATCTCGCGCCCCTGGCGCTGGTGCCAGTCGAGCAGCCGCGCGACACCTGCGCCGGCGAGCACCAGGTCACGCACCATGTCGCGATGGGCGTTGTCCGAGATCAGCCATCCGCGCGCGGTCACGGAAACCCGCTCCTCGCCCTTGCGAAAGTGCCATAGATCCATCACCGATCCGGCATTGGACCGGATGCACAGGCAGTTGTGCGACTCGAGGTCGCGCGGGTGCCGCGGCATCCCGTGGGTGTCCCAATAACCCGGTGACGCGCAGACGATGAAACTCGCGGCACCCAGCGTCCGGCGGACGAAGTCGTCCGAATGTTGCGGCCAGCCGAGCACCAGCATCACGTCGACGCCACTCGTCTGCTCCTCGGTCGGCCGCATGAACAGGCGCACGTCGAGCTGGATCTCCGGGTACAGCATGTTGAAGCGGGGCAATGCCGCCGTCAGGCATTCCTGCGCGATCACCGGCTGCACGCCGATGACCACCGTGCCGTGACTTCGCGACAACGAGGCGGTCGCGACCTCGTCGGCTTCGGCGAGCTGTGCCAACGCGCCACGACACGCATCGAGATAACCCGCGCCGGCCGCGGTCAGCGCGATACCTTTCGGATGACGCTCGAGAAGCCGTACCCCAAGCGTCCGTTCGAGTGCATCCAGCGACTTCGCGACCGCGGCCACGCTGACATCGAACCGACGAGCCGCGGCCGACAGGCTGGCTCCGTCGGCGGCCGCGGCCAGGTAATGCAGTGCCCGCAACTTGTCCATACCGTGCTCCCGGCACCAGGTGTCAACCAAAAGTTGAAACACGTGACAACGCCTGGAGTATTCCACTTCGTGACCATCACGCCTAGATTGAATCGCGTGATGACCCCGAAACGCGAGGACCCGATGAACTCTAGCCGCCGACGCCTGCTGGCCACCGCGCTCGTGACACCGATGATGCCGACCAGCCTGCGCGCCTCCGACTGGTCCGAGCGCACGATCCGGCTGGTGGCCGGTGGCGTGGGCGGCGTGACCGACGTTCGCAGCCGATGGCTCGCGACGCATCTGGCCACGGCGATGGGGCAGCCGGTCGTCGTCGAGAACATCGCCGCCGCCGGTGGCCTGGTCGGCGCGGCCCAGGTCGCGCGCAGCACACCCGACGGTACGACGCTGTTGTGCACCCACCAGGGCCTGGCGACCATCACCCCGCACCTGAATGCGCGAATGCCCTACGATCCGCTGAAGGATTTCGCGGCCGTGACCCGGCTCGGCTACGGACCGTTGCTGCTGACCGTGCATCCGGGCGTGCCGGCGACCACAGTCCGGGAACTGATCGCGCTGGCAAGACAGCGCCCGGGCGCGTTGGACTTCGGCTCGCCGGGCATCGGCACGCCGCCGCACATCGCCAGCGAACTGTTCAAGCGCCAGGCCGGCATCCATGCGGTGCACGTGCCGTACAACGGCGGCGGGGCGCTGCTGGTCGCATTGATCGGCGGCCAGATCACCTGGTCGATGGACGGCCCGACGGCCCAGCTGCCCCATGTCCAGAACGGCCGGCTGAGGCCGCTCGCGGTCACCGGGCGCAAGCGCCTGCCGAGTTTGCCCGACGTCCCGACGATGGCCGAAGCCGGGCTGCCGGATTACGAATACATGGGCTGGACCGGCATCGCGGCACCGGCGGCAACACCACGGCCAACCATCGACCGGCTGCACGCCAAGATCGTCGAGGTCGCCGAAAGCGACGAGGGCCGCCGCTGGTTCGAGAGTGTCGGTGCCGAGCCGGGTACTCAGACACCCGAGGCGTTCGATGCGTTCATCCGCCGCGAGCATGCGAAGTGGGGGATGCTGGTGCGCGAAGCCGGCATCCGTGCCGAATGACCACGCCCGGCATTGCGGACCCCGGCCGCGCCGGCGAGCGACTGCTCGAACTGATCAACGCGCAGTGGACGACCGCGGCGATCCATGCCGGATGTGTGCTCGGGGTGCCCGAGACCCTCGCACGCGGCCCGGTCTCGGCCGACACGCTCGCAGCCGGGATCGATGCCGATCCGTCCGCGTTGCGGCGACTGCTCCGTGCGCTCGCCTCGCTGGAACTGGTGATCGAGGCAGATGACGGCGAGTTCTCGCTGACACCGATGGGAGCGCTGCTTCAGGACGAGGCCCCGGGGTCATTGCGACCGTGGGCACTGCTCGCCGGCGGCCTGCACTGGGCACGCTGGGGCGAGTTGGCACAAAGCGTGCGCACCGGTCACAGCCATCGCCGGCGCCTGGGGAGCGACGACGGCTTCGAGTATCTCGACGACGATCCGGCGATCGCGTCCCGGTTCCACCGGTCGATGGCATCGATGACGCGGCTGGCCTCGGCGCCGCTGCTGGCGCACCTGGATGTCGGCGCTGCGTCGACACTCCTCGACGTGGGCGGCGGCAACGGCGAACTGCTCGCCGCGCTGCTGGCGCGGCATCCGCAGCCGAGGGGGGTGCTGTTCGATCAGCCGCATGCGCTGGCCTTGGCGCCCGGGCTGCTCCGACATCACGGGGTCGAGCAGCGCTGCGAATGCATCGCGGGCAGCTTCTTCGACAGCGTGCCGCCGGGCGCCGACGTGATCCTGATGAAAAGCATCCTGCACGATTGGGACGACCCGAGATGCGGACGGATCCTCGCGAATTGCCGTGCGGCGATGTCGGCCTCGTCGCGGCTGCTGGTGATCGAACGGGTGCTGCCGGAGCGCCGCGGGACCACCGCGGCGGATCGCGCGGCGTCCCGGTCGGACCTGAACATGCTGGTGTCGCTGAGCGGGCGCGAGCGCACGCTCGGGGAGTTCGGTGCGATGTTCGATGCGGCGGGTTTGCGGCTGGTTCGCCACGTCGCGACGGGTGCGGCGTTCGATGTGATCGAAGGTCGGATTGCGGTCCCACTTCCGGTGTCCGACTAGGTCTCGACATCGTGCAACGGCTCAGCCCAGACCTCGAGGCGGCGTGTAGTACTCGGTGTTGTTCCCCAGGTTGGCCGTGATCCGCGCGAGCTCCGCCTTGGCCACCACCCCCAGGTGCACTTCGTCCGGACCGTCGATGAACCGCAGCGCCCTGCCCCAGCTCCACAGGAACGCGAGCGGTGTGTCGTCGGTCAGGCCCATCGCGCCGAACACCTGCATCGCCCGGTCGAGCACCCGCGTCTGCAGGCGGCCGGCCAGCACCTTGATCGCCGACACGTCGACCCGCGCGGCCTTGTTGCCCTCGCGGTCGATCCGATCGGCCGCCTTCAGCACCAGCAGCCGGGCCTGGTCGATCTCGATCCGCGACTCGGCGATCCAGTCGCGGATGTTCGCCTGGTCGGCCAGCCGTTTGCCGAACGCCCTGCGTTCGAGCGCCCGCTCGCCCATCAGGTCGAGCGCGAGTTCACACTGGCCGATGGTGCGCATGCAGTGATGGATCCGCCCGGGCCCGAGCCGCGCCTGCGCGAGTGTGAAGCCGGCGCCCTCCTCGCCGAGCAGCGCACCGAGAGGCACGTGCACGTCGCGGAACAGCACCTCGCAGTGCCCGTCGACCGCCAGGTGATGCATGATCGGAATGTTGCGCACGATCCGCACGCCCGGGGTGTCCATCGGCACCAGCACCATCGAGTGGCGGCGGTGGGTGTCGTGTTCGTCGGCGTCGGCGCGCACACCCATCACGATCGCCACCTGGCAGTACGGATGGATCGCACCGGTGGTGAACCACTTGCGGCCGTTGACGGCGTAGCCGTCCGCGGTGCGGCGGATCGTGGTCTGGATGTTGGTTGCGTCCGACGAGGCCACGTCCGGTTCGGTCATCGCAAACGCCGACCGGATCTGCCCGTGCAACAGCGGCAGCAGCCAGCGCTCGCGCTGCGCCGGCGTGGCGAACAGGTGCAGCAGCTCCATGTTGCCGGTGTCCGGCGCGCTGCAGTTGAAGACCTCGGAGGCCCACGGAAGCCGGCCCATGATCTCGGCCAGCGGCGCGTACTGCAGGTTGCTCAGTCGTGTGCCCGGCTCGTCGTCGCGCAGTCCGGGCAGGAACAGGTTCCACAGCCCCTCGTCCTTCGCGATCTCCTTCAGGTCGTCGAGAAGCTGCGTCGGATGTTCACCGCGCCCGGCCTGTTCGTGCCACTGCCGGTTGTGCGGCAGCACGTAGCGGTCCATGAAGTCCTGCACCCGGGCGCACAACGCCTCGGTGGTGTCGTCGTAGCGGAAATCCATCGGGGCCCTCCCTGGCGCGGTCGACCGGCCTCCCGTGTCGGACACTAGCCGGACATCACCCGCCGGGCACTGGCATATGTCAGTCGCCCGCGGGACGAGCCGCTAGCGGGCACTGGCCGCCAACGGAGGTCGCCCGAGCGTGAAGCCGCCGTCGGCGACGATCAGCTGGCCGGTGACCACCGAACCGGGTTCGAGCAGCCAGCCGATCACCGCCGCGATGTCCTCCGGCGCGCTGACCCGCCCCAGCAGCGACAGGTCGGCGAACCGGTCCCTGACCCGCTGGTAGGCCTCGTCGCTGCCCAGCCCGTCGCGCATCCAGCGGCCTTCGATCATGCCGGGCAGCACCGCGTTGATCCGGATCTTCGGCGCCAGCGCGCGCGCCAGGGCCAGCGTCATCACGTTCAATGCCGCCTTCGACACCACGTACGGCAATGAACTGCCGCTGCCGGTCTGGCCGGCGATCGAGGACACGTTGACGATCGCGCCGCCCTCACCCATCACCTTCGCCGCGGCACGCGCCATCTGGAACGGCCCGACCGTGTTGACGCCGAACATCTCGTGGAAGTCGGCGGCGGCGACCGCATCCAGATCGGTGATCGGCACGAACTTCGTGATCGCCGCGCAGTTGACCAGTGCATCGACCCGGCCCCAGCGCTCGACCGCCTGCCGGACGACCTCGCGGCATCCGTCGTCAGCCGAGACGTCCGCCGAGACCGCGAACACATCGACCCCGGCCGCACGGCAATTGGTGACGACCGCATCGGCCCGTTCGGCCCCGCGGTGGTAATGCACCAGTACCCGGTAGCCGCGACCGGCCAGCAACCGGGCGGTCGCCGCACCCACGCCACCGGCGGCGCCGGTGACGATCACAACCCGTTCCGAACTTGTCATCCGCGCTCCTCTCCGGCCGCAGCCGTCTGTGCCCGCACCTCGTCGCGCAACGCCCGCTTGATCAGCTTGCCGTTCGCGTTGCGCGGCAACGGCGTCGTCGACAGCGTGAACGTCTCGGGCACCTTGTAGTCGGCCAGCCGCGGCAGGCACCAGGCCTTCAGCGCCTGGGCATCGGCGCCGTCGGCGGACTTCAGCATCACGAACGCGTGCACCCGCTCGCCGAGCACCGGGCACGGCCTGGCGACCACCGCACACTCCTGCACCGCCGGATGCAGGTAGAGCGCGTTCTCGACCTCGATCGTGTAGATCTTGTAGCCGCCGCGGTTGATCATGTCCTTCTTGCGGTCGACCACCTTCACGTAGCCGTCGCCATCGATCGAACCGAGGTCCCCGGAATGCCAGAAGCCGGCGGTGAAGTTGCTCGCGCTCGCCTCCGGATCGTCCCAGTAGCCGCGCACCACCATCGGACCCCGGATCCAGAGTTCGCCGAGTTCACCGCGCCGCAGCTCGCGGCCGTCGTCGTCCATCACGCGCAACTCGGCGCACGGCAGCGCGATGCCGACCGTGTCGTTGTGTGCGGCGGTCTGGCCGACCGGCATCAAGGTGGCCGGCGACGTGGTCTCGGTCGAGCCGTAGCAGTTCATCAGCATCAGCGCCGGCACCTTCGCGGCCAGCGCCGCGATCGTCGCCACCGGCATCGGCGCGCCGCCGTAGGCGCCGATCCGCCAGCCGGGCAGGCTCACCCTCTCGAAGTCCGGCTGCAGCAGGCACAGGTTGTACATCGCGGGCACCATCAGCGAGTGCGTGAGCCCCTCGCGCCCGGCGATGCGCAGGAATTCGTCGGCCTTGAACGCCGGCATGATCACCAGCTTGGCGGCCGCCCGGACCATCGTCGTGATCAGCGCGATCAGACCGGTCACGTGGCTGAGCGGCACCGCGGCGATCGAACAATCGGCGGGCCCGAGTTTCATCGCGATCTGGAAGTGCATCGACGAATGCACGATGCCCAGATGGGTCAGCATCGCCCCCTTCGGGCGGCCGGTGGTGCCGGAGGTATACAGGATCGCCGCGGTGTCCTCCTCGCGCACCGCGGCCGGTTCCGGGGTGATGCCGGAGGTCAGCACGGCCGACCACTCGGCAGCGCCCGGGGCCTTGCCGATCGAGATCCGCAGCCGGAGCGCCGAGGTTTCCGCCGTCGCCGGCAGGCGGTCCGCGAGTTCCGCATCATGGATCAGCGCGGCCGCCGTGCACTGGTTCAGCATGTAGGTGATTCCCGGCGTCGCCTCGCGGACACTGAGCGGCACGACGATCGCCCCGAGCCGTGCGGTGGCGAACACCGCGACCACGAACTCCGGTCGGTTGCCGACCAGCAGTGCCACGCGATCACCGGCGGCGATGCCGCGGGCCGCGAGTGCGCCGGCGAGCCGCCCGGACTGGTCGTGCAGGTCGCGATAGGTCAGCCGCCGATCGCCGCAGACCAGTGCATCACCCGCGCCGTTGGACTTGACCGCATCATCCAGCAGCGCGTGCAGGCTCTTCGGCCGCTCGGCGAAACACGGGACGACCCGGTCGCCGTAGTGCGACTCCTGCCGGATCACCGGCCACGCGGCGCCCCACGGATCAGCGGCCATCACGTCCACCACGGATAAAACGGCGGCATCTTCGAGGCGACCTCGCGGAACTGCGGCCTGCGTTTCTCGCGGAATGCGGCCACCCCTTCCTTGCCGTCGACCTGGCTGCAATGGAAGATGCCCAGCGTCTCCACCTTGTGTGCCTGCCTCGGATGATCGGCGCCGGAATTGCGCCACATCATCTGCCGGATCAGCGCCACCGACACCGGGGAACGATCGGTGGTCACCCGGTGCGCTAAGCGGTGGGCTTCCTCGAGCAGCTTGTCCGGGGAAACCACCGCGCCGACCAGCCCGGCCGCGAGTGCCGTGTCCGGATCGATCAGCTCCGCGGTGTAGGTCCACTCGAGCGCCTTCGGCAGCCCGACGATCTTCGGCAGGAACCAGCTCGAGCAGGCATCCGGCACGATCCCGATCTTGCCGAACACGAAGCCGAAGCGGGCGGCGGTCGAGGCGATCCGGAAGTCCATCGCCAGCGGCATCGTCGCACCGACACCCACCGCCGCGCCGTTGACCGCGGCGATCACCGGCTTCCTGCAGTCGAAGATCGCCAGTGTCACCCGCCCGCCGGTGTCGAGCACACCGCGGACGATCTCCGGATCGTCGTAGCGCTCGTCCAGGTCGCGCATCGTCGGCTGCTGCGATTGGTCGAGGCCGAACACGTTGTCCCGGCCGTCGTCCGGGGCGAGCTCCATGCCGGCGCAGAATGCCCGGCCGGCGCCGGTGACGATCACCGCGCGGATCGCATCGTCGCCACTGACCGAGTGGAACGCGTCGATCAGCTCCCGGGCCATGTCGACGGTGAATGCGTTCAGGCGGTCCGGGCGGTTCAAGGTGATCGTGCGGATGCCGGCGTCGTCGGACAGGGTCAGTGTCCGCTGGGTCATGGGTCTCCTCCGGTCGGGCGAATGGAGGCATCATAGCTCCGGCGACGGATGGAGGTGAGCGCCGAAGCGATGGCGTCATGGACGCCTCACGCCACCACGCCGCCGCGATTCCCCACAACTGGCGCCCCATGCACTCGCCGATCGTCACCGCCCCTTGTCGCGCAGGAAAGAAGCCATGTCCTCGAATCAATCGTTCAGCGACTTCGAACTGTCAGGCTGGGAAGATGAATCCACTGCCGCGGAGTACGACAGGCATTTGTCCAAGGTGACCGTCCAGTCGGTCGAGGCGCTCCTGGACGATGCCCGGCTGCGCAGTGGACAGAAGATCCTGGACGTTGCGACCGGCGCGGGCTACGTCGCCGCCGCAGCCGCTCGAATCGGGGCGGAGCCCGTGGGACTCGACTTCTCGGCAACCCAGGTGCGCCTGGCACGAGAGCGTTATCCGGGCATCCGATTCGAGCAGGGCGACGCCGAGGCCCTGCCTTTCGAGGCCGACAGCTTCGATGTGGTGGTCAATGCCTTCGGCCTGTGTCACCTCCCCCATCCGGACGTGGCGCTTCGCGAAGCATTCCGGGTGCTCAAACCCGGTGGCCGGATCGCGTTTTCCGTGTGGGACATGCCCGAACGGGCCGTGGGCTTCGGGGCCGTCTACGCGGCCATTCGCGAGCATGGATCGATGGACGTCGGACTGCCTGCCGGTCCGAACTTCTTTCTGTTCAGCAACGCGGAACAAAGCCTCGGGGCTCTGCGCGACGCCGGGTTCAGCGCGCCGACGTTTCGGCAGGCGCCGCAGGTCTGGCGTGTCGCCGATCCGGACGAACTGTTCACCACGATCACCACCGGTACCGTGCGCGCCGCGGCGACGTTGCGAGCTCAGACGCCGCAGGCGCGAGAAGCGATCAGGGCTGCCGTGCGGCGGGTATTCTCCGCGTGCCGTGTCGCCGAAGGGTACGAGGTGCCGATGCCCGCCGTGATTGCCGCGGCGGTGAAAGGCTGAGAGGGTTCGGTCCGTGGGCGATGTCAACGGAGCACCTCACGGAGGGTGAGCGGCACGACTTCCTCACCGACTCCCCGCCACTGTCACGAACTCTCCCGGGATCTGATACCTGCCATCGGTCCCGCGATGCAGTGCAACCGACCCCAGGAACTCCCGCTCCACCTCCGCCAATACCTCCGGCGTGAACCGCTTCACCGCCAACGCCACCGGCCCTCCCAGCAGCATCGCGTCGAGCAACCCCCGTTCATTGTCGAACGCCAGCACTTCCCGCTGTCGGTGCTCGCGGACCTCCTTCAACCCGGCCGCCTCGAACATCTGCCGCAGGGATGCCGGCGCGCCCGTCGCGAAGAACAGCGGGCAGACGTCGGAGGCCACGCGGGCGTCGACGATCGGAAAGATCTCCGCCCAGCCGCAGTGGCGTCTTTCTCCCCAGACCGTGGCGACAACCCGGCCGCCGGGCCGGACCGCCCGGCGCATCGACTCGACGGCCCGCGCCGGATCGGGCACGTACATCAGGCCCAGCGCGCAGATCGCCGCATCGAAGCGGCCCTCGTCGACGACCAGGTCGTCGGCGCTCATGCGTGCCGTGTTCACCCAAGCGAGACCCAGCCGCGAACACTCGCGCGCGGTCAGGTCGGTCATGTTCCGGGACAGGTCGGTCGCGAGCACAACGCCGGTCGGCCCGACCGCGGCCGCGGCCGCCCTGGTCACCAGTCCGCTGCCGCAGGCGGCCTCGATGACCCGCTCGCCGGCCTGCAGGGCGGCGGCCTCGAGCAGCGCCGCCTGGGCCGCCGCCAGCGGCACGCGCCAGCCGTTTTCGTACCAGTCCGAGGCCGCATCCCAGCCGTAGCGCTGGACCCGCAGCTGGAGTTTGCCTTCCACGGCGCTAGCCCTGCTTCGGTACGACCGCGGTCGTGACCTTCTGCCTGTCCCTCAGCGCGAGGAAAAACGGGTCGGCCGCGAGCGCGCGATCGACCATCGCCTGCAACGTCGCGTCGTCTTCTCGACTCTCGATCGAAATCACCAGGCGTGTGTCCAGGGGCGCCGCGGAATTGTTTCCCATGCCCAGCAGCGCGCTGTCGTCGAAATCCATCTCGACGTCGACATCGACGGCCCCGATCTCCAGGCCCTCGCGGGCTGCGGTCATCTTGATGCCGATCGCGGCACAGCCGGCAATGGCGGCACGGAAGTAGAAGCCCGGAGTGGGCGCAACACCCGCCCCGCCGAGGACCGTGCCCATGTCCATCGCCGCCTCGTACCCGTCCTGGCGGTAGTGGCAGAGCAGGCCGTCGCCGATGCTGGCCCTGCCCTTGGCCGTGCTGAGGGCCACGCTCGGCTTGCGGCGAAAGGCCTCCGCCACCCTTTCCTGGGACGCTCGAATCGTCGCGCTGCTCGACATGTGACCTCCGTGCCGGGTGTTCAGACGGGAACACTACGCCCGTTCATCATCACTCGTCGACTCACGGCCACGGGGGATTCCCCAGGCCGTGCCGCTGCGGATCACCCGGCGCGCGTCAGATCCTGCGCGTCAGCTCCGGCGGATTCGCGAAGTTCCTGCGGAAGAACTCCCCGGGTGCATCGGCGAACTTCACGCCCGCCTCCCGGATCGCCGAATCGTCGACCTTCACCAGCGGCGTATAGCCCGGATGATGGTGCTCCAGATACGGATCGTTGCGGGCGGCATTGAAGCAGAAGATCACCGTCCAGCGCCGCTTCGGCGAGCGGTTGCGGTCCGATCGATGCATCAGGTTGCAGTGGAAGAACAGGCCATCACCCGGTTGCATCTCGGCATGGACCCGCTCGAAACGCTCGAGCATCCGCTCGACCCGCACCGGGTCGGCGCCGACCTGCTCGCCCGGCAGCACGCCGTGTTCGACCCGCCCCGCGTGATGCGAGCCGCGCAGCACCTGCAGGCAGCCGTTCTCGCGGGTCGATTCGTCCAGCGCCACCATCACGCTGGCCATCAGCGGGAACATGCAGCCGTTGTGATACCAGTAGCCGTAGTCCTGGTGCCACTCCCACGCGCCGCCCTCCAGCGCTTCCTTGGCGGTCAGCTTCGAGTGGTAGTGATAGACCTCGCCGCCCAGCATGTCTTCCATCGTGTCGACCACACGGCGCGACCGTGCGGCCAGGCCATACACCCCGTCACCCGGGTGATTCCAGGTGGCCATCCGCGTCACCTTGCCTTCGGCATCCTTGCGGTCGTACAGGCTCGCCTGCAACTGCGGATCCTGCTCGATCGCCGCGCGCAGCATCGCGATCTCCTGGCGATCGAACAGTCCCGGAATCAGGACGAAGCCGTCGCGTTCGTAGGCGGCGCGCTGCTCGGCGGAAAACAGGGTGGGCATCGGAGGTCTCCTCGTCGGGCCATTCTACGGTCCGCCCGTCGCCTCCTGCCGCCGCCGATCCGTGGCCACTTTCGGCCGACCGCGCCGGCCCGGAAGCTGCCACGATGGCCCAGACTCCCGAATCCTCCCGGCCCGGTGCTTCGAAGCTGAAGTGGGGCGTCGTCGTGCTCGCCGCGCTGTTCGTTCCCGTCGCCTGCACCCTGCATCGTGTGTACGAAGCCGCGGTGCCGGCCGTCGCCGAAACCGTCGGCGCGGCCCGCGACGTCGTGAAGTCGGCGGGCGAGGCTGTCGCCGCGGCCCGCAGTGTCGCGACGACCGCGCAGGAGGCGCTCAAGCCGGCGACCATCACCAGGGAACCGGCGGTGGTCGAGGAATGGCTGAAGGACGCGTTCAGGATCGCGCCACCGCCCGGCTACGCCGGCGCGTTCGGTGTCAGGACACAACTGCTCGGCCTGCAGGTGATGCAACTCACCGCGGTGATCCCGCAGGACGCGAAGGCCGAGGAGATCTTCCAGGGCGGCAGGAACCAGATCCGTTTCTCGCCCGGATCACACACGATCTTCCTGGCGGCCCGCTTCAACAAGAGCAATCCGGCCGAGGCGCAGGAAGCGTTCGCCGAGATGGAACAGGCCGATCGCAAGCAACCGTACGAACGGGTCTTCATCGAAGCCGGCGGCAAGCGCGTCGCCGCGCTGCGCGGCGCGTTCGAGCGGCACGGCCAGTGGAACACGGCGGTGGCGGTGTTCCTCGATGGCGGCCGCATGTTGTACGCGGCCGGCCCCAGGGATGCGTTCGATGACAAGGCCCTGGCGCAGGTGCTGGCCTCGCTGGTCAAGGTGCATCCGGCCGACGACCTGCTCTATGCCCATGCCACGGCCTCGCCGCGCCGCGCGGTGAACCGCAACGATCCGTGCGGCGTGCCGGGGCTCAAGGGCGACTACGACGTGGTGGCGATCAGCGTCACGCGCGGGTCGGTCGAGATCGAGGAACAGATCGACATGAGCGGCCAGCGTGTGGCGCTCGAGGACGTGGTCGTCGGCGAGACACCAAATCCGGTCGTGCTGCTGCTGATGGGTGATTCCCCCGTCGTGTGGAAGGTCGGCAGGTCCCCGGGTGCCCGGATCGCCGGTGTGCTCGCACAGGGTCGTCATCGGCAGGCGGTGCTCGGCCTGCCCGAGTCGACCCCGATCACCACGTACTCCGGATCGGACGGCGCCAACGCCTGTCCGTACTTCCTGGTCGGCGAACGGGTCTACATCAGCGACAAGGCGAAGATCCAGGCCCGGGTGACCGAGCTCTTCGGTCGCGGCATCGACGAACTGATCACCCGCAAGGCGAACCAGCGCTTCCAGGTCGGCACGATCGACGGCCCGGTCACCCACGCGGGCAACCTCGACGTCAAGCGGCTCGCGTTGCCGGACGACGTGATGCCCGGCGGCCAGCCAGGGGTCGACTGGCTGGTGAACCGCAAGAAACTGCGCGTGGCCACGCCGGAGGAAGTCGCCGCGTGGCGCAAGGGGTTCGAGTCCCGGACCGGCCGCACGCAGGCGTTCACCGAATCGGATTTCCGCAGCGGCGAGGTCTACATGCTGAACGGAGAGACCCGGGTGCCCTACCTGGCCGGCGCGAACTCGCGCACCTTCATCGTGCCGGCCGGCGTGCCCCTGCCCGCCGGCGATCGGGGACACAACAGCTTCCTGCTGATGGACGGCTACCGTTGCGTCGGCACGCTGAGGTTCTGCAACCTGTGATCCCGCTCGGGTGTGCTGTCCCGCAGATACCGCGGGACCGCACACCAGGGGTCGGCACAACCTGGTCGATCCGGTCGCCTTTGTTCAAGACCGCCCCCGCGGCGAATTGCACACTGCCCCCCTTCGAACGCCGGTGAACCGACCTCTCCGAGGGATGGCACCGGCGCCATCTGGAGGCACTGCAATGCGACGCGACGACACACCCGACGCCGGCTCGGCGACCGGCGACCCACCGCCCCCGATCGACTTCCACGATCCGGGCTTCAAGGCCTGCACCCACGAGACCTATGCGCGGCTGCGCCGCCAGGCACCGGTGCACCGGATCACACAACGCGACGGTCGGCCGCTGTGGCTGGTGACCCGCCACGCCGACGTGCGTCGGGTGTTGCAGGATCCGTGTTTCGTCAAGAACCGCGGGAGCGTGCCCGCCGTCGGCGAGCCGGCGCAGCAGCCGGCGCTGCCGGCGGCGATGCGTTACCTGAACCAGCACCTGCTGTCGGTCGATCCACCCCGCCACACCCGACTGCGTGCACTGATCCAGCGCGCGTTCGTGCCGCGGATGATCGATCGGCTACGGCCGAGGATCCAGTCGATCGCCGACGAACTCCTCGATCCGGTCATGGCGCGCGGTTCGATCGAACTGATCGGCGAATACGCGATGCCGCTGCCGATCCGGATCATCGCCGAGCTGCTCGGCATCCCGCTCGAGGACCAGGGGCGGTTCCGCGAGTTCTCGAACGTGCTGATCACCCACGTCGGCAACATCGACGAACGCGCGCTGCGCGACGTGGTGCCGGCCGTCGAGGCGTTCGCCGCCTCGATGCACGATCTGTTCGAGCTCAAGCGCCGCCAGCCGCGCGACGACCTGGTGACGACACTGGTCCAGCTCAACGCAGCGGCCGGCGCCGATGCCGGCGAGCGGGCGCTCGACGACGACGAACTGATCTCGATGCTGCTGCTGCTGGTCGTGGCCGGCCACGAGACGACCGCCCATCTGATCGGCAACGGCGTGCTCGCGCTGCTTTGCCATCCGGACCAGATGGCACGGCTGAGCGCCGAACCCTCGCGCCTGCCGCAGGCGATCGACGAGCTGCTGCGCTTCGACGGGCCGGTGGAGACCTCGACATTGCGGTATGCACGCGACGACGTCGAACTGGGCGGCCGGATGATTCCGCGCGGCGACCTGGTGATGGCCGTCATCACGTCGGCGAACCGGGACCCGGACCGGTTCGCCGATCCCGACCGCCTGGACATCGGTCGCGATGCCGGCGGGCATCTGGCGTTCGGGCGCGGCATCCACTTCTGCATCGGTGCCGCGCTGGCAAGGATCGAGGCGGAGATCGCGATCGGCACGTTGCTGCGCCGGGCGCCGGGCCTGCGGCTGGCCGTGGACGCGGACACGCTGCGCTGGCGGGTGGGACCGTTGACGCGCGGACTGGATGTGTTGCCGCTGCACTTCGATCGACACAGCGAAGCGTTCGATCCGGGCACCCGCTCGCGCCCGGCCGGACGACGCGACGCGTTGTGGTTCCGGGCCACCGGTAAGACCATCTAGTGCCAGTCCCCGATCCTGACGTCATCGGGCGCGGGCCGGCCGCGGCCGGTCTCGACCCGATCCCGAAGGCTGAGCAGGAACGTCGCCCACTTCGTGCTGCAGTGGGCCATGAACGCGCCTTCCTCGCGCCAGTTCCGGTGGCCGAACATCACGATCGTGAAGTCGTCCTGGCGGACGAGATGGAAATCGATCCCGGTGCCGACCCACTCCGGCGGTCCGTCCTCGACGCGCCAGCGCACGGTCCGATCCGGGGCCAGCTCGAGCACTGCCATGTCGAAGCCGCCGATGTCCGCGCCGGATGTGTCGTGGAACCGGAAGGTGATGATGCCACCGACCTTCGAGTCGCCGGTGGTCGCTCTCGTCCACCAGCCGGACAGGCCGTCGATCGTGCTCAGCGCTTCGTAGACGTTCGCGACGGGTCCCTTGATTCCGACCCTGTGGATGATGTTCGGCAAGATGATCTCCGGATGTTCGGGTTGCGGGTGCCGTGTGACCGACCTCGGCAGTCGGTCACCGTGGGATACGGTAGGATCACTTCCCGGCCGCGCGTGAGTAACAAGCGTGTCGGGATTGCGTCGCGCCACCACTCGATCGCGGACTCACGCCCCCTCGGAGCCTTCCCGACATGACTGACGTCAAGACCCTGTCGACACGCATCGTCTATCGCAACCCGTGGATGACGGTCCGCGAAGACGACATCGAGCGCGGCGACGGGCACCGCGGCATCTACGGCGTGGTCGAGAAACGCGACTTCGCGGTGGTGGCCGCGATCCAGGATGGTGTCGTGTATCTGGTCCAGCAATACCGGTACGCGGTCGGCGCGCGTTATTGGGAACTGCCGCAGGGCGCGTGGCCGCCGGGTTCGACACCCGGCACGCCGCTGGCGCTTGCCGTCGCGGAATTGCGCGAGGAGACCGGCATCGTCGCGAAGACGATGCAACACGTCACCCGCCTGTACCAGGGCTACGGCTACTCGACGCAGTCGTTCGACCTGTTCCTGGCCCGCGACCTGACGTTCGGCGAGCAGGAACTGGAAGCGGAGGAGCAGGACCTGATCTGCCGGCCGTTCCAGCTCGACGACGTGATCACGATGATCACCGGCGGCGAGATCACCGACGCCGTCACGGTGGCGGCGTTCGGCATGTTGAAACTCAAGGGCCTGCTCTGACCATGGAGGCATCGATGCGGACGGACACACGCCTGACGATCAGCGGGTTGCGCGTGCGCGCGGTGAACGTGCCGCTGGCACGTCCGCTGCAGACCAGCAGCGGAACCTTGAGCGTCGCGCCGCTGGCACTGATCGACCTGCACACCGACCAGGGCGTGACCGGTCGCACCTACCTGTTCTGCTACACACCGCTGGCGCTGCAACCGGTGTGTGCACTGCTGCGCAACCTCGACGCCGTGCTGCAGGGCCTGCGTGTGGCCCCGCTCGAGATCGACCGCCTGCTGCAGGCCCGCTTCCGCCTGCTCGGGGCCAAGGGAGTCGTCGGCATGGCGCTGGCCGGCATCGACATGGCCGCCTGGGATGCGCTGGCGAGGGCGCAGGGACAGCCGCTGGCGCTGGCGCTCGGTGCGGACCTGTGCGAGATCCCGGCGTACAACAGTTGCGGACTCGGACTGATCGGCGCCGATCGGGTCGTCGCCGAGGCCGAGCAACTGCTCGCCCCGGGATTCGATGCGATCAAGATCCGGCTCGGTTATCCGGATCTCGCCACCGACCTCGCCGTCGTCCGCGCCGTCCGACGTGGCGTCGGAGATTCCGTTCACCTGATGTCGGACTACAACCAGGGATTGACCGTTGCCGAGGCATCGCGACGGATCCGCGCGCTCGATGACGAGGGTCTGTGCTGGATCGAGGAGCCGTGCCGCGCGGACGACTTCGAGGGTTACGCGCGCCTGCGCACCGAAGCGACGACGCCGATCCAGATGGGCGAGAACTGGTGGGGGCCGAAGGAGATGGCCGACAGCCTGCGCGCCGGTGCCTCCGACCTCGGCATGCCCGATGCGATGAAGATCGGTGGCGTCAGCGCCTGGCTGAAGGCGGCCGCACTCGGCGAGACCGCAGGTATGCCGCTGTCCACCCATCTGTTTCCCGAAGTCAGCGTGCACCTGATGGCGGCCACGCCCACCCGGCACTGGCTCGAGTACGTCGACTGGGCCTCGCCGATCCTCGCCGATCCGATGCGAATCCGCGCCGGCAAGCTGGCGGTGCCGGATGCCCCCGGCACCGGCATCGACTGGGACGAGGCGGCCGTGGCCCGGTATCTGGTCGGCTGAGCCAGGGCATTGGCGCCGACCGGAAGTCGGAGCCGGCCTCCTCAGAACTTCCTGACCTCGATCCGGTTCTTCTGCAACGCGTAGCCGAGCTGCCTCGGTGTGATCCGCAGCAGCCGCGCGGCCTTCGCCTGCACCCAGCCGCACTGCTCCATCGCCCAGATCAGCCGATCGCGTTCACCGTCCGGCGGCGGCGTGGTGTCGTTGCGCGGAGCGGCCGCGGCGGCTGGCGGCAACGAATGGGTCGGCCCGATCCGCGTGACCTCCTCGACGGCGACATACTCCGGCTCGACCGGCGCCGGCGGCACGAAGGTTCCCGATCCGGCCACCGCGGCGACCGCATCGGCCTTGTCCAGGAAATGCAGTGTCTGCGTCAGGCAGCGGTTCTGCCGGCAGGGGAACGCGAGGTCGCGGATCGTGTCGCCCTGGACCATTGTCGCGGTGCGTTCGATGCAGTTCTCGAGTTCGCGCACGTTGCCCGGCCAGTAGCAGCTGGACAACACGTTCATCGCCTCCGGTGTCACCTTCAGCTGGCGCCGGTTCTCCTTGTTGAACCGATCGATGAAATGGGCGACCAGTGCCGGGATGTCGGCGCGCCGCTCGCGCAGCGGCGGCAGCGTGATCGAGACCACGTTGATCCGGTAGTAGAGGTCCGCGCGATACTCGCCGCGCTGGACCATCTTCTCCAGGTCGCGATTGGTCGCGCAGATCAGCCGGACATCGACCTTGATCGGGCGTGTGCCACCGACCCGCTCGAACTCGCGTTCCTGCAGCACCCGCAGCAGCTTCGCCTGGAACGCCGGCGAGACGTCGCCGACCTCGTCGAGGAACAACGTGCCGCCGTGGGCGAGTTCGAAGCGGCCCTTGCGTTCGCCGCTGGCACCGGTGAACGCGCCCTTCTCGTGGCCGAACAGTTCACTCTCGAGCAACGACTCGGTCAGCGCCGCGCAGTTGACCTTGATGAACGCGGCATCCTTGCGCGGCGACAGATAGTGGATCGCGCGTGCAACCGCCTCCTTGCCGGTGCCGCTTTCACCTCGCAGCAGCACGGTGGCGCGCGACGGCGCGGCCTGGTGCACTTCGGTGAACACCCGCTGCATCGGCGGCGAATCACCGATCACGTTCTCCAGCGAACGACGGCCCTTCGGTTCGCGTTGCAGCGCCTTCTGCAGCCGGGTGGTCTCCTGCTGCAGCCGGCGGTGTTCGTCGCGCACCGAGCCGTGCAGCGACACCGCCTGGGCGAGCAGCGTGCCCACCATCGTCAGGATCCGCTGGTCGTCGGTCAGCCGGGCGCCGCCGCGGACCTCGCGCTGCGCGGCCAGCACGCCAACCGTTGCGCGGTCGGTCTTCATCGGCACGACCACCAGCGCCATCATCTGCTCGTCGGTGCCGCCGAACGCACCGGTGCGGTCGATGAACTCGGGCGACTGCGCGACATCGGGGATCACCACCGCCATACCCGACGAGTAGACGTGACCGATCACCCCCTCGCCCGCCTCCCACTGTCCGCGCTGCTGCTGCTGGCGCGACAGGCCGACCGAACTGAACACCGACAGCGGCGGCCCGTTCTCTTCTTCGGGTGGCATCACGATCATCACGCGCGGCAACCCGAGATGCGCGGCCAGAACGTTCAGGGCGGCGCGGAACGTGCGCTCGATGTCGAGCGAAGCGCCGAGGATCCGGCAGATCTCGTAGACGGTGATCAACTCGACATGCGAGCGTTGATCATGCGACGTGCGGGGGAACATCGAACCTCCTGTGGCACGTGCCGGTGCACCTCCGGTGCATCGGGCCCTCGCGTGGCCCGCCGATGCATCCTGATCGGGCATTCCCCGGCCGGCATTCCTGCCTGTCCTGGACTTTGCAAGAAGCAAGCCCGACCGGTCGGTCAGGAATTCGACGCGGGATCACCGGCGGGGTCGAGTCGACGGCCGCCTCGTTCGCGGATCGCGTGTGACTCGCGGCCGAGGTCGCGAGGACCTGCTCGATATCTTCGAATCGGCGCTTCGAGTCCCGCCCGATCCGATCACCCGGAGGCGTGGCTTTCAGGCCGGGCAGCCCGCGAGCCTGACCTCCAGTTCGGCGACGTGTTCGGCTTCTTCGGCGGCGAACTCGGCGGCCAGCACCTTCAGCTCCGGATCGGTGGTGGTCGCCGCCACCGTCGCGTAGTAGGCGTGGCCGCGGCGTTCACCCTCGAGCGCCAGCGTCAGCGCGCCGCGGGCGTCCATCATCGCGTCGACCCCCGCCCAGTCCGCGGTTTCCGGCGGAATGCCGTCGGGCCAGTCGTATTCGTCGGCCGCCAGCGTCGGCACATCGCGAAACCCGCCGCGTTCGGTCGCCTGCGCCAGATGCAGACGCGAGAAATGCGCCATCCGGCCGAAGAATCCGGCCAGCTCGCGGTTGCCTTCGGTACCCATCGCGGCCGACAGCTCTTCATACCGCCGCGCCGCCTCGCGCTCGAGCCGGATCGCATGGGCGAGAAACTTCTCCACGCTGTCCACCTGCACTCTCCTCGTTGTCTTGGCCGTCGCAGAACCGGCCGCCTCGCACGGATCCATCAGCCGAACTTGAACAGGATCCCGTGCCCGCCGCGCGGATACTCCCAGGCGACGTTCGTGTGTTCGGTGCAGACGATCCGGCAACTGCCGCACTCCAGGCAGCCATCGGTGATCAGCGTGACCGACCCGTTGCCTTCGGCCTTGTAACACGATGCCGGACAGACCCAGGTGCACGACTGCGACTTGCACTCGTTGCGGCAGACGTCCG
>CADEEH010000035.1 GCA_902826305.1 uncultured Burkholderiales bacterium
TCGCCGACGCGCGTTCGCTGAACGAGGTCGTGCGCCGGCAGTGCCTGCGCTGGGCCGAGTGAGCCCGTCGGCACGGCGACAGGCGGCGCGGTTCGAACGTGAGCAATCCCAGGCCGCTTCGGATCGGGTTGTCGGCGCGCCTGCTGCACGCACCGCCCAAGGAACTGGGGTTTCCGGGCAAGACGCTGCAGTACCTGGAACAGTCGGTCGCACACTGGGTGATGTCACACGGCGCGCTCGCCTACATGATGCCGACGGTATCGGGCACGCTGACCGTGCGAAGGGCGTCGATCTCGCTGCGCGACTACGTGTCGGTGATGGACGGTCTGGTGCTGCAGGGGGGTGCCGACGTCAGCCCGCAGAGTTACGGCGAGTCGGCCGAGAGGCCCGAATGGAGCGGTGACCGGGTCCGTGACCAGTACGAGATCGAACTGCTGTGGGAGTTCCTGATCCAGAACAAGCCGGTGCTCGGCATCTGCCGCGGCGCGCAGCTGATCAACGTGGCCTGCGGCGGCTCGTTGTACCAGGACATCCTCGAGAAGAACCCCGGCGCCAACGTCCATCGCGACGACACGTTGTACGACGCGTTGCATCACGAGATCGAGTTCGAACCCGAGTCGCGCCTGGTGGCGTTGTACGAGGGGTCGCGGGGCGGCCGCGTCAACAGCATCCACCACCAGGCGATCCGCAAGCTCGGCAACGACCTGAGGGTCGAGGCCCGCTCGATCGGTGACGGCATCGTCGAGGCGATCCGCTGGCAGGGTCGGGGATACATGTTCGGCTGCCAGTGGCATCCGGAGTTCCACGGCACGACACCGGACCTGCTCGACGGTGGCCCGATCATGATGGAATTCCTGAACGCGGCGCGCCTGGCGGCCGGCTGAGGTCGATTGCGGGTCATCATCGCGCCGAAAGCGGCGCCGTTCGACAATGCCGGCATGCCACCGTCTCGCGACCCGACAGGTACCGATGCCGACGACGGCCTGGCGCGGGGCCGGGCGCTGGTGGACGCGCTGCGGCAGCGGCTGGCCCGATCGGGCGGACCGGTGGTGCTGCACGAGACCCACATCTCCTGGGTGCTGCTGGCCGGCGACTCGGCCTGCAAGATCAAGAAGCCGGTGCGGCTCGACTTCCTGGACTTCCGTTCGCTCGACGCGCGCCGGGCCTGCTGCGAGGAGGAACTGCGCCTGAACCGGCGGCTCGCGCCGCTGCTCTACCTCGACGTGGCGCCGATCACCGCCGATGACGACGGGCCGCGGTTCGGCGGCACCGGCGAGGTCGTCGAGTATGCGGTCCGGATGCGCCGTTTCCCCGGCGACGCGCTGTTCTCGCAGCGGCTGGCCGCCGGTCGCCTCGAGGCGGTCGACGTCGAACGGCTCGCGGTGCGATTGGCCGCGTTCCACGACCGTTCGCCGAGCGCCGCGGCCAGTGATCGGTTCGGCACGCCGGTGATGATCGAAGCGACGCTGCGCGCCACGCTGCGCCGGTTGCAGACATACACCGGACCGATACCGGAGCTGTCCGCGTGGCTCGACCGGCAGGCGGCGGCGCTGCGGCCGCACTGGGACCGCCGCCAACGGGCCGGGCGGGTGCGTGAGGGCCACGGTGACCTGCACCTGGCCAACGCGATCGTGCTGCCCGGCGAGGTGACGGCGTTTGATTGCCTGGAATTCGATCCGGCGCTGCGCTGGATCGACGTGATCGACGACATCGCATTCCTCGCGATGGACCTGATCGCCCACGGTCGCGCCGACCTCGGTTGGCGATTCCTCGGTCGTTACCTGGAGGAGTGTGGTGACTACGACGGCCTGACGGTGCTGCGTGTGTACCTCGTGCATCGGGCACTGGTCCGGGCGCTGGTGGCGGCGATCCGGGATCGGCAGCACGGCGGGGCGGACGAGGACAGCCCTGCACGGCTGGCATCGACCGTCGGCGAGCCGTCGTCGCCCCGGAGCGGTCCCGACTACCTCGGGACCGCGCGACGACTCGCGGCGACCACACGCCGTCCCCGGCTGCTGATCACCCGCGGCCTGTCCGGATCGGGCAAGACGGTGCTGTCGCAGGCGCTGGTCGATGCGACCGGCGCCGTGCGTGTTCGCTCGGACCTGGAGCGCAAGCGACTCCATGGCCTGAAGGCGCTGGAACACTCGAGCGACCCGGCGACGATCTACGGTCACGCGGCCGGCCAGCGCACCTACGAGCGCTTGCTCGACGTCGCGCGCACCGGGCTCGTGGCCGGGTTCGACATGATCGTCGATGCCACGTTTCTCGCCCGTGCCGACCGCCGGATGTTCGCGCGGCTCGCCGACGAACTGGGGGCGGGCTTCGCGGTCCTCGAGTGCCGGGCGGCCGAGGTGTTGCTGCGCGAACGGATCCGTCAGCGCGAGCGGCGCGGCGACGATGCGTCCGAGGCGACCGATTCGGTGCTGGCCGCCCAGCAACGCGACGACGAGCCGCTCGACGCCGCCGAGGCGGTGCACGCCGTGGTCGTCGACACCGGGGAAGTGCTGCGGACCGGACAGGTGCTGGCCGCGCTCGACCGGATCATCGGGAGTCGCTGAACGCGGTATCCGCGTCGATCACGAACACGCCTGCACCGCCGCCCGGACCAGGAGCACCGCCCGCTGATGGTGGCGCGACTTGTAGCGCTCGACGATCTCGGTGATGCGCCGGGCCCCGGCGTCGTCGTCGGGGCGGACGATCTCGACCAGCCGGCTCGATTCGCTCTGGATGCGACCGCTGTCGTCGCGCCAGCGACCGTCGGCGGCGATGACGGTCAGCCCTTCGGGGAAACGCGGCGTGATCTCCTCGGCCACGAAGCGTTGCCACTGGGCATCGGTGACCGGACCATGGAGGCCCTGCAGGCCGAAGAACATCCGGTCCTGCACGCGGCGCTCGCAGCGTGCGTCGATGTCGGACGGGTCGTGTGCGCCGAGGTCGTGCGCCGCGATCCAGCCGCAGCATGCCAGCAGCACGAGCAGGACCCAGGGTGAGCGGGGGACGATCATCGCGATTCTCCGAAGGCTGCGAGCCGCACCGGACACCGACGCCAGGCTCGCTCGAACCGGATGATCGAACGCGACGGTGCTCAGGGATTGCAGATTCGCGACAAACCTCCCGTCGTGTCCCGCCAATGCGGTAATCGGCGCCACGACGGGACCACGGTCCTACCGACAACCGGTGCCGCGGGTGCAATGCTGCGGCGTTCACAAACCGGCACGAGAGGTGCAACCATGGATCTCGAGCAGACGAACGACCGCACCAACACACGGATGTCGACGCTGCCGGTACCGGAAGTGCTGCGGCCCTACGTGAACGGACTGCTGGCGATGGACTGCCGGTTCGACGTCCCGGCGTGGCATCGCGGCTGCCCGTGTGATTCGTTCATGCTGACGTTGCTCGACGAGAGCCCGCTGGTCTGCCGCGACGGCAGTCCGGTCGGCGAAGCACGCGCGGTCGTGTGTGGCGTGCGTCGCCAGGGTGTCGACTTCGACAGCGAAGGCGAGGGCAGTGCGCTGGTCGCGTTGCTGACGCCGCTGGGATTCGTCACCGTGCTCGGCGGGGCACACGATCCCCAGGCCGGTGAGCGATATGCGCTGGAACGCCTGATGACCCATCGGCAGGAACACCGTCTGCGCGGCCACGCGATGGCGGGTACCGACCGGTTGCAGCGGCTGCATCGCTTCGCCGGCTGGCTCGAGACCCGCGTGCGGGACGGGAAAGTGCACGACGAGCGTGCGCTTCGCACCGGCCGCGCGGCACAGGCGCTGGCCAAGGACCACGAGGCAGGCCTCGATTCGATCGCCGGGCGGATCGGACTGACCCGGCGCCAGCTCGAGCGCGACTTCCGTCGTTATCTCGGCGTGTCGCCCGCGCACTACGTGCGCAACGTGCGCTTGCAGGGTGCACTGGCGGCGCTGGGCGACGGCCAGTCTCCGGCCTTCGTGGCCAGTGACTGGGGCTTCAGCGACCAGTCGCACATGACCCGCGCGATGAACGAGGCGGTCGGCAGCACGCCCAGCGCGCTGGCGCGCTCGTTGCGTCATCCGACTCATCGCCGGTTGCGCGACGCACTGGGAGGGCGCACGGTCCTGCTGCCGCGTATCCGCCCGGCGATGCCGGCGCGCACGTCGCCGATGCGGCCGGGCCGACCGGGTGTGCACGTCGAATGAAGCGGCGGCAGGGACGCGGCCGATGATCGGGCCGGACCGGCGGACCGGTCCCGTTCAGCAGCGGCCCGCGGCCAGCGATCGTGCCCGCACCAGGTCGCCGGCCAGCTCGCGCTCCAGGCGTGCCCCGAGCAAGTCGCTGTCCTCGTCGTCCCCCGGCGTGACTGCGGTGGCCCCGGTCGCCCCCGGTGGGTAACCGGCGAGCGAGGCGGCGAGCGAGCGCAGGCTGCATCGGTCGGTGACGCAGGCGGCGCAAGGGGCACCGCTTGCGGCGGTCGCGGTGCCGGCGGCGTTCAGCGCGACCAGCCTCAGCGGCGGTGTGTCGGCAAGACGGACGACCAGCGCCGCGATCGCGGCGCCCGCGCCGTCGCCCACGAGCACCACCGGTCGCGGCGCGGAGAATCGGCGCAACAGCTCGCCATGCAGGCGGGCGGCGTGGGCGACCGTGAGCACACGTGCCGGCGCCTCCGGCGGCGAGGCGCCGTGACCCGGCAGGTCCCAGGCGAACATGCGCCAGTGACGAGCCAGCGGACCGTCGAACAGCTCGCGCAGCCGGCCGAGGTTCGAGTCGATGTCATGGGTGAGCCACAGATCGGCCGCGGCGGCCCGGTTGCCGCCGCACCACACGGCCAGTCCACGGTGGACACGCAGTGACGGCGGGCGTATCGCGCCGGTGCGGGCGGCAATCGGCTGATCGGTTCGTCGAGACACGGCAGGCATGCGACGATTCTGAACGGGGTCTCGACCGGCCGGACCGAGACCGGCGTCCCGGATCGAGCCCGCGGCGGCTTCCAGCGCCCGCCGGAGCAGTGTCTGGCGGGACCGTTGTCCCGGTTCGGGATCGTCGGCGGGCGGGCGGACCCGCGCGACGCGTCGGGCGCCCCCAGGGCGTCAGCAGGCCCTAACGCGCGGCGCGCCCGAACCCGGCCTCGCGGGCCAGCACGATCGCCTGCGCACGATTCTCGACCTGCAGGCCGGCAAAGATCGCCGTGATGTGGTTGCGGACGGTCTTCTGGCTCAACCCGAGCACCGCGGCGATCTGTGCGTTGTCCCGACCCTGCGCGATCAGTTCGAGCAGTTCACGCTGCCGTTCGGTGAGTCCGTCGAACCGAGCGAGCCCGGTCTGCCGGGAGACCGGCAGGAACGACAGCACCTCGTCGATCCAGCGTTTCCAGCCCGGTTCGTGTTCGAGCAGCAGGTGGTTCTGGCTTTCGATCGGCACGAAACGTGCGTTGGGAATCGAGGTCGCCAGCAGCCGGCCCTCCTCGAACGGCTGGCGCACGTCGCGCCGGCTGTGCAGCACCAGTGTCGGGCAACGCACCTTGGCCAGCAGCGACTGGACGTCGATCACCGCGAACTCGCGCATGAACCGGACCGCGTTCGCGGGCGAGGTCGAGATCCGCTCCAGTTCGTTGAACCAGCGGTGCTGCTCCGGGGTGCCGCCGGGGATGAACTGCGTCGTGAAGAACTGGCGGAACGCCGGATCCTGCTTGCCCCAGCCGAGTTCGACCAGCTTGAGCATCATGTCGGCTTCTTCGCGATCGTGCGACGTGTTGGAACGGGTCAGTCGCCCGCGGGCGTAGCCGCCGTGCAGGACCAGGTGTGTGACCCGTTCCGGGTGCCGGACCGCATAGGCGATCGCAATCGAGGCGCCCTGGGAGATGCCGAGCAGCGCGAAGCGCTCGCCGCCGGTGGCGTCGGCCACCGTCTCCAGGTCGCGGACCCAGGATTCGAACGACAGGTCGGGCACGTCCCAGTCGGACAACCCGCAGCCGCGTTCGTCGTACCGCACGAAGGTCGCCCGCTGCGACAACGAATGCAGCAGGTGGCTCCAGATCGGGCTTTCCCAGTCGTATTCGAGGTGGCTCAGCCAGGTGGCCGCCTTGATCAGGACCGGGCCGCTGCCGCTGCTCGCCCAGGCGAGGCGGGCTCCGTCATGGCTGCGGCAGAACCGGATCTGCTGCTGCAACGGTCCCATCGAACGATTCCTTCGACGCTTCGACCGAACTATAGCCCCATTCCACGGTCGCGTGACCGTTGTTGCCGGCGAGTGCGCGCGGCGCGTGGCATCATGCGCGCGGAGTTTCACGATGCGGATGAATCGACCGGGAACCGGCCGCCGGGTTGCGTCGATCAGCGACGTCCGGGCGCACGGATCGACGAGCAGATGAACGACATCGACAACGACTGGGGACCGCTGTCCTGGCTGTCGCCGATCGAACACGGCCTGTTCGTGATGATCGGGCTGCTGATGTACGTGCTGATCACGCGGATCTCGCACCAGCATCGTCATCCGTCCGCGGCGATCGCCTGGGTGGTCGTGATCATCGCGTTTCCGTATCTCGGCATGCCGCTGTTCCTGCTCTTCGGCACGCGCAAGTTCCCGCGACCCAAGCGGCTGGGGCGGCGGCGCGAGGTGCGGCGAACCGTGCCGGGCGCGCCGGCGTGGGCGGTCGATCTGCTGGCCGCGATGGACGTCGCCGGTCCGACGCCCAACACCTCGATCGTGTTCCACGAGGACGGTCGCGACGCGCGCGACACGCTGCTGGCGATGATCGACGGGGCGAGCGCCCGGATCGACGCCTGCACGTTCATCCTCGGCAACGACGAGATCGGACGCTCGCTGATCGATGCCTTGTCACGCGCGGCGCGGCGCGGCGTGACCGTAAGGCTGCTGCTCGATGCGATCGGCAGCCTGAAGGCGCCGCGTGTGCCGCTGCGCGATCTGCGCACCGCCGGCGCCCAGGTGCGCTGGTTCATGCCGTTGCTGCACAATCCGCTGCGCGGCCGGATCAACCTGCGCAACCACCGCAAGCTGGTGATCATCGACGGCTCGACGATGTGGGGCGGCGGTCGCAACCTCGCCGACGAATATTTCATCGACCCGACCGGAAAGCCGGGATGGATCGACCTGAGCGTGGTCACCACGGGAGCACTGGCCGCCCGGGGCACCACGCTGTTCGAGCGCGACTGGCAGGCGGCGAGCGGTCGGATCAGCGGTGCCGATACGGTGGTCGGGCCCGCGCTCGAACCCGGGCCGGGTGCGCTCGCGCAACTGGTGCCCAGCGGACCCGATCACTCGGACGACACGGTCTACTCGCTGATGCTTGCCGCCGCGTATCGCGCCGAGCGTCGGTTGCTCGCCGTGACGCCGTATTTCGTTCCCGACGACGCGCTGCTGTCGGCCTGGTGCATCGCCGCCCGGCGGGGTGTGCAGGTCACGCTGGTGCTGCCGCGCCGGTCGAACCACCTGACCGCCGACTGGGCGCGCGAGCGCGGCCTGCGCATGCTCGCCGAGGCCGGGGCGTCGATCCGGTTGCACGCAGGGATGATCCACGGCAAGGTGATGGTGGTCGACGAGGCGCTCGCCTTGTGTGGTTCGGTCAACATCGACGGGCGCAGCCTGTTCCTGAACTACGAACTGACGACCGCGTTCTACGGCGCGGCCGAGATCGGCTGGCTGGCGCGTTGGACCGAGCAGCTCGCCGAGCGCTCGGCCGCGTATCGACCGAGCCGTCCGCCCTGGTGGCGCGACGTGTTCGAAGGGATCGTCCGCGCGGTCGCGTTCCAGCTCTGAGAACGGCGCGGCTGTGGCGCGGGTCAGGGCCGTGTGAACACACCCTGGACCACGCGGATCCTGTTCTCGGCGAGATTGCGCAGCTGGTTCGAGAACATCGCCCCGAACGACTGGCCGAGCAGCAGGTGAAGCCCCAGCGCGGGCATCGGCCCGTTCCTGATCGCGGCCACCCGGTCCCGGAACCAGCGCGTGACCGCCGTCGTCTCGTCGACCCAGTCCAGGTTGACGAAGCCGGCGCCGAGGATCGCCCGATGCATCGCCGAAGGCGACAGCAGGTGGCTGAGCCCGGCCATCCGTGCCCAGGGCACCGGCAGATGGATCGGTTCGACCGGTCCCGCGGTGATCTCGTGCAGCGCCAGCCGGCCGCCCGGGCGCAGCACGCGCGACACCTCGGCGAACAGCCGGTCCTTGTCCGCGATGTTCATCGTCGCGTGTTGCAGCCAGACCAGGTCGAAGCGGCGATCGGCGAACGACATCTCCAGCGCGTTGCCCTGTTCGAAGCGGACCTTGTCGTCCAGATCGACGCGTGCGGTCAGCGCGGTGCCGACCCGGCAATAACTCTCGGTCAGGTCGAGGACGACGACGCGGCAGCCGAAGGTCGACGCCAGCGCACGCGCCGCGCCGCCGATCCCGCCGCCCACGTCGAGCACCTCCATGCCTTCGGCGATCCGCGCGCGATGCGCGAGCTCGAGGGTCGCCGACTTGCCGCGACTGTGGAACTGGTCGATCGGCGCCAGGTCCTCGGCACGCAGCGCATCGAGGTCAGCGCCCGAGTCGAGCAGTGCCTGAAGGATTCGCTTCTCGAGATCGGGTTGGTCGTAGTGCTCGCTGATCGCCTTGTAGTCGAATCGAGCCGATGACATCGTCGTTTGGATCTCCCGCAGGCCGACATTAACAGTTCATCGGGGACTGGGGTAGGCCAGTGTCGATACGGCGCGACGTTCACGACGGTGTGCGCAACGTCACCAGCTCCTCGGCCGCGGTCGGATGCACGGCGACCGTGCGGTCGAACTGCATCTTGGTCAGCCCGGCGTTGACCGCGATGCCGGCGAGCTGGATCATCTCGGCGGCGTCGGGTCCGCACAGGTGCACGCCGACCACCACCTGCGTCGCCCGTGCGACCACCAGCTTCATCAGCATCGGTGCCGGCACGCGTGCGAGCACGTTGCTCATCGGCCGAAAGCGGGTCCGGTAGACATCGATCTCGCCGTGACGCGCGCGCGCCGCCTGTTCCGTGAGACCGACGGTGCCGATCTCCGGCGTGCCGAAGACCGCGGCCGGGACGTTCTCGTGATCGCAGATCCAGGGGCGCTGGCCGAAGACCGTGTCGGCGAAGGCATGACCTTCGCGGATCGCGACCGGCGTCAAGGCCAGGCGATCGGTGACATCACCGACCGCCCACACGGTCGATCGGCTGGTGCTCGAATCCGGGCCGACCCGGATCGCGCCGCGCGGCCCGGTCGCCACGCCGGCGCGCTCCAGGCCCAGGCCGTCGACGTTCGGCGCACGACCGGTGGCGGCCAGCACACGGTCGACGTGTCGGGTCGTGCCGCCGGCCAGGTGCACGGTCAACCCGGCGCCGTCGGCTTCGATCGCGCGCACCGTGTCGCTGGTCACGATGTCGATGCCATCGCGGGTCATCGCCTCGGCCACGTGCTGGCGCAGATCGTCGTCGAAGCCGCGCAGGATCCGGTCGCCCCGGTAGACGAGGGTGACCCTGACGCCGAGCCGCTGCATCAGGCAGCCGAACTCGACTGCGATGAACCCGCCGCCTTCGATCAGCATCGACGACGGCAGTTCCGGCATGTCGAACAGATCGTCCGACGTGCACGCCAGCTCGGCACCGGGATAGGCGGGCTTGACCGGTCGTCCGCCGGTGGCGATCAGAATGTGCCGCGCTCGCACGCGCCGATCGGATGCCGGCAGGTGGACGGTGGTCTCGTCCTCGAGCACCGCGCGCGCGTCGATCACCTCGACCCCGCTGGCCTGCAGGTTGCGGCGATAGATCGCTTCGAGCCGGCCCACCTCGCGGTCCTTGGCCGCGCGTAGCGTCGGCCAGTCGAAGTGGGCCTCGACGCGCCATCCGAATCCCTCGGCTTCGTCGAACGCATCCCGGAACCGGCTCGCGATCACGAACAGTTTCTTCGGCACGCAGCCGCGGATCACACAGGTGCCACCGTAGCGCGACTGTTCGGCGATGGCGACCCGCGCCCCATGGCCGGACGCGATCCGCGCCGCGCGCACGCCGCCCGATCCGCCGCCGATGACGAAGAGATCGACTTCTGCGTTGTCCATCCGGAACACCTCCGCCCGACGATCGGGCCGCCATAGGATACGTGCCTGGCGAGGCCGGGGGTCGGGTGTCGTCAGATCTCGTTCTGTCGCGAGGGTGACGTCTGTGTCGTGTGGTCCGCGTCGTCGCCTGCCTCGACCGGCTCGCGGGTCGTGCCGCGGTCGGGTTCGGGCGCCATCGGCGCGCTGAAGGTCCGCACGCCGATCTCCCAGCCGGTGATCGACCGCGTCGACCAGCGCACGCTGCACTGCTCGCGCAGCGACGCGTCCGCCTTTTCGGCCCGCGTCGTCCTGCCGGCGGCGCGCCGCAACGGTCCGGCCGTGGCCCCAGCGGGCGGCTCGCCGGCGACACCGAGCGGCCGGGCGTCGATCCGCGTGAACTGGCGCGGCTGTGTCGACAGCAACGTCGCGCGGTAGTCGCAGCTCGTCGTCGTACCCGGCAGGCGAAGTCCCCGGGCGGGCCGCCAGGCGAATGACGCCGGATCGGCGTTCGCGAACGGCCACGGCGAGAAAAGTCCCGAGGCGACGATGGCCACCGCCGAGCCCGCGCGCTCGGCGCAACGGAACGTCATCTCCGCGGCCGCACTGAGGTGCAGGTCACCGGCGATCAGCACGAAGCGGCCGGGCAGCGCCAGCACCTGGCGCGCGAACCACTCGACGTCGGCCGGATACCCCATCCAGCCGTCGGCATTGATCGCCAGCTCCGGATGTTCGTACAGCTCGAGCGCGATCGGCACCAGCGGGGAGCCGGCGACGACGAACAGCGGCACCGGATGGCCGGCCCAGCGCCGCACCCAGGATTCGAACGCGTCGCGCTGTGCATCGCCGATCATCGACCAGGACGCGGGCGGCTCGCCGCCGCTGCGAAGTGTCCGTTCGGTCCGGGTGTCCATCACGAAGAACGGACAGCCGCCGCTGACGAAGTCCTGCCAGAAGACCTGGCGGTCGAGATCCGGTGCGCGCGACGGCAGCGCGGTCCCCTGGTAGGCGACCGCGTACCGGCGCGCGCGCCGGAACTGCGCGATGTCGCGCTGATACCCGTCGTTGCGCCACAGCGGATGGCCCGGAGGTGCCTGTCCCGGCCAGTTGTTGACGAACTCGTGGTCATCGAGTGCGAAGTGGGTCGGCACCTGGCCGAGGATCGAGGCGAACGACGGCTGCGAGAATGCCCTGCGATAACGCTCGACATACCGGGCCAGGTCGTCCTGGCCGTCGCCGAACACCCCGGCGGTCGCGTCGGCGTAGATCTGGTCGCCGACCAGCAGCAGGTGATCGAGCGGCGGGCCATCGCGGCCGGCGCGCAGATGCCGGCGCATCAGCGCGAACGCGCCATCGGCCAGGTCGCGCTCGAACGGCGCGCCGCCGTGCAGGCAGGAGCCGACGGCGAACGAGGCACCCGGCTCCGGGTCGTCGGCCCACAGGCGTCGAAACCAGGCAAGGCCGGTCAGGTTCAGCCGGTGATCCCGAAGTTCGTCGGCGCCGTCGCGAACGCCGCGATAACGCAGGCGGACGACCAGGTCGTCGAATTCGGTCAGCAGGACACGCGCCCGCAGGTAACGACCATAGGTCGCCGACATGCGCTGCAGCCGGACCGGCTCGAGCACACACTGGTCGCGCTGGCGCACGAACTCGATCGCCGGGGCCAACGGCGCCCGATCGTCGAGCTCCAGCCAGATGTCGATCTCGACCGCGCCTCGTCCGCGGGGGCGGGCGCCCCGCAGCACCGGCCCCACGCGCAGCGCGGGACAGGCCGGATCGGCGGCGACCGGCAATGCCTCGAGCGCCCGGCCGTGAAGCACGTCCGGATGGCCGGCGATCGAAGCGGGATCGTGCAGGAAACGTGCGAGGGTCGCGTGGATCGAGTCCGGCGGTGTCGGCCGGGATGCGGCGTGCCGTCCCATCATGAAGTCGAGGTGGCCGGTGCCGGGGGGTTCGAACAGGTAGACCCCCCAGTGTGCGCCGCCGTCGCTTCGCGAACGGATGTGTTCGAGATTGCGCGCCGAGCGCCGTGCGCCCAGGTGCGAGAAGACCCGGTTGTCGATCCCGGCGCAGAACAGCGTCGGCATCGGCCAGAAGCGTTCGAATCGCGACGCGTCCAGGTAGACGTCGCGACCGTGGCGGTCGACCAGGCGACCCTGGCGTGCGCACTGGTGGATCTGCCGGAATGCGGCGAGGTTGCCGAAGCCGGAGAAGTCGACGATGTCGCGGTGGGTCGCCGGCGACAGGTTGTCATGGGTGTACTCGGTGCCGTAGAACAGCGTCATGCGGTTGCGGATCTCGCGTGCCCGGCGCGACCGGTTGCGCACGTGCTGGTCGGCGCCGCGAGCCAGCGGCAGCGACGAGGCGAACCGGTCGATCAGCTGGTCGTAGGCGCGCGGTGCGTCCGGCAGCACCGCCGGGAACCCCGGTATCCGCAGCAGGTCCTTGACGTAACCGGCGAGGTTGGCGCGAATCCGGTTCGGGATCGACGGTTCGACCCAGGGTGTGAAGGCGTGCATCACGATCGATCGCAGCTTGCTCGGCCCGCCGGCGGCCGCGCCGCCGACATGGCAATGCCCGCCGAGCACCGACATCGCGGCCGCCGCCGCACCGACGCAGTGTGCGACCAGATGCACCGGCTGACCGGTGCTCTGGTGGACGATGTCCACCGCCTGCGCGATGTCGAAGCGGGCGATCGTGTCCATGTCGCCGGGCAGGTACGACGCGAAGGGCAGGTCGATGCTCAGACGATGGTCGAGCAGCCAGACGTCGAAACCCGCCTCGAGCAGGCTCTCGACCAGGTTCGGACGCACGGTCCGTGTATGGAACAGGCGGGAACTGTGCGCCAGTCCGTGCACCAGGAGCACCGGCTCGGCGCGCAGGCGGGCGAAACGCGTCAGTCGCAATTCGATCCTCGGCGCGCTGCCGGCGCGCAGCGGGGCGCTGAAGTAGGTCAGCTGCGGCGCGATGCGCCGATGGCCGAGCCGTTGCGGCCCGGCAAGCGACGACACGCGGGTGATCGGCTTGTTCGGGTAGTCGAGACCGGCGAAGCTCCAGAAGTGCGCCGCCAGCAGGCTGCGGGCGAACATCGATCCCAGCGAGATCATCGCGCCGGCGGACTCGGCGGTATCGGGGCTGCGGCGGACCTGGGCGAAGAAACGCTGGCTCATGTCGGCGAGATCGACCGTCCAGTCGATGCCGATCGCCCGCTCGGGTGTCCGGCTCGCGGCCCCGGCGATCGCGACCAGCGACGACGGCAGCCTGCTCAGCGCGGTCCAGGGATCGCCGCGGCCCGGCGCGTACCCGATCTGCTTGCGACCGGCCAGCCGCATCATTCCCCAGGGCAGTTGTCCTGTCGCCGGATACAGGTCGAGTGTGTAGTCCATCGTCCGCGACAGCGCGTGGACACCCGCCACACGCCAGAAGCCGGCGATGATGTCGCCCGCACCGCGCTCCTGGCCGCGCCTGAACAGCATCCGCGGAAGTTCGGGGCCCCGGCGGCCGAGGAATGCGGCGAGTGCGCGCAGTCGGCGCAGGTCCTCACCGGCAGCGTGTGACGAGGGGTCCCGCCGCAGCAGCCGCACCGAACCCCATCCCTTGGCCAGTGCGATCAGATCGTCGCGCTCACCGACGGCGGTCGTCGAATCGTTGATCCGCCGGCGTCGGTCGGCGTCGAGCGCACACCCGAGCAGTTCACAGCGCGCAGGCAACTCGCGACCGGTGTCGGCGAGCCACTCGTCGACATCGTCGATCCGGATCACGACCCGCAGCACCAGCAGCGCACACTCGTGGCCGAGCACCGGACGCAGCGGTGCGGGCACCGGATCGACGACACTGGTCAGCCGCTCCTCGATGTCGATCGCCACCGTGCGGGGTGGCGCACCGGTCCCCTCGTCGGCTGCGCCGGTCCTTGCCGCGCCGCTGCCCAGCGCGGCGGCCTGGTTGAGCATCTGCGGCCAACGCGGCAGGGCCGGGCGCCATGCGGGTCCGGCACCGTCGAGTGCGTGCCAGCCCTCGCGTTCGGCGATCTTCGTGCAGCCACGCCAGGCGAGGGCGGCGATCGTCAGCAGCGGGTTGCTTCCGAGCGCCATCGGCACGATCGAACCGTCGAGCACGTACAGCCCGCGATGGACGTGGTCGCGGCGATCGTCGTCCGCATCGAACACCGCACCGGCATCGTCGACGACCCCGGCACCGGCGTCGTCGGCCATCACACAACCACCGAGCGGATGCACGGTGAACAAGGCCCCGGGAGCGGCGGCCAGGCCCGGCAGTTCATCAAAACCGGCGGGCAACGCCCGCCACAGCGGATTGGCCAGGTACTGGCCGCCGTCGAACGCATCGGTCGGTGACACCTCCGGCGTCTCGAGTCCGGCCAGCAGCCGGTCGACCACGGTCGCCGTCCGGCCGTCATGGGCGCAACGCAGCGCAACCGCGATCCGTCGCCGATCCAGTTCGCGCAGGCTGGCCGGGTCGGCAACGCAGGGTGAATCGCGCGAGATCAGGTCGAGCACACCACTGGCCGAGCCGCTTCGCATCATCAGGAACACCTGGCTGCGATCGATCGCGTCGGGATGTACGGCGGCGGGGTCGACCTCCGGACGGGTGTGTGACCAGGTGCTGAGCCGATCGTCGGTGAAACGCCGAAGCAGCGATCCGGTGGTGACGATCTCGCCGAAGAAGCGGGCGAGTGACCAGGGAATCGCGCCGTCCTCGATCGTCAGCGTCCGGCCTTCGGGGTCGAGCAGGCGCAGCCAGCCGGTGATCGTCGGCCCGACGGCAACCGGCGGTGCGTCGGAGGCCCCACGGGCGACCGCGTGCACCGGGCGCGCCTGGCCGTAGGTCGCGGCGATCACGTCGCCATTGCCGCCGAAGCGGCGCCCGAGCATCTCGGAACAGGACAGCAGGCCGGCGCGGTCGGAGCGCAGCAGGATCTCGCAGGAGCCGAGCGTGCCGGCGGCCAGCACGACCACGCGCGCGTTCAGCGTGAACACCTCCTCGATCATCGGCGTGCGTTCGGAAGCGGTGCGCCGGAATCGCACGACCCAGCGCGCCGCGCCCGCGGTGCGCGCAGAGACCGTCAGCACCGTCGCACCGGTGCACAACACCGCGCCGCGTTGCGAGGCCAGCGGCAGCGCGGTGCTCGACAACGTGCGCTTCGCGCCGACATTGCAGCCGGTCACGCATTGACCGCAGGACGTGCAGGCCGGCTGGACGACACCGGACGGATTCAGGCCCGGGGACCGCTGCACCGTGATCGGTGCGGCCTGGCACGGGACGCCGAGCGCCGTGGCGACCCTCGCGAGGGCATCATATTTCGACGACGGTGGGTGGTCCGGCGATGACGTGGCGCCGAGCAGCGCGGTGACCCGATCGAACGCTTCGGCCAGGCCGTGCGCATCGGCGCGCAGCCGCTGCGGCCACGCCGGGTCCGACAGCACCGCGGCCGAGGGACGCAAGGCGACCCCGGCATTGATCAGGGAACCACCGCCGAGTCCGTTGCCGACGAGGATCGACTGGCCGGCACCGAGACGCAGGTCGAACAGGCCGTCGTGGTAACCGGCGGTGCGGTCCGATCCTTCGCCCAGGATGCCGATGTGCCCGGGCAAATCGCCGAGTGATTCGGGGAAGTCTCCAGGTGCATACTCGCGACCCCGCTCGAGCAGCAACACACGCAATGGCTCACCTTGCCGGTCGCGGGCACCGGCGAAGCGCGCCGCGGCGATCGCGCCGCCATACCCTGAACCGACGATCAGCACGTCACAATGGGCACGGTCGGCGAGCGGGCCGCGCGGCGTGTTGCCGTCGGCTCGATCGGACTCAGGACGCAGGCCGAGTTGAAGGATCAACGTTTCGATCGGAATCGACAGGGATTCGGCCATGGGCGGGGATGGGATGGGAGGTCCGATCTCGCGGATCGTTCGCGGGGCCATGCGCTGCCTGCGTCGGGCGCTGGCCGGTGCGGGCTATCCGGGCTATTGCAACACATCGCGATGTGTTGCGATCGAATGATCGTGCACCCTCGCCGCAACCCGGTTCGACCGCACGCGACGAAGAGCATCCGCCTGATCGCAGCGCCTGGATACCCCGATCGACATTCACCCGAAAGTGTTAGGGTGGACCCCATGCACCCGTTTCGCTTCGCAGGCCGTCGCCGATGGTGCCGCGGACGCGGCCTGGTCGCGCTGGTCTTCAGCCTTGCGGCCGGCACCGCGGTCGCGGCTACGCTGCAGGTCGGATCGAAGCGTTTCACCGAGTCGTACATCCTCGGCGAGATCGTCGTGCGGACCGTGCGCGCCGGCGGCGCCGGGGAGGCCACGCATCAGCGCGGGCTGGGCAACACCGCGATCGTGGTGGCGGCGCTTGCGGCCGGCCGGATCGACCTCTACCCGGAATACACCGGCACGATCGCGCGCGAGATCCTGCAACTCGATCACGTGCCGTCGCTGGACGACATGAACCGGCGGCTCGCAGCGCTCGGGCTGGCGGCCTCGGTGCCGCTCGGTTTCGACAACGCGTACGCGTTGGCGATGCGCGGCGACGAAGCCCGCCGTCGCGGCATCGAGCGCCTGTCGCAGTTGCGTGATCAGTCAGGACTGCGCCTGGGGCTGTCGCCGGAATTCCTCGGCCGGGCCGATGGCTGGCCGGGCCTTCGCCGTGCCTATGACCTGCCGCAGGCGACGCCGCAAGGCATCGATCATGCGATCGCCTATGAAGCGATCGCCGGACGGCAGGTCGACGTGATCGACGTCTACACGACCGATGCGCGGATCGAGTCGCTCGACCTCGTCGTGCTCACCGACGACGCCGGCTACTTTCCCCGCTACGACGCGGTCCTGCTGCACCGCGCCGACCTGCCGCAGCGGCTGCCAGCCCAGTGGCGGGCGTTGCAGACGCTGCAGAACCGGATCGACCTGAAGCGGATGCGCCGGATGAACGCGGCGGCCGAACTCGAGGGCCAGGACTTCGCGACCATCGCCGCGCGATTCGACGCCGGGGGCCAGGCCGGTGACGCCACGACACCGTCTTCGAACGACCGGGCGGGCTGGTTGTCCCGGTTGTTCGCGCCGGATCTGGGGCGCCTGACCGCGCAGCACCTGATGCTGGTGTTCGGATCGTTGGCCGCCAGCATCGCGATCGGTGTGCCGCTCGGCATCCTCGCCGTGCGCAGGCCGGCCGCCGGCGGCGTGATCCTCGGCATCACCGGCCTCGTGCAGACGATCCCCGCGCTCGCGATGCTGGCGTTCCTGATCCCGCTCACCGGCCGCATCGGTGCGCTGCCGGCGTTCATCGCGCTGTCGCTGTACGCCCTGCTGCCGATCGTGCGCAACACCCACACCGGCCTGATGCAGGTGCCCCGCGGCATCAGCGATGCGGCGCGGTCGCTCGGCCTTCGTCCGCGCGCGGTGCTGTACAGCATCGAGTTGCCGATGGCCACGCCGACGATCGTCGCCGGTGTGCGGACCTCGGCGGTCATCGGCGTCGGCACCGCAACCATCGCCGCGTTCATCGGCGCCGGAGGCTTCGGCGAACGGATCGTCACCGGGCTGGCACTGAACGACCATACGATGCTCGTCGCCGGTGCACTGCCGGCGGCGGCGATGGCGCTGGCGATCGAAGGCGGATTCGCCGCCACTCAGCGCTGGTGGCTGTCCCCGGGATTGAGGACCGGAGTCGAGAGCGGCGCACGACGATGAGTTCGGGTCGACACAGCGCGAGGGAGGTCGCATGAAGAAGCAGCAGGCCGGGCAGCCCGGTGACACGAGGGCTGCCCGTGGCAGCGGGTTGCCGGGACAGGTCGTGCTGGTGTTGCAGGGTGGCGGCGCACTCGGCGCGTACCAGGGTGGTGTCTATCAGGCACTGCACGAAGCCGGCATCACCCCGGACTGGGTGATCGGCACCTCGATCGGTGCGATCAATGCCGCGCTGATCGCCGGCAATGCCCCGGCGCTTCGTCTCGAGCGCTTGCGCTCCTTCTGGGATCGTCTGGCGCGTCCGCAGCCGATGCTGCCGTTCGCCGGTGACGGATTCGGCAGCGCGCTCGGCAACCTGGCGACGCTGAGCCTGGGCATTCCCGGGTTCTTCGCGCCGAATCCGCGTGCGCTGCTCGGGGTCAAGGCGCCACTCGGACCGGAGGCCGCCGCGTACTACTCGACGGCCGCGTTGCACGCGACGCTGCTCGAGCTGGTCGAGCCCCGTCGCTTCAACGACGGCGAGGTGCGGATGACCGTCGGCGCGGTCAGCGTGCGCGGAGGTGGCATGCGCTACTTCGACAGCCGCGACGAGCCGCTGGGGCTCGAGCATGTCCTGGCGTCCGGCGCGCTGCCGCCCGGTTTTCCGGCGGTGCGCATCGGCGACGACTGGTACTGGGATGGCGGCGTCTATTCGAACACACCGATCGAGGCGGTGTTCGACGACCGGCCACGCCGCGACTCGGTGATCTTCGCGGTCAATGTCTGGCACGCGCAGGGACCGGCACCCGAGTCGATCTGGGACGTGCTCGGCCGGCACAAGGACATCCAGTACGCGAGCCGCGACGAGAGCCACATCGAGCGGCAGAAACAGATCCACAGGCTGCGCCACGTGATCCGCGAACTGGTGCGGCAGATGCCGGCGTCGCGGCAGTCCGAACGCGACGTGCGTGAACTCGCCGCCTGGGGCTGCGGCACGGTGATGCACGTGGTCCGACTGCTCGCGCCGCGGCTCGACGGCGAGGACCACACGAAGGACATCGACTTCAGCACGGAGGGCATCGAGGCCCGCTGGTCGGCCGGCTACGCGGACACGAAGGCGATGATCACGCGTGCACCGTGGCGCGTCGCCTCCGACGGGCTGGAAGGTGTGCTGGTACACATGCCGCCGGATCGAGCCGCCGCACGGCCGGAGCCGGGCCAGACGCCGTGAGTGATCCGGTCTGGCACGGCCTCGGCACCGAGGCCGTCGCCGATCGCCTCGGTGTCGATGCCGCTGCGGGCCTGTCGCAGGCCGAGGCCGCCGCGCGGCTGGCCCGCGTCGGCCCGAACCAGATCGGCGAGGCCACGCATCGTTCACCCTGGTCGATGTTCGCCGGACAGTTCACCGACTTCATGATCGTCGTGCTGCTGATCGCCGCCGTGGTCTCCGGCCTGATCGGCGAGTTGCTCGACACGGTGGTCATCGCGATCATCGTCGTGCTCAATGGTGTGCTCGGGTTCGTCCAGGAGTATCGCGCCGAGCGCGCGATGGCGGCATTGAAGCGACTGGCCGGCGCGACCGCCCGTGTGCTGCGCGAAGGGCACGCGCTCGACCTCCCGGCCGCCGACCTGGTGCCCGGTGACCTCGTGCTGCTGGAGGCGGGCAACCTGGTGCCGGCCGATCTCAGGCTGGTCGAGTCGATGATGCTGCGGGTCGAGGAGGCCGCGCTCACCGGCGAATCGATCCCGGTCGACAAATGGATCGCCGCGCAGGCGGGCGAAGATCTGGCGCTGGGTGACCGGATCAACATGGCGTACAAGGGGACCATCGTCGCCTACGGACGGGGCCGCGGTCTGGTCGTCGCCACCGGCATGGGGACCGAACTCGGACGCATCGCGAGCCTGCTGTCGAATGCGCCCGTGGTCCAGACGCCGCTGCAGAAGCGTCTGGCCGACGTCGGCCGCAAGCTCGCGCTGGCCGCGCTGGCGATCTGTGTCCTGGTCTTCGTGCTCGGGATGCTGCGCGGCGAATCGTTCGCGCTGATGTTCCTGACCGCGGTCAGCCTCGCCGTCGCCGCGATTCCGGAGGCGTTGCCGGCGGTGGTGACGATCTCACTGGCACTGGGGGCCCACGCGATGGTCGCGCACAACGCGCTGATCCGTCGCCTGCCGGCGGTCGAGGCCCTCGGTTCGGTGACGGTGATCTGTTCGGACAAGACCGGCACGCTGACACAGAACCGGATGCGGGTCGAACGGTTCTGGCTTCCCGGGTCGGGGGCACCGGTCGAACGGGTCGATGGCCGGCATGAACCGGCGCGCCGTCTGCTGATGGCGCTGGCGCTCGTCAACGACGCGTCGCTCGATCAGGCCGGTGACGGTGCCGGCGACCCCACCGAGGTCGCGCTGCTGCGCGCGGCGGTTGATGCCGGGATCGACACCGGCACGATCTCCCGCGAGATGCCGCGGGTCGCCGAGTTGCCGTTCGACTCGGATCGCAAGATGATGACGACCCTGCACCGGGACGGCGATGCGCTGGCCGCGTTCACCAAAGGGGCGCCGGAAAGTGTGATCCCACGGTGCGAGGTGATCGCGGGTGTCGCGCCGGACGTCACGTCCGCGCTCGAGACCGCCGAACGGCTTGCGGGTGATGGCCTGCGGGTGATCGCCGTCGCGTGGCGTCGCTGGCCGGCGCAACCGGCGCCGATGGAAAGTGGATACCTCGAATCCGGATTGACGCTGCTCGGCCTGGTCGCGATGATCGACCCGCCCCGGCCCGAGGCCGGCGAGGCCGTCCGCCAGTGCCGCGACGCCGGCATCACCCCGACGATGGTGACCGGCGATCATCCGGCGACCGCGCAGGCGATCGCGCGCCGACTCGGCATCCTGCGCGAGGGCGATCGGACCTTGACTGGTGCCGAACTCGCCCGGCTCGACGACGCCGCGTTCGCGAGGATCGTGCGCGACGTGCGGGTCTACGCCCGGGTCGACCCGGCGCAGAAGATCCGGATCGTCGCCGCGTTGCAGGAACGCGGCGAATTCGTCGCGATGACCGGTGATGGCGTCAACGACGCGCCGGCGCTGCGACGCGCGGAGATCGGCGTCGCGATGGGCCGCATCGGCACCGACGTCACGCGTGAAGCCTCGTCGATGATCCTGCTCGACGACAACTTCGCCACGATCGTCGCCGCGGTTCGAGAGGGCCGGCGGATCTACGACAACATCCGCAAGTTCGTCCGCTACGTGCTGGCCGGCAATGTCGGCGAGATCACGGCCATCCTGCTGGCGCCGCTGCTCGGGCTGCCGCTGCCGCTGTTGCCGATCCACATCCTGTGGATCAACCTGGTGACCGACGGGCTGCCCGGGCTCGCGCTGGCGGTCGAACCTGGCGAACCCGACCTGATGCAACGTCCCCCGCGACGTACCGACGAGGGGGTGTTCGCCCGCGGGCTGGGCTGGCAGGTGCTGTGGACCGGCCTGGCGATCGGCGTGGTCACCCTCGGTGTGCAGGCCTGGGCGATCGCCGCCGATATCGCGGCATGGCAGACGATGACCTTCACGACGCTGACCACCTGCCAGTTGCTGGCCGCGCTGGCGATCCGATCCGACCGCCATTCACTGCTGTCGATCGGACTCTTCGGCAATCGACATCTGGCGGCGGCCGTCGGCGTCACGCTGCTGCTGCAGCTCACGGTGATCTACCTGCCCGCGATGAACACGGTGTTCGATACCCGCCCGTTGTCGCTGCGGGAACTGGCGATCGCAACTCTCTCGCCGATGCTGGTGTTTGCCGCGATGGAGTGCGAGAAGTGGGTGATCCGGCGCAGGGCGCGCGCGGCGGCGTGACTCTGCACCCGTCTGTCACTCGAGCCTGACGCGTCTGTTGCGTCGCAACACCGGGTTTGTTCGAGTAACGCAAACGACATCGGTCGCATAGACTTGGTGCGCGATAGGGTTTTCACCCTACAATCGTTCGAGCCGGAGCTGGACGGCGTACGGCGGCAATCAACAAGACGAGCCTCGGCTCGCAGGAGACTCAACCCATGGAAATGAACCGGAGGCAATTCCTCCGGGTCAGCGGAGCAGGGCTGGTCGGTACCAGCCTGGTGGCACTCGGCTTCTCACCCACCGGGGTGCTGGCCGAGACACGAAGCTTCAAGCTGGCCAGGACAACCGAGACACGCAGCACCTGTCCGTACTGCTCGGTGAGCTGCGGTCTGGTGATGTATTCGCTCGGCGACAGGGCGAAGAACGTCAAGTCGACGATCATCCATGTCGAGGGCGATCCGGACCACCCGGTCAACCGCGGTACGTTGTGCCCGAAGGGCGCCGGCGTGCTGGACATGATCCAGAGCCCCGATCGCCTCAAGTACCCGGAAGTCCGCGAACCCGGCTCGAGCGAGTGGAAACGCATCTCCTGGGACGACGCGGTCACCCGTATCGCGAAGCACATGAAGGCCGATCGCGACGCCAACCTGGTCAAGACCAACGACAAGGGCGTCACGGTCAACCGCTGGAACACCACCGGCTTCCTGGTGTCCAGCGCCTCGTCCAACGAATCCGGCTACCTGAGCGTCAAGGTCGCTCGTGGCCTGGGGATGATCGCACTCGATACACAAGCGCGTATCTGACACGCACCGACGGTGTCCAGTCTGGGCCCGACATTCGGTCGCGGAGCGATGACCAACTCGTGGACTGATATCAAGAACACGGATCTGGTCCTGATCATGGGCGGCAACGCCGCCGAGGCGCATCCCTGCGGTTTCAAGTGGGTGACCGAGGCGATGCAGCAACGCAAGGCGAAGCTGATCGTCGTCGATCCGCGTTTCACGCGCTCGGCCGCGGTCGCCGATTTCTACGCGCCGATCCGCGTCGGGACCGACATCGCGTTCCTGGCCGGGGTGATCAACTACCTGCTGTCCAACGGCAAGATCCACGAGGACTACGTCAAGCTGAACACCGACGCGGCCTTCCTGGTCAAGGCCGACTACAAGTTCGACAACGGCTTCTTCAGCGGCTACGACGAAGCCAAGCGGACCTACAACAAGGCGAGCTGGGGCTACCAGGTCGGTGACGACGGCTTCGTGAAGGTCGATCCGACGCTGCAGGATCCGCAGTGTGTCTACCAGCAGATGAAGGCGCACTTCGCGCGCTACACGCCGGAGCTGGTCAGCAAGATCACCGGTACGCCGAAGGACAAGTTCCTGAAGATCTGCGAGATGCTCGGCGAGACGTCGGCACGCGACAAGGTGATGACGATCCTGTACGCACTCGGCTGGACGCAGCACTCGGTCGGTTCGCAGAACATCCGCACGATGGCGATGATCCAGCTCCTGCTCGGCAACATGGGCCGGCCGGGCGGCGGGGTCAACGCGCTGCGCGGCCACGCGAACGTGCAGGGCATCACCGACATGTGCGCCTATTCCGAGGTGCTGTCGGGCTACCTGAGTTCACCCACCGAAGCCGATGCCGATCGCGCCACCTATCTGGCGGCGCGGACCGGCAAGCCGCTGCGTCCGGGCCAGATGGCGTTCACGCAGAACTTCCCGAAGTGGCACACCAGCCTGATGAAGGCCTACTACGGCAACGCGGCCACCGCGGACAACCAGTTCGGCTACGACTGGATCCCGAAACGCGACGGTGCGTACGACGTGCTGGCGATGTTCGAGCGGATGCACAACGGCCGGATGAACGGCTTCATCTGCCAGGGCTTCAACCCGCTGGCGGCGGTGCCGAACAAGAAGAAACTTTCCGTCGGACTGGCCAAGCTGAAATACCTGGTGGTGATGGATCCGCTGGAGACCGAAACCAGCGAGTTCTGGAAGAACTTCGGGCCGCTGAACGACGTCGACCCGACGAAGATCGCCACCGAGGTGTTCCGCCTGCCGACCAGCTGCTTCGCCGAGGAAGCCGGGTCGTTCACCAACTCGAGCCGGGTGCTCAGCTGGAAGGAACGTGCGGTCGATCCGCCCGGGGAGTCGAAGAACGACTCGGAGATCATCGCGCGCCTGTTCGTCAAGCTGCGCGAGATGTACGCGAAGGACGGCGGCACGCTGCCCGAGCCGATCGCGGCGCTGTCCTGGCCGTACATCAATGCGCAGGTGCCGCAGGCCTCCGAGGTGTTGCGCGAGATCAACGGCCGCGCGATCACCGACGTGCTGGCACCACCCGATCCGAAGAACCCGGATGCGCCGCGCGCGGTGCTGGTCAAGGCCGGCGAGCAGATGCCGGGCTTCGCGCTGCTGCAGGCCGACGGCTCGACCTCGTGTGGCAACTGGATCTACTCCGGGTGCTGGACACAGGCGGGCAACCTGACCGCCCGTCGCGACACGGCCGATCCGACCGGCCTCGGGGTGTATCCGGGATGGGGCTATTCGTGGCCGGCCAACCGGCGGATCCTGTACAACCGCGCCTCGGCCGACAAGGATGGCAAGCCGTGGGATCCCAGCCGCAAGTACCTGGCCTGGAGCGGCACGTCGTGGGCCGGCGGGGCCGACATCCCCGACATGCGGCCGGACGCGGCACCCGAGCAGAACGTCGGTGCGTTCATCATGAACCCGGAAGGTGTCGCGCGGCTGCACGCGGTCGGCATGAACGAAGGGCCGTTCCCCGAGCACTACGAGCCGTTCGAGACGCCGCTGGGGGTCAACCCGATGTGCCCGAGCAATCCGAAGGCGGTCAGCAACCCGGCCGCGCGGGTCTACAAGGGTGACCTCGAAGCGTTCGGCAAGGCGGCGGATTTCCCGTATGCGGCCACGACCTACCGGCTGACCGAGCACCTGCACTTCTGGACCAAGCACTCGCGCAGCAATGCGATCGTGCAGCCGGCGCCGTTCGTCGAGATCGGCGAGGAACTGGCGCGCGAGAAAGGCATCAAGCAGGGTGACAAGGTGAAGGTGCGAAGCAACCGCGGCGAGGTGATCGCGGCCTGTGTCGTCACCAAGCGGATGCAGGCGCTGGATGTCGACGGCAGGAAGGTGCATCACGTCGGCATACCGATCCACTGGGGCTTCAAGGGAGTGACACAGAACGGGTACCTGGCCAACGCGCTGACGCCTTTTGTCGGCGACGCGAATTCGCAGACGCCGGAGTTCAAGGCGTTCCTCGTCAACATCGAGAAGGTGTGAGATAGCGATGGCCAGTCTGCAATCACTCGACGTGGCGGCCCGCTCCGCCACCACCACCGCCAGCCCCTCGGTGCGGCAGACCCCCCAGGTCGCCAAGCTGATCGACGAGTCCAAGTGCATCGGCTGCAAGGCCTGCCAGGTCGCGTGCATGAACTGGAACGACCTGCGCGACGACGTCGGCCAGAACATCGGCGTCTACGACAATCCGAGCGACCTGACACCGAGTTCCTGGACGGTGATGAAGTTCTTCGAGGTGCAGCCCAAGGAGGGCAATCTCGAGTGGCTGATCCGCAAGGACGGCTGCATGCACTGCGAGGATCCGGGCTGCCTGAAGGCCTGTCCGTCGCCGGGTGCGATCGTCAAGTACGGCAACGGCATCGTCGACTTCATCTCCGAGAACTGCATCGGCTGCGGCTACTGCGTCAAGGGCTGCCCGTTCGACGTGCCGCGCATCAGCGCCAAGGACAACAAGGCGTACAAGTGCACGTTGTGCTCGGACCGCGTCGGTGTCGGCCTGGAACCGGCGTGTGTGAAGACCTGTCCGACCGGCGCGATCACCTTCGGCGCCAAGCCGGAGATGGTCTCGTACGCGGAGAAACGGGTCGGTGAGCTCAAGGAGCGCGGCTTCCAGAACGCGGGGCTGTACAACCCGGCCGGCGTCGGCGGCACCCATGTGATGTACGTGCTCAAACACGCCGACCGTCCCGAACTGGAGGACCTGCCCTCCAATCCGACGATCAGTCCGCTGGTCTCGTTGTGGAAGGGGATCGCCAAGCCGCTGGCGGTCGCCGGCATGATCGGCGCGGTGCTGGCCGGATTCTTCCACTACATGAAGGTGGGACCGGTGGAGTCGGAGTCGGAGAAGGAGAAGACCTCATGAGCCGGATGCTCCAGCGCTACAAGGACGGGGAACGGATGAACCACTGGTTCATCGCGCTGATGTTCGTGCTGGCCGGGTTGTCGGGGCTGGCGTTCTTCCACCCGGCGTTGTTCTTCCTGTCGAACCTGTTCGGTGGCGGCCCGTGGACCCGGATCCTGCATCCGTTCCTGGGTGTGCTGATGTTCGTCGCGTTCCTGGGCCTGTTCCTCAAGCTCTGGCGCGAGAATGTCGTCACCGCGGCCGACCGGGAGTGGCGCCAGCACATGGGCGACATGTTGCGCGGGAACAAGGCCGATCTGCCGCCGGTGGGCAAGTACAACTTCGGGCAGAAGGCGGTGTTCTGGCTGATGGCGCTGAGCCTGATCGTGCTGCTGGTGACAGGGCTCATGTTCTGGCGGCCGTACTTCGCACCGAGCTTCGCGATCGGCACGCTGCGCATCGCGGTGCTGCTGCACGCGGTGGCCGCCGTGGTGCTGATCGTGGCGACGATCGTGCACGTCTACGCGGCGATCTGGGTCAAGGGCACGGTGCGTGCGATGACCCGTGGCACCGTCAGCGAGGAATGGGCGAAGGTCAACCACCCGTTGTGGCATCGCGAGATGACGCAGGGCAAGTGATCACGAGCGCCGATCCGGTGACGACGATCGAGCAGCCCGCACGGTTCATGGCGGCGGTCCGATGACGGCCAGCGCCACCGTGCGGGTGATGACCGCCGAGGAGATCGCGGCCAGCGCGGGCGCGGAACCACCGTTCCTGCGCTTTCCGGCGCGAACGACGGTCTTCGCCGAGCGGGAGATGCGCCTGCGCCAGCTCGCGCGTCGGCACCCGATGCAGGACTTCCTGGAGTTCGTCGCCGCGCTGGTCCACGAGCAGCAGGCGCAGCTGACACGGGCGGACGGATGGCCGATCCCCGATGTCGGGTCGTTCGTCGAGGCGAGGGCCAAGGGGCTGGCCCCGCTGGCGCCGGCGAACTGGTCGCGGCCGCCGGCCTGGCGTGACGTGCTGCGTTCGCTGGCCGAGTCGATCGGTGATCGGGCGCCCGCGGCCGCGGCGCCCGCGCTCACGAGCCTTCGTTCGGCATCCGACGAGACGCTCGAACGGCTCGCCGACGCGGTGCTGGCCGGCCGTGTCGGGCAGGACGACCTCGCCGCCTCACCGCTGGTGGCGGCGGCTTTGCAGGTCGTCTGGACCCATGCACTGCTCATCGTGCACGAACGCGACCAGGCGAGCGGCACGACCTCGTTCGGCCGGATCGCCGACCGTACCGTGTGTCCCTGCTGCGCCAGCCTGCCGACGGTCAGCGTCACCCGCAGCGAGGCGGGCGTCGCCGGGCAGCGTTACCTGCACTGCGCGCTGTGTGGGTTGCAATGGCACCTGGACCGGGCCTGTTGCCCGCACTGCCTGTCCGGCAATCGCATCGCCTACGAATCGCTGGCCGCACTCGACGCGGACGAGGAACTCGAGAGCCGGGCGGCGAAGTCGGCGATCCAGGCCGAGACCTGCGACGATTGCGGGCACTACCTGAAGATCCTGCACGGTGATCGCGATCCGCTGGTCGAGCCGATCGCCGACGACCTGGCCAGCTTCCCGCTCGACCTGCTGCTGGTCGACAACGGTCGCGAGCGCCACGGCGTCAACCTGATGCTGCAATTCGCGGCGGCCGATCCGCCCTCGGGCGTTCCACCGCCATGACCACCCGGCCCGCCGAATCCGTGGTCCACGGTTCCAAGGCCAGCGCAAAAGACCTGCCCTCCGTGGATCGGCTGCTGCGCACCGCGTCGGCGGCCGCGCTCGTCGCCGAACACGGCCACACGCTGGTCGCCGGCGAGGCGAGGGCGCTGCTGGACACGATGCGCGCCCGCGCGCTGGCCGGGCAGCTCGATGCCGCCGCGCTCGACCCGGCGGCCTGCGCGCAGGCACTGCAGGCCCGTGTGGCCGCCCGTCTCGCACCCCGGATGCGTGCGGTGCTCAACCTGACCGGCACCGTGCTGCACACCAACCTGGGCCGCGCGCTGCTCGCCGACGCCGCACTCGCGCAGATCGGCGCCACGATGAGTGCGCCGAACAACCTCGAATACGACCTGGCGCAGGGCGGCCGCGGTGACCGCGACACGATCGTCGAGGAACTGCTGACGACGCTGACCGGTGCCGAGGCGGCCACGGTGGTCAACAACAACGCGGCGGCGGTGCTGCTGACGATCGCGGCGCTTGCCCGCGGCCGCGAGGTGATCGTCTCGCGCGGCGAACTGGTCGAGATCGGCGGCGCGTTCCGGATGCCGGACGTGATGGCCAGTGCCGGTGCGACGCTGGTCGAGGTCGGCACCACCAACCGGACCCATCCACACGACTACGAACGCGCGATCGGTGACCAGACGGCGCTGGTGATGAAGGTGCACACCAGCAACTACGCGGTCCAGGGATTCACCGCTTCCGTCGACGAGACGACGTTGTCCGGGATCACCCGTGCACGCGGCGTGCCGCTGGCGGTCGACCTGGGCAGCGGGTCGCTGGTCGACCTGACCCGTTGGGGCCTGCCGGCCGAACCGATGGTCCAGGCGATGGTCGCCTCCGGTGCCGATGTCGTCACCTTCAGCGGCGACAAGCTGCTCGGCGGTCCGCAGGCGGGAATGATCGTCGGCCGGCGCGAGGTGATCGACCGGATCCGACGTTTCCCGATGAAACGGGCGCTGCGGATCGGCAAGCTGCCGATGGCCGCGCTCGAGGCCACGTTGCGTCTGTATCTGCAGCCCGAACACCTGGCGCGTGACCTGCCGACGCTGCGCCACCTGTCGCGACCGGCGGCCGCGATCCGCGCCCTCGCCGAACAACTTCAGCCCGCGGTCGCGCAGGCCGTCGAACCGCGTTTCGAGGTCGAGATCGTCGAGCTGATGGGGCAGATCGGATCGGGCTCGTTGCCGATCGAACGGCTGCCTTCGGCGGGGCTGGCGATCGCACCGGCCGCGCGCCGCGGCCAGGGCCGTGCACTCGATGAACTCGCCTCGGCCCTGCGCTCGCTGGTTCGTCCGGTGATCGGCCGCATCGCCGAGGACCGCTTGCTGCTCGATCTGCGCTGCCTCGAGGAGCCCGCGTTGCTGCTCGACCAGCTCGGCGCGCTGCGCGACGCGCTGGAGGCGCGATGATCGTCGGCACCGCGGGCCATATCGACCACGGCAAGACGACCCTGGTGCGTGCATTGACCGGGGTCGACACCGATCGGCTGCCGGAGGAGAAACGGCGCGGGATCAGCATCGATCTCGGTTATGCGTTCCTCGACCTCCCCGGGGCCGACGAACGTATCGGCTTCATCGACGTGCCCGGCCACGAGCGGCTGGTGCACACGATGCTGGCCGGCGCCACCGGCATCGATTTCGGTCTTCTGCTGGTCGCCGCCGACGACGGCGTGATGCCGCAGACCCGCGAACACCTGGCCGTGTTGTCGCTGCTCGGCATCACGCGGGGTGCGGCGGTGGTGACCAAGGTGGATCGCGCGGATCCGGACCGGGTCCAGGCCGTGTGTGCACAGACCCGTGCCCTGCTCGAGGGAACGCCGCTGGCCGAGGTCCCGGTGCTGCCGGTGTCGGCGATCGACGGTGCCGGCGTCGATGCATTGAAGACGCTGCTGTTCGAGCAGGCGCGTCACCATCGGCCGCAGGACGGGTCGGGACAGTTGTTCCGGATGGCGATCGATCGTGTCTTCACGCTCGAAGGCCTCGGCACCGTGGTCACCGGCACCATCCGGGCCGGTGCGGTGACTGTTGGTGATCCGCTGCTGCTCGCGCCGACGATGACCGAGGTCAGGGTGCGCAGCCTGCATGCCCAGAACCGCGCGGTGCAGCGGGCGTGTGCCGGGCAGCGCTGCGCGATCGCGCTGGGTGGCGTGGCGCGCGAACGGATCTCGCGTGGCCACTGGATCGTCGCGCCGCAGGCCGCATTGTCCACCGATCGGATCGATGCGGAACTGGCCGTCTGGCCGGGCGAGAGCACGGTGCTGCGCTCGGGTGCCCCGGTGCTGGTGCACCTGGGCACCGCGTCGCTGCCGGGCACGGTCGCGGTCCTCGACGGACCGTCGGTTGCCCCGGGCGCGAGCGGCCGGGTCCAGCTCGTGCTCAGGCAGCCGGTGGGTGCGTGGCACTCGGATCGTGTCGTGTTGCGCGACGTGTCCGCGACGCGGACGATCGCCGGCGGCCGGGTGCTCGATCCGTTCGGCCCGGTCCGTTACCGGCGGACCGTGCAGCGCCAGGCCGAACTGCAGGCGGCCTGTGCACCCGACCCGTCGAGCCGCATCGAGCAGCTGCTCGCGGTCAGCGCACAGGGTGTCGATCTGCGCCGCTTCGCGGCCGCGCAGGGGTGCCCGCGCGAGATGCTCCAGGCGGGCATCGAGCGCGGCGGCATCGCCTATGGCGACTGGGCGATCGGCCAGTCGCAGCTCGCGGGTGCGCGCACGACGGTGCTCGAAGGCCTGTCACGATTCCATCAGTCGCACCCGGACGAACTCGGTCCCGATGCCGCGCGGCTTCGCCGCCTGTCGCTGCCGCGGCTGCCGGAACCGCTGTGGCGAGGGCTGCTCGCCGGGTTGCAGCAGGATGGTGAACTCGTCGTCCGCGGTGCACTCGTGCATCGCCCGGATCATGGCGTGCGCCTGTCGGCCGCCGACGAGCGGATCGCGCAGAAGGCCGCGCCGCGGCTGGCGGCGGCCCGCTTCGAGGGCGCCTGGGTGCGTGATCTCGCCCGCGACTGCGCCGAGCCGGAACCGTCGATGCGCACCGCGCTGGCCCGGATGGCCCAGCGTGGCGATCTGCATCAGGTGGTGCGCGACCTGTACTATCCGTCCGCGGTGATGGCCGAGCTGGCGGCGATCGTGCGTGCGGTGTCCGATCAGCACGATGCCGAGGTGACCGCCGCGCGTTTCCGTGACGCCACCGGACTGGGCCGCAAGCGGGCGATCCAGGTGCTCGAATACTTCGACCGTATCGGGCTGCTGCGCCGGGTGGGTGACGTGCACCGGTTGCGGACCGACACCGCCCTGTTCGCGTCGAGCACGGCATGAGCCGGGCGGTTGCCGAGATGATATCTGGAGGGGAAACGTCCCTGGTGGGGCGGCCGGGCTTCAAACCCGGTGGGTGGCGCCATGCGTCGCCGGGCGGGTTCGACTCCCACTCCCCTCCGCCAATCCAGTCCGCCGAGGCCGCGACGCCCCGGCGGACACCATCGGAGGCTTCGCGATGAGTCCGATGCCACCAGCCCGGGCGGATTTCCCCGGCCACCTGTACTACCTGGTCGAACACGACGTCTGGGCCGACGTGCACGACGACGGCACGGCCACGGTCGGCATCACCGCCCTGGGCATCAAGCTGTCGGGCGAGATCTACATGTGCCGCGCCAAGCCGGCCGGCAGCGTGATCCTGCAGGGGCGGGCGGTCGCGGTGGTCGAGCTGGCCAAGGCGATCGTCTCGGTCAAGAGCGCGGTGACCGGCACGATCGTCGAGATCAACCGGACGCTGGAGATGCAGCCCGAACGGGTCCACGCCGACCCGTACGGCGACGGCTGGATCGCACGACTGCGGCTGGCCGACTTCGCGGCCGACCGCGGTGCGCTCGCCCACGGTGAGGCCGTGCACGAGGCGATGGCTCGCCATGCGGCCGGCCTGCGCGATGCCTGAGGGTGGCACCGTGACCGGCGGATCGATGCGCGACGAACCGACACGACCAGCGGCCGACGCGGCGCAGGCCAGCGGCCTGGCGATCCTGCTCTGGTCGTGCGAGCCGGAGGAGGCGCCGCACCGGCTGTTCGCTCCGTTCTTCCACGCCGCGACGGCGGCGGCGTTCGACCTGCCGGTCGAGGTCTACTTCACCGCGCGCAGCGTGCACCTGCTCGCACCGGGTGTCGCCGAGCGGCTGCACACGGGCGAGTCCGGCAAGACGGTGCTGGACGCGATGCGCGAGGCCATCGGCCACGGCGCGGTGTTCCTCGCCTGCAGCGATGCGCTCCAGGCCCATGGTCTGGCCGACACGCCGCTGATCGCCGAGTGCGGCGGTCGCGGCGGCTCGGTGCAGTTCATCACGCGCGTGATGGACCTGCGCTGGCGTTGCCTGGTCTACTGACCGATCCGGACCGATCGACCGATCCGGGCCGGGTCACTGCGACAGATGGATCACGTCGCGGACCATCGGGTAGATCTGCGTCTGCCAGCGTTTGCCGCTGAACACGCCATAGTGGCCGACGTTCGGCTGCACGTAGTGGGTGCGCAGGTAGGCACGCAGGCTGGAGGCGAGGTCCTGCGCCGCGAGCGTCTGGCCGATCGAACAGATGTCGTCGCGTTCACCCTCGACCGTCAGCAGCGCGGTGCGCCGGATCGCCTTCGGGTCGACCTTGCGCCCGCGGTACGTCAGCTCGCCGCGCGGCAGCGAATACTCCTGGAACACCTTGCTGACCGTCTCGAGGTAGAAGTCGGCCGACAGGTCGGCCACCGCCATGTACTCCTCGTAGAAGGTGCGGGTGATCTCGGCCTTGTCGAACTCGTCGTCGACCAGCTGGCGGTAGTATTCCTTGAACGCGTGGACATGGCGTTCCTTGTTCATGTTGATGAACGCCGACAGCTGCACCACGCCCGGATACACACGCCGACCCGCGCCGCGGTGTCGCCACGGCACGTTGCTGATCAGCCGCGTCTTGAACCACTCGATCGGTTTGCTGGTCGCGAGCCGGTTGACTTCGGTCGGGTTGATCCGGCAGTCGATCGGTCCGGCCATCAGCGTCAGCGACGCCGGTGTCGCCGGGTGATCCTCCTCGGCCATCAGTGCGACCGCGGCCAGCGAGGCCACACAGGGCTGACAGACCGCGATCACGTTGGCGCCCGGGCCCATCGCGGCCAGGAAATCGATCACGTGTTGGGTGTACTCGTCCAGCCCGAACGGCCCTTCGGCCAGCGGCACGTCACGCACGTTGTGCCAGTCGGTCACGTAGACGTCGTGGTCCTGCAGCGCCGTTCGCACCGTATCACGCAGCAGTGTCGCGAAGTGGCCGGACATCGGTGCGACCACCAGCACCTTCGGCTCGACCGCGCCGCTCGCCTTGCGAAAACGCAGCAGCGTCGCGAACGGTGTCCTCTGGACGACTTGCTCCTCGACCGGCACCAACTCGTCCTTGACCCGCACGTCGTCGATCCGCCAGGGCGGCCGGTGATGGGTGACTTCCGCCATCTCGATCACGCGGCAGGCCGCGGCCAGGTGGCGCGCGCCGCGTGCCTGCGACAGCGGATGGCGCGACTCCTCGAGCATCGGCACCGCGATCCGTGCCAGCGCCCGGATCGGCCACATCATCTGCGCGTGTGTCTGGTAGGTGTGGTAAAGCATCATGTCCGCTCCCTCCGCCCGCCGTCTGGCAGGTGGTCGTCATGCGTTGTCGGCCGCGTGACGATCGCGACGCGCTGGCACAGCCCTTGCACTTCCCTGTCGACCACCCGCGAGGAGCGCGATCGATGAACGCCGTGACCAGAGCCAGACCGAAGACCCCGGCAGCCCGGAAGGCGCCGGCGGCGAAGAAGGCTCCGGCCCGATCCGCCCCCCGATCCCGTCCGGCCGCAACCCGGGCGACGCTGACCCTCAGCAGCAAGAATTATTCCTCCTGGTCGCTGCGGGGCTGGCTGTTGTGCCGGTTCGCCGGATTGGACGTCCAGGAAGTGATGGTACCCCCGGACGACGCCAATGCGCGGCGCGAGTTGCTGCTGCTGGCTCCCTCGATCCTGGTGCCCTGCCTGACACACGACGGCGCGAAGGTCTGGAACACGCTGGCGATCGCCCAGTACCTGAACGAGGTCTGCCCGGACGCCGGCCTGCTGCCGGCGGATCGACTCGCCCGTGCTCACTGCCGCTCGATCTGCGGCGAGATGAACTCCGGCTTCGCCAACCTGCGTTCGTCCTTGCCGATGAACCTCAAGGGCCATTTTCCGAAGCACAAGATCTGGAACGGTGCGGTGCCCGACATCGAACGGGTGGTCGAGATCTGGAGCGAGTGCCTGTCGGCCTATGGCGGCCCGTTCCTGTTCGGCCGCCACCGGACGATGGCCGACGCGATGTTCGCGCCGGTCGTGACCCGGTTCCTCACCTACGACGTCAAGCTGGACGACGCCTGCGCCGGCTACTGCCGGACGATCATGGCGATGCCGGAGATGAAGGAATGGGTCGCGGCGGCCAGGCTCGAGCCGGAAGAAATCGAAGAACTCGACATGGACTTCTAGAATCCGTCCCGAAGCTACTGCGCGTCCCGATTTGTGCGTTCCGGTGCTCAGCGTACTGCGCGTACGCTTGCGCTCCTCGCGCGCAACTCGGGCCTGCTCGCGACGCTTCTGAACGGATTCTGGCGGCGCGGCCCTTGCGCAGCGGACGTCTCGCCGATCCACGACCGGTCATTTCGCCTTCTCCCACGGCGTGGGGGCGGGGATGTCGCACAGGGGGGCGACGTCGACCGTCTTGAAATCCGCGGGGGAGACGATCTCCAGGTACTCCATGTCGGGTGAATAGTCGAACAGGTAGTGCACGATGCCGGGGCGCTGGTGCACACAGTCACCGGCTTCGACCAGCACCACCTGGTCCTCGTACATGAACCTGGCCCAACCCTTGGTCATGATCACGATCTGGAACTCCGCCTCGTGCCGGTGCCATCCGGTGCCCTTCTCCGGTGCCATGTTCGCCTTCACGAGGTGTGCGATCACCTTTCCGTGCGTCGCGTCGGCGACGCCGAGGTCCTTGTAGAGGAAGAAGTCGCGCAGCCCGTCGCTGCGCCAGGGTGTGTCCGCCGGCTTGACGTGCGAGAACTTCGTCGTGGTCCTGTCCAGCATGGTGCAGCCTCCCGCGAAATTGACGACATCGCGGTTGCATGCACAACGCGTTCCAAGAACGCGGGATCAGCCGGGCAGCGTCGGAGGCGGCAGCACGCTGCCGCGGCATTCGCCGAAACCGATCGTGCGCCGGCCGGCCCGTTCGCAGCGCGCGCGCAGGATCACCGTGTCGCCGTCCTCGAGGAACGTGTGCTGCCGGCCGTCGGACAACGTCAATGCCTGGCGGCCGCCGGCGGTCAGTTCCAGCAGCGAGCCGCCCTGTGCCGGCTGCGGGCCGGACAACGTGCCGGTGCCCAGCAGATCCCCGCTGTCGAGGTTGCAGCCGTTGCAGGTGTGATGGGTGACCAGTTGCGCGGCGGTCCAGTAGGCGTCGGCATAACTCGAGCGGCTGAGCAGGTCGCCCGCATGACCGGCATCACGCATCGCGCCCGTCTGCAGGTGGACCTCGAGCGCGATCTCGATCACGCCGCGTTCCCGGTTGTCCGCCGAATCCAGATAAGGCAACGGCGCGGGATCACCGGCGGGTCGCGTGAACGGGCGCCGGAACGGCGCCAGCGCCTCCATCGTGACGATCCAGGGCGAGATCGTCGTCGCGAAGTTCTTCGCCAGGAACGGCCCCAGCGGCTGATACTCCCAGGCCTGGATGTCGCGTGCGCTCCAGTCGTTGAGCAGCACGACACCGAACAGGTGCTCCTCGGCGCTGGCCATCGGGATCGGCTCACCCGGGTCGTTCGGCTGGCCGACGATCAACCCGAGTTCGAGTTCATAGTCCAGGCGCGCGCTCGGACCGAACGACGGGGCCTTGTCGGCCGCGCCGCCCTGCTGGCCGAGCGGGCGGCGGAAACGGCCCGGACTGACCTGGATCGACGAGGCCCGGCCGTGATATCCGATCGGCACCCACTTGTAGTTCGGCAGCAGCGGATTGTCCGGCCGGAACAGGCGGCCGACACTCAGCGCGTGATGGATGCCGGTGTAGAAGTCGGTGTAGTCGCGGATCGGGCAGGGCAGGCCGAGCTCGACCGCCGACTGCGCGATCAGCGCCTCGTGCACCCGGGACGCCGGCGGTGCATCGGCGGCGAGTGAACGGCTGATCAGATGGCGCAGCGTGCGCCGCGCGGCCGGCGTCAGCTTCAGGATCCGCGTGATGTCGTCGTGGTCGAGCAGCCCGGCCTGCTTCAGGCCGAGCACCTGGTCACCGATCGCGACACCGATCCGCCAGTCGCTGTCGCCCGGACGACGGAAGCGCCCGAAGGGCAGGTTCTGGATCGGGAAGTCGGTGGCCGGCTCGTTGGCCGACGCCACCCAGCTCGTCAGCGCCGGATCGTGGGTGTCGTCGAGCGCCGCGATCATTGCTTGAATTCACGCTCGTGCAGGAACGCGGCGTGGTTCGGCGCGCGTTTGGTCTTCGACCATTCGTCGAGCATCTGCCACTTGACGGCATCGAGCCGCTCGATCGTCTTCGCCTCCTCGGGGTCCGGGCAGGCGAGTTCGACACGGTGGCCGTTCGGGTCGAAGAAATAGATCGAATGGAACGCGCCGTGGTCGGTGACACCGAGCACCTCGACCCCGTTGGCCTCGAGGTGTCGACGATACTCGAGCAGTTCGTCGCGGTCCTTGACGCGGAACGCGATGTGCTGCACCCACTCGGGGGTGTTCGGATCCCGGCCCATCTCCGGATACGTCGGCAGCTCGAAGAACGCGAGCACATTGCCGTTGCCGGCGTCCAGGAAGATGTGCATGTACGGGTCCGGCGCCTTCGTCGACGGCACCTGGTTCTCCGCGATCGCCAGCACGAAGTCCATGTTCAGCATCTTCTTGTACCACTCGACGGTCGTCTTGGCGTCCCGGCAGCGGTACGCGACATGGTGGATGCGATCGATTTTCACTCTGGTCCTCCTTCGTCAGGCCGGCGCGTCCAGCACGCCGCGTCGGATCTGGTCGCGTTCGAGTGATTCGAACAGCGCCTTGAAGTTGCCTTCGCCGAAACCGTCGTCGCCGCGGCGCTCGATGAACTCGAAGAATACCGGGCCGAGCAGCGTCTCGGAGAAGATCTGCAGCAGCAGGCGATTCTGCCCGCCTTCGGTGGTGCCGTCGACGAGGATGCCGCGGGTCTTCAACGCATCCACCGCCAACCCGTGCCCGGGCAGTCTCGTGTCCAGCATCTCGTAGTAGACGTCGTTCGGTGCACTCATCACCGGCACGCCGGCCAGCACCAGCCGGTCGACGGTGGCCGGCAGGTCGTCGGTGAGCAGCGCCACGTGCTGGATGCCCTCGCCGTTGAACTTCATTAGGAACTCCTCGATCTGCCCGGTGCCCTGGGACGCTTCCTCGTTCAACGGAATCCGGATCAGTCCGTCCGGCGCGGTCATCGCCCGTGACGTGAGCCCGGTGTATTCACCCTGGATGTCGAAGTAGCGCAGTTCGCGGAAGTTGAACAGCCGCTCGTAGAAGCGACCCCAGAACGCCATCCGGCCGCGATAGACGTTGTGGGTCAGGTGGTCGATCAACGTCAGCCCGTGTCCCCGCGGGCGCCGCTCGACACCGTCGAGGAAGCGGAAATCGATGTCGTAGATCGATTGCCCGTCTTCGAAGCGGTCGATCAGGTAGAGCGGGGCACCCCCGATCCCCTTGATCGCGGGCAGCCGCAGTTCCATCGGCCCGGTCGGCATCTCGACCGGCTGGGCGCCGAGGTCCAGCGCGCGGGCATAGGCGAGGTGCGAGTCCTGCACGCGGAACGCGAGCCCGCAGGCGCACGGTCCGTGTTCGGCGGCGAAATACGCGGCCGGACTGCGCGGTTCGCGATTGACGATGAAATTGATGCGGCCCTGCCGGTACAGCAGCACGTCCTTGGACCGGTGACAGGCGACCAGCGTGAAGCCGAGCTTCTCGAACAGCGGCTCCAGGACGTCGGGCTCGGGCGAGGCGAACTCGACGAACTCGAATCCCATCAGTCCCATCGGATTGTCGAACAGGTCGGCCACCGCAGTCTCCGTATCGATCGGGGCGGGCGGCGTGATCACGCGTGCCCCCGGGGTTGCAGCCGATCGATCGCGATCGTCGCCCGGATCACCAGCTTGCCACAACCCGGCGGCACCGACGCGAGCATGGTCGCGGCGGTCGCTCAGCCCTCGACGTCGGCTTCCTCCCGGGCCGGCATCGGCATCCGGTCACCGCGCCGCGCCGGGCTCCGCCCCCGGTGGGCGGGCTGCGCCGCGATCATCTCCTTGGTCTCGGCGAACGGCCCGTCCAGGACCGTGACCTCGTCGATCGTCGCCACGGCCTCGGGACGGGCGGGCAGCCATCCCGCGGCCCGCAACGGGCAATCCTCGCCCAGGCAGAATCGCCGGCACGTCGCGTGTTCGGTCGTCGGATCACTTGCCACTTCTGATCCCCTCGCTGTTGCAGCCGCCGGCGCGCCGACGGCAAAGCGGCGATGTTCGCTCCGGGGGCCGCCCGTGCAGGCGAGATCACGAGCCGATCAGGGTCTTGGCCGATTTCAACTGAAATCGCATCACCGGCCGGCCGCCGGGCGCCGGCTGTGACTGCGCGGACGACCCGAACCCACGTTGCCGGTATGCTCTGTCGAGCCCGCGGCGCCCCGATCGTCGTTGCAGCACATCCACCGTCACGAGGAGTCCGTCATGCCTGCCCAGACCATCCGCCTGCACCGCGTGTTGCGTGCGCCGGCCGATCGCATCTACCGCGCGTTCCTCGATCCCGCGGCGATGACCAAGTGGTTGCCGCCGAACGGCTTCACCGCCACGGTCCACGAGCTGGACGCCCGGGTCGGCGGCCGGCACCGGATGTCATTCACCAACTTCACCACCGGCCACAGTCATTCGTTCGGCGGAGAGTACGTCGAGCTGGCCGCCAACGAACGGCTGCGTTATACGGACCGGTTCGACGATCCGAACCTGCCCGGCGAGATGCAGGTCACGGTGACGTTGAAACCCGTCAGTTGCGGTACCGAGGTCCACATCGTCCAGGAGGGTGTGCCCGAGGTCATCCCGGCCGAGGCCTGTTATCTCGGCTGGCAGGAGTCGCTGGTGCTGCTGGGCAAGCTGGTCGAAGCCGAAATCCCCGACTGACGGTCGGGCGCCCGCCGCGGCCTCGGCAACGAGGCCCAGGCGCGGGCGCCGCCATGCCTGCGCTCGGCTACGGGTCATGGCCGCCACGCATGACGTCATGCGTTTTCACGGGGTGCTGGACCGGTTGCGCGACATCGACTACGGTCGGTCGCTTTCACCGGGAGCCAGCAGATGAACCAGAAGACCGGCCGCGAGGCCTGGCGTTTCGAGACGGTGTCGGTGCACGGCGGCTATTCGCCGGAGCCGACCACCAAGGCGGTCGCGGTACCGATCTACCAGACCGCCGCCTACGCGTTCGACAGCGCCCAACACGGCGCCGACCTGTTCGACCTGAAGGTCGCGGGCAACATCTACAGCCGGATCATGAACCCGACCAACGACGTGCTCGAGCAGCGGCTCGCGGCACTCGAAGGCGGGGTCGCGGCGCTGGCGCTCGCGTCGGGGCAGGCCGCGGTCACCTACGCGATCCTGACCATCGCCGAGGCCGGCGACAACATCGTCGCCAGCAGTGCACTCTACGGCGGCACCTACAACCTGTTCGCGCACACGCTGCCGCAGTACGGCATCGAGGTGCGTTTCGCCGACTATCACAAGCCGGAAAGTTTCGAGGCGCTGATCGACGGCAGGACGAAGGCGGTGTTCGTCGAGAGCCTCGGCAATCCGCAGGGCAACATCACCGACTTCGAGAAGATCGGCAGGATCGCGCATGCAAAGGGGGTGCCGCTGATCGTCGACAACACCGTACCGACGCCGTACCTGTGCCGTCCGTTCGAACACGGGGCCGACATCGTCGTGCATTCGCTGACCAAGTACCTGGGCGGCCACGGCACGACGATCGGTGGTGCGATCGTCGACTCGGGCAAGTTTCCGTGGGCACAGCACAAGGACCGCTTCAAGCGGCTGAACGAACCCGATCCGAGCTACCACGGTGTCGTCTACACCGAGGCGCTCGGACCCGCGGCCTACATCGGCCGCGCGCGCGTGGTGCCGCTGCGCAACACCGGCGCGGCGCTGTCGCCGTTCAACGCGTTCCTGATCCTGCAGGGCATCGAGACGCTCGCGCTCAGGATGGATCGGATCAGCGACAACTCGGTCGCCATCGCCAGGCACCTGAAGCAGCACCCGAAGGTTGCCTGGGTCAACTACGCCGGCCTGGAGGATCATCCGGATCACGCGCTGGTGCGCAAGTACCTCTCCGGCAAGGCCTCGGGCATCGTCACCTTCGGGCTCAAGTCGCCCTCGGGTCAGGGGCGCGAGTGGGGCGCGAAGTTCCTCGATGCGCTGCAACTGTTCACACGGCTGGTCAACATCGGCGACGTACGCTCGCTCGCGACCCATCCGGCGTCGACGACACACCGCCAGCTGTCGGCCGGCGAACTCGAGAAGGCGGGTGTCAGCGAGGACTTGGTGCGGCTGTCGATCGGCATCGAACACATCGACGATCTGAAGGCGGACCTGGAGCAGGCGCTCGCGGCGGTCT
>CADEEH010000036.1 GCA_902826305.1 uncultured Burkholderiales bacterium
ACGCAAACACCAACGCGATCTTCCAGGTGGAAAGCGACGGGATGAAGAAGCTGCTGAAGAAGCTCGCGCCCGACCGCTTCGAGGACATCATCGCGGTGCTGGCGTTGTACCGTCCGGGCCCGCTGGGCTCCGGCATGGTCGAGGACTTCATCCTTCGAAAGAAGGGGCAGCAGAAGATCGACTACTTCCACCCGGACCTGAAGCCGACGCTCGAGCCGACCTACGGCGTGATCGTCTACCAGGAACAGGTGATGCAGATCGCGCAGATCGTCGGCGGCTACACACTCGGCGGCGCGGACCTGCTGCGCCGTGCGATGGGCAAGAAGAAGCCCGAGGAGATGGCGCAGCACCGGGGCCTGTTCGTCGAGGGCGCCAAGGGCAAGGGTTATCGCGAGGACCTGGCCAACAAGCTGTTCGACCTGATGGCGATGTTCGCCGAGTACGGCTTCAACAAGTCGCACACGGCCGCCTACGCGGTGATCACCTACCAGACCGCGTGGCTGAAGGCGCACCATCCGGCCGAGTTCATCGCGGCGACGCTGTCGTCGGACATGGACGACACCGACAAGGTCCAGATGCTCGTCGCCGACGCGCGATTGAACAAGGTCGAGGTGCTGCCGCCGGACATCAACCGCTCGGCGTACCGTTTCGAACCCGTCGCCGGTGACGGTCCCGCGCGGGCGATCCGCTACGGCCTCGGTGCGGTCAAGGGCACCGGCGAGGCGGCCGTCGTCAACCTGATCGAGGCCCGGCGCGACAGGCCGTTCACCGATCTGTTCGACTTCTGCGCACGCATCGACCGGCGCCTCGTCAACCGGCGGGCGATCGAGGCGCTGGTGCGTGCCGGTGCGTTCGATGCACTCGATCCGGACCGCGCGAAGCTGCTCGCGTCGGTCGGCCAGGCGATGGAGGCGGCCGACGCCGCGCTGGCGAGCGTCGACCAGCACAGCCTGTTCGGCGGCGGCGACGACCCCGGCGGCATCGACGAGGCGCTGCCCTGGGTGAGCACGCCGGAGTGGACCGAGCGGCAGCGGCTGCAGCAGGAGAAGGCCGCGCTCGGCTTCTTCCTGACCGGCCACCTGTTCGACGGCCTCCAGGACGAGGTGCGCCGCTTCGCGCGCACGAAGCTCGCCGACCTGCAGCCCGGTCCCCAGCCGGTCTGGATCGCGGGCATCGTCGCCGCGCAGCGCACGCAGATGACCCGGCGCGGCAAGATGGTCTTCGTCACGCTCGACGACGGCAGCGCGTCGGTCGACGTCTCGGTGTTCAACGAACTGTACGAGCGCAGCCGCAGCCTGATCCGCGACGACGAGCTGCTCGCCGTGCAGGCGAAGGTCAGCCGCGACGACTACACCGGCGGGCAGCGCGTCGTCGCCGACAGGCTGCTCAACCTGGTCGATGCCCGGTGCCAGTTCGGCAAGCGGCTGGTGATCCGGTTGAACGGCAATGCCGACGGGCGGGCGCTGCGCACCTCGATCGAGCCGTTCCGGCCGCGCGGCGGAACCGGAGGCGCCGACCAGATGCCGCCGGCGGTGCCGGTGGTGGTCGAATACGACAACCGGGGCGGGCGCTGCGTGATCGAGCTCGGCGACGACTGGCGCGTGCGGCCGGACGACGAGCTGCTGCGCGCGATCGAGGAACGGCTCCGGACGAAGCCGGCGATGGAGTACTGACGTGATCCACCCGACGATGCGGCAGCGGCACGAGCGCCCCCATCGCGTCGACAGGCCACGGTCTTGACCCGCAGCCTCGCCCTGTATCGTCGACTGATGCGCTACACGCGCCCCTACGTGAAGGGGTTCGTGGTCGCGATCATCGGCATGGTCATCGCCGCCGCGACCGAACCGCTGTTTCCCGCGCTGATGAAGCCGCTGCTCGACAAGGGCTTCGTCGACAAGGAGGGGCTGCCGCTGTGGGCGGTGCCGGTGGCGATCATCGCGATCTTCGTCGTGCGCGGCATCGCCACGTTCAGCAGCAGTTACGCGATGGCCTGGGTCGGCAACAAGGTGCTGCTGGACGTCCGCCGCGAGATGTTCGCGCACATGCTGAAGCTGCCGGCGGCGGATTTCGAGCGCGAGGCCTCGGGCCTGCTGATCTCGCGGATCGTGTTCGAGGTGAACAACGTGACCGAGGCCGCCACCCGGATCGTCACGATCGTGATCCGGGATTCGCTGGTCGTCGTGGGCCTGCTCGGCTGGCTGTTCTACCTGAACTGGAAGCTGACGATGGTCGCGGTGCTGCTGGTGCCGGTCATGGCCTGGGTGCTGTCGTTCTCCAGCGGCCGGATGCGGCGGCTCAACAAGCAGAACCTCGAGCACACCGGCGAGCTGACCCGCGTCGTCGAGGAGGCGGTGCACGGCTACAAGGTGATCAAGGTGTTCGGTGCCTACGAGCGCGAGGCGGCGCTGTTCGCGAAGACCATCGAGCGGCTGCGCGGCTTCGCGATGCGGATCACGATCGCCTCGGCGGCGACGGTGCCCCTCACGCAGTTGTGCGCGGCGGTCGCGGTGGCGACCGTCGTCACGATCGGCATGCTGCAGGCGATGTCCAACCAGACGACGGTCGGCGGCTTCGTCTCGTTCATCACCGCGATGCTGATGCTGCTCGCGCCGCTCAAGCACCTGGCCGACGTCAACACCACGCTGCAGCGGGGCCTGGCGGCCGCCGACAGCGTGTTCGACCTGATCGACCGGGTCGCCGAGCCCGACCACGGCACGCGCCGCATCGAACGCGCGCGCGGGGCGATCACGTTCGAACGGGTCGGCTTCCGCTACCCGGGCGCCGATCGCGACTCGCTGACCGATATCGACCTGGCGATCCGGCCGGGCGAGGTGGTCGCGCTGGTCGGCGGGTCCGGGGCCGGCAAGACGACGCTGGTCAACCTGATCCCGCGGTTCGTGTCGGCCGGTTCCGGCCGGGTGCTGATCGACGACGTCCCGATCGAGGCGCTGACCCTCGCGAGCCTGCGCGACCAGATCGCCCTGGTCAGCCAGGACATCGTGCTGTTCAACGACACGGTGCGCGCCAACGTCGCGTTCGGCCTGGCCGACGAGGTGGCCGACGAGCGGGTCTGGGCCGCACTGGCCGACGCGGCGCTGGCGGACTTCGTCCGGGGCCTGCCGGGCGGGCTCGACACGATGATCGGCGAGCGGGGCACCAAGCTGTCGGGTGGCCAGCGGCAACGCCTGGCGATCGCACGCGCCCTGCTGAAGAACGCGCCGATCCTGCTGCTCGACGAGGCCACCTCGGCGCTCGACTCCGAGACCGAACGCGAGGTCCAGTGGGCGCTCGAACGGACGATGGCCGGCCGCACGACCGTGGTGATCGCGCATCGGCTGTCGACGATCGAGAAGGCCGACCGGATCGTCGTGCTGGAGGGCGGGCGGATCATCGAGCAGGGTCCGCATGCGCGGCTGATCGCCGCCCAGGGGGTGTATTCCCGCCTGTACCGGATCCAGTACGCGATCGAGGATACCGGCACGTGAGATCACCCGCGCCGGCCGGCTGGATCGCTCCCGCCGCCGCCGTCATCGCCTCCGCCCTGATCGTCCTGTTCCCGCTGCACGACACGGCCACGCCGCGTTACTTCCTGCTGGCCGCGCTGATCGGGCTGGCGGCGGCGGCCGGGGGCCGGGCCGCCTGGTCGGCGATCCCCGCCCGCTGGCTCGTGGTCGCGCTGCTCGCCTGGTCGCTGGCGACCAGCCTGTGGTCACCCGATCCCCGCCACTCGTTCGGCGAGTGGCGGCCGGACCTGATGGCCCCCGTGCTCGCCTACCTGGCCGGCGCGGCGCTGGTCGCGACCGGCGGGCTGGACCCGGATCGCACGTTGCGTGTTGCAGTTCCGCTGTCATCGTTGGCGTTGGGCGCGCTGTCGTTGTACGCTTTCGAGGCAGTGCGCGGCGTGCTGCCGGCCGTGCCGCTGTACCCGAAACACGGATTGGTGCTGACGATGCCCCGGGCCTACCTGGGGGTCGGATATGCAGCGGCATTGGCGACTCTCCTGCTTCCCTTCGCACTCTGGTTCGCGGTGCACGAACGGCGCCCCCTGCGGCGTCTGGTCCACGTGCTCGGCGTGCTGGGGCTGGTGCTGACCTTCGTGGCCGCCCGCAATCGCGCCAGCCTGCTGATGCTGCCGCTGCTGATGCTCGCGATGGCCTGGGTGTTCCTGCGCATCGCAGGCCCCCGGCGGTCCGGATCGGACGATCGCGGCCGGGGCCGCCTGCGGGCGGGCATCGTCGCCCTGGTGCTGGTCATGGCCTTCGCGGCGTTCGCCACCCACGTCACCCGGATCAAGGTCGAGACCACCCGGGGCCTGTCGCCGGGCGACTCGGCGGCGGTGGTGCTCGCCCGCGATCCCCGGTTGCCGATCTGGCGACTGTACGCGTCCCATCTGCCGTCGGTCTGGCTGGCCGGTGCCGGCTTCGGCCGCGGCACGCCCGCGGCCGCATTCGGACTGATTGGCCGACGGGACATCAAGGCGATTGATGATTTCGCGGACAGCCACGCCCACAATTGGCTCTTCGACGTGCTGCTGCAGACGGGCATCGTCGGCCTGGTGCTGACCGTCGCGGTACTCGGGGGGTTCGTGCGTCGGGGCTGGCGGATCGCAGGCAGCGGGCGGGTTCCGGTTGCCGGGCTGGGCGCGGCTGGCATCGGGATGGTCATCGCGATGCTGCTCAAGAACACCACCGACGACTACATGGTTCACGCGCCGGCCACCGCCTTCTGGCTGCTGGCCGCGCTGTCGGTCACTCCCGGCCCGTCCCCGGCCGCCAACGGGGGCGACACCGATGCATGAGCGCATCAGCGACGGCCAGCGCGCGCTGCGGCTCGGGTTGCGCGACGCACGGCTGCGCCTCGCGCTGGCCTGCTTCGACCGTACCCCGCCGCCCGCGCCGGCGCAGCCTGCCTCGGTCGCGTTCTCGTTGCGCGACGGAAAGATCGGCGATTTCGTCGTCGCCAGCGCGTGTTTCCGCGAGCTCAAGCGGCAGTACCCGGCGTTGCGGATCACGGTGATCAGCGCGGCGTCGACCGCGTTCCTCGCCCGCAATCACGCGCGCGTCGACGAGACGATCGTCGCCTCGCCGCGAAGCTGGTGGTCGGCCGCGCGCCTGGCAGCGCGCGGGCACGGCCGCTTCGACGCGTTCGTCGACCTGACCGAGACGTTGCGGCCCTCGGACATCTTCACGTTGCGTTTCCTCGGCGCGCCGTCCAATGCACTCGACGCGCGGCACGGATTCCGGCTGAACACGCTGCCGATCGTCGCCCGGGGCCGCAACACGACCCACGCGCTGCGCAGCCTGCTCGAATCGCTCGGTGTCGCGCGGCCCGACATGATGCCCGACTGGCCGACACCGATCGCCGCCGCGGCCAGCGCGCAGCGGGCACTCGCCGGCCTCGGCCTGCCGCTGGTCGGCATCAACCCGTTCGGCTCGGTGCCCTGCCGCAGCTTCGACGCCAGCTACCTGTCGCAGCTGATCGCCCAGGTCCGGCAGCGGATGCCCGGCGCATCGGTCGTGATGATCGTCCCGCGGTACCAGTCGGCGCGGTTCGCCCGCTGGGGGCTGTCCGGCCAGGGCACCGCGTTCCGCCCGGTCGAGGTCGCCGACATCTACGAGTCCACCGCGGTGATCGAACGGCTGAACCTGCTGCTGTCACCCGACACCGCGCTGACACACATCGCCGCCGCACGCCGGATCCCGCAGATCGTGTTCTTCACCTACGACCGCGAAAACCTGTCGCGCTGGTGCCCGGACAGCCGCCTGGTGCTGGTGCTCGAGGCGCCCGCGGTCGCGCAGTCGGCCGACAGCGACGTCAAGCAGATCCCGATGGCGGAGGTCGACCGGGCGCTGCGCACGGTCGCCGGCGCGCCGACGTTCGCCGACGGTGTCCAGGACTTCAGCCGGCAACCGGCTTGAAATGTTTCTTGGAGAGATCCCAGCCGAACCAGCGTTCCAGTCTCATCGCCAGCCGGTGCTTGTGTTCACGACGGCTCGGGCGGTAGGACGGATTGATCCGGAAATCGGTCTCGGCCTGCTCGGCCAGCCAGTCGGCCATCACCGCCGGATGGGTGCCCCGGAAAGGGGCCAGCGCCTGGGGATCGATGTCGCCGTAGTCCGGAAACGACGGGGGCGGATGGTTCCAGTAGCGGCTGACCAGTTCGTGCTTGCGTCGCATCGCCTCGACCCGGCGCACGTGCCCGTAGTGGTAGATCTTCGCGCCGCTCATCGCGGCCCGCGGGTAACGTCCCATCCGATGGCGATCCATCACCATCCAGAACAATCCGTCGGGGGCGAACGTGCGCAGCGTGTTGCGGATCACCCGGACCTCGCGGCGATACCAGGCCGGGCTGACCGCGAGCTGCGTCGGCACGCCGTAGAAGTGCAGGAAGTCGAACGCCAGCGCCTCGACCGCCGGGTTGTCCAGGTGGCGCTGCATCGCCGCCCGGATGACCGGCAGGTCCGACTCGTGCAGCACCTCGTCGCCCTCGAGGTAGAACGCCCAGTCGCCGCCGCAGTTGTACTGTGCGATCATCTTCTGTTGGGCGTAGACGAATCCGCGTTCGGCCATCCGGTCGTTCCACTCGCTTCGGATGATCCGGATCTTCGGATCCGACAGCGATTCGATCCGCTCGAGCGTGTCGTCGCGGCTGGTGCCGACGTTGATCACCATCTCGTCGACCAGCGGCAGGATCGATGCCAGCGACTGCAGGTACGGATACCCCAGCAGCGTGCCGTTCCGAATGAAAGTGAAACCGCTTATCCTCATCGCAGGTCCGGACTCACGCCTGGAAACAGGCAGGCAGCTTACCGCATGACCCGCATCACGCCTCGCCCATGTCGCAGCCCGAAGTCAGCCTGATCGTCACGACCTACAACCGGCCGCGGGCGCTCGATCGCGTGCTCGCCAGCATCGCCGCGCAGAACCGTCGCGCGGAGGAGACGATCGTCGCGGACGACGGTTCGACGACGGAGACCGCCGTGATCGTCGAACGCTGGCGCAGCCAGGGGCTGCCGCTGCGTCACGTCTGGCAGGCCGACGAGGGCTTTCGCGCCGGCATGGCCCGCAACCGGGCGTGCGCCGGCGCCGAGGGCGACCTGCTGATCTTCCTCGACGGCGACTGCCTGGCGCTGCCGGATTTCGTGCAGACCCACGTGCTGCTGGCCGAGAACGGCTGGTTCGTCGCCGGCAACCGCGTGCTGCTGTCGCCGGCGCTGACCGAGGCCGTCGAGAGCGGGCGCGAGGACCCGCTGCGCTGGCGTGCCGGGCAGTGGCTGGCGCATCGGTTCAATGGCCAGGTCAATCGGCTGCTGCCGCTCGCACGGCTCGGCGACGCCGCCTGGCGCCGGCGCAGCCCGACCGACTGGAAACTCGCCCGCACCTGCAACCTCGCGGTCTGGCGGTCGGATTTCCTGCGGGTGAACGGGTTCGACGAACGCTTCGACGGCTGGGGGTTCGAGGATTCGGACTTCGCGGTCAGGCTGATCCGCAGCGGCGTCAAGCTCAAGAGCGGGCGGCTGGCCACCGGCGTGCTCCACCTGTGGCATCCGGAGAACGATCGAGAACGCGCGATCCGCAACCGGGCGCTGCTCGACGAGGCGCTGCAGTCGGACCGCGTCCGCGCGATCCAGGGCGTGACCGCCTACCTGGGAGAGACACGATGAACGGAGCCCACCGATGACCGCCAGCAACAGCGGCGTGTCCGCCGACCGCTACCCGATCCCCGCACTGGACGGGCTGCCCGAGGACATCCGCGAGAAGATCGTCGCCGTGCAGGAGAAATCGGGCTTCGTGCCCAACGTGTTCCTGAAGCTCGCCCGCCGGCCCGACGAATTCCGCGCATTCTTCGCGTATCACGACGCGCTGATGCTGCGCGAGAACGGTCTGTCCAAGGCCGACAAGGAGATGATCGTCGTCGCCACCAGCGCGGCCAACAACTGCCTGTACTGCGTCGTCGCCCATGGGGCGATCCTGCGGATCTACGCGAAGGACGCGCTGATCGCCGACCAGGTCGCCACCAACTACCGCAAGGCGCGGATCACGCCGCGCCAGTGCGCGATGCTCGACTTCGCGATGAAGGTCGCGCTCGATTCGGCGACGATCGGCGACACCGACTTCGCCGCGCTGGCCACGCACGGCTTCGGGGTCGAGGACGCGTGGGACATCGGTGCGATCGCCGCGTTCTTCGCGTTGTCCAACCGGATGGCCAACCTCGTGGGCATGATGCCCAACGACGAGTTCTACCTGCTCGGCCGGCTGCCGCGCGAGCCGAAGACGAAGTGACCGTGGCCGGCGCCTGACGGATACCCGCCCCGGACGACCGGCCGTCGGAACGTCCCGCCCGCACCGGCAGACACGCGAGACGATGACGGCCTGCCCATGAAGACCGATCCACCCGTCCGCCCGCAGCACTCCGGCCAGTTCGATCTGCTGCGCCAGCGTCGTTTCGCGCCGTTCTTCTGGACGCAGTTCTTCGGTGCCGGCAACGACAACCTGTTCAAGTTCTCGTTCACCGTGATGGTGACCTTCCAGGCCGGCATCGTCACCGACCTGTCACCGCTGATCGTCGTCAACCTGATCGCCGCGCTGTTCATCCTGCCGTTCCTGCTGCTGTCGGCGACCAGCGGGCAGCTCGCCGACAAGTTCGAGAAGTCGACACTGATCAGGCTGGTCAAGAACCTCGAGGTCGCGATCATGGCCGCGGGTGCGGTCGGCTTCTGGACCCACAGCGTGCCGCTGCTGCTGGCCTGCACGTTCATGATGGGTGTGCACTCGACGCTGTTCGGGCCGGTCAAGTTCGCGCTGCTGCCGCAGCAGTTGTCCGAGCGTGAGCTGACCGGCGGCAACGGCCTGGTCGAGATGGGCACGTTCGTCGCGATCCTGCTCGGCAACCTCACCGGTGGCCTGCTGATGGCGATCCCCGGGCAGGGACCGCACTACGTCGCGATCGCCTGCATCGTGGTGGCGCTGATCGGGCGCATCAGCGCGCAGTTCATACCCCGTGCACCGGCGACCGATCCGACGCTGCCGATCAACTGGAATCCGTTCAGCGAGACCTGGCGCAACCTGAAGCTCGCACACGGGAACATCGTCGTCTTTCGTTCGATGCTCGGCATCAGCTGGATGTGGTTCTTCGGCGCCGTGTTCCTGACCCAGTTCCCGACCTTCGCGCAGAAGGTCCTGGGTGGCACCGAAGGTGTCGCGTCGCTGCTGCTGGTGGTCTTCTCCATCGGCGTGGCCACCGGCTCGCTGCTGTGCGAGACGTTGTCGCGCCGGCACGTGGAGATCGGTCTGGTGCCCTTCGGCGCGTTCGGCATGACCGTGTTCGCGTTCGACCTGTCGATCGCGACCTGGACGAGGCAGCCGGCCTCGACGATCGACGTCGCCGCCTTCCTGTCCTCGCCCGGGCATTGGCGGATCATCGCCGACCTGCTGCTGCTGGCTCTGTTCGCCGGCCTGTACAGCGTGCCGATGTACGCGCTGATCCAGGCACGGTCGCAGCCGACGCACCGGGCGCGCATCGTCGCCGCCAACAACATCCTGAACGCGCTGTTCATGATCGGCGCCTCGGCACTCTCGGCGGGGCTGCTCGCGGCCGGCGCGACCATTCCGCAGCTGTTCGCCGTCGTCTCGCTGCTGAACCTGGCGGTGGGTGCGTACATCTTCCTGCTGGTGCCCGAATACCTGCTGCGTTTCGTCGCCTGGATCACCTCGCGGATCATGTACCGCTTCAAGGTCGTCGGCGACGAACACATCCCGGTCACCGGCGCCGCGATCCTCGCCTGCAACCACGTGAGTTTCATCGATGCGCTGCTGCTGATGGCCGCGAGCCCGCGCCCGATCCACTTCATCATGGACCACCGGATCTTCGCCATGCCGGTGATCGGCTGGCTGTTCAGGCTCGCCAAGGCGATCCCGATCGCGCCGCAACGCGAGGATCCGCAGACCTACGAACGGGCGTTCGCACGCGCCCGGCAGGTGCTCGAGGACGGCGACCTGCTCGGCATCTTCCCCGAGGGTGCGATCACCCGTGACGGCGAACTGCAGCAGTTCAAGGGCGGCATCATGAAGATCCTCGCCACCCATCCGGTGCCGGTGGTGCCGATGGCGCTGACCAACCTGTGGGGCAGCTTCTTCTCGCGGGCCGAACGCGGGCGGGCCATGGTCAGGCCGTTCCGGCGCGGACTGTTCAGCCGGGTCGGGCTGGTCGCCAGCGAGCCGATGGCGGCCGCGGCGGTGGATCCGCAGTTGTTGCAGGCACGGGTGGCTGGCTTGTTGTCGGATCCGCGCGCCGGTGTCCCGTGAAACCGGTAGTAGGACTTAAGTCCTGTTGCCCCGGCCATTGAAGATCGTCAATGTGTGCACCTCAACAGACGAGGTGTGATCATGATCGATGGTTGGATGACACAACGGGCGCTCCGGATCGCGGCGGTCATCGCCCTCGGCGCGGCACTCGCCGCCTGCGGCGCTGGAGCATCGGACGGATCGGCGGAGGCGACGGGCACGGGTGCGACCGTCGCGACGCAGTCCACGGTCGACATCAAGGACCTGCGCCAGGCCCCTTCACTGTCCGCCGGCGCTTCGGCTGCGATCAAGCCGTCGACGGCGCCGGTCGCGGCGACGATCCGGCCGGGACCGGCGTTCTCCGCGATGGCCACCGGCGCCAGTCGTGCGCCGCATGATGCGATCGTCGCCCAGCGGCGCCCCGCGGTGCTGTCGGCCACCCCCGGTCGTGCGCGGACACCCGGCGCCGCTGATTCGTTCGGCACGCCGGTCGCCGCGGGCGGCTACGTCGGTGAATGCCTGGTCGATTTCAAGGACGAGGATGCACTGACGGCGACCGGCTACTACCTGTACTTCGATCGCATCTACGTCCCCTGGTTCCAGCGCTGCGGCGCCGGCGGTTATGTCGACCTGCGGCCGATGTTCGCCTCCCACGTGCACCTCGCCTTCGCGTCGGTCAACGTGCTGCCGTGTAACAGCACCCCCGACGCGTTTCCGTCGCGGATCGACGAAGACGGCACCTGCCATCCGGTCGACATCCCGACCGAACCCCGTACCTACATCGTCACCCATTCACCGACCGAGATCGTGCGCATCCGGGCGCTGTCGTACAACTCGCCGCTGCCCGACTACACGCCGCTGGTGTTCGACCTGAACCGTGTCCGGGTGATCGCCACCAGCGGCAACGTCCGGGTCTGTTACCGCAAGGCGCAGCAGGATGTCGATGGTCCGTGGCTGGCCGACGCGCCCGATGGCCCGCCCGCCGTCTGGATGTGCTGGAACAACCTCGGTCCCGGCCACTGGGACCTGTCCGACTGGGCGACCGAACTGTCCGAAGCCAGGGTCACCGGCGCGGACGGAGAGCTGAACCCGGTCACGATCGACGACGTGAAGGTCGGCATCCGTTGACTGACCGGACGTGACGGAACGAACCGGTGAAGCGGGCGTGAAGCGCCGGCGTCACCGGCCCGCTTCCGGGTCGCCGAGCAGCAACATCGGGTTGCAGCCGTGGCGGCGGTAACCTTCCTGCGAGACCAGCAGGTCGAGTGCAACCGTCGCCAGGTCGTCGACGAGCGGCTCGACGTGCGGATCACGATCCATCCGCACGATCTTCAGGTAGGCACCACATTCGTCGCAGGTCTCCGCATCGACGGGTGGCGAGCCATCGTGGTCCGTGTCGTCGGCCGGTGCCAGCGTCCGGTACTGGATGCCCTTGGTGCTTTCGCAGCGGCCACACTTGATCCGGACCATGTGCCACTGCAGCGAACACAACGAGCAGCACAGGTAACGCAGTCCACCGGCGCCGGGATCGACCCGGGCGACACTGGCCACCGGCCGGCTGCCACACGCCGGACAACGGGTCGGTTCGGTGGTGGCCCGCAGCAACGCGGACCGGAATCCCGGGATCTCGGCTTCGGCCGTGAGCAGCAGATGGGTCCAATGGACCTGCAGCGCGGCTGCGACGAACGGCGTCACCGCGATCGCATCGGCGACGTCCAGGCCGTTGAGCAGCCGATCCGCCAGCCACTCGATGTCTTCGGTCGAGGTCGACCGCAGCAGGGTCGCGATTTCCAGCGGTGCACCCGCGAGCCGCGGTGTCAGCCGGTCGAGCATCCGGTACAGGCCGGCGCGCCAGGTCGATTCCCGTGCCCAGGCCCAGGCCGCCAGCGGCGGGCGGGCGTCGCGGGCGTCGGCTGCCACCGCTTCGGTCCGCGGCAGCGCCACCACCGGATGCCGCTGCAGCAGGGCATGTTGTTCGTCGACGAGGTCGGCGATCAGCAGCAGGTAGTCACCCATCACATGGCCGGGAGCGATCTGCCGCAGGCGTGCCGCGCGATCCGCGAACACCTGCTCGCGACGGGGCGGCAGCCACGGCGTGACCTGTTGTCCCGCCCGCATCGCGATCTCCTCGGGGGGCAGCAGCGGTATCGTGCGACTCACGCGGACCTCAACTTTGGTGTGAAACGAGTCATTCGCCGCCGGTCCGCTGTTGCCAGCCTGGATGGTGCCGACGTGCCCAGCGCTCGCTGACCAGGCCACGGGTCATCGCACGGATCGATCCCTTGACCCACAACGCCGCATAGACGTGGAGGATCACGCCGAGGATCAGCACGAACGCTGCCAGCGCGTGCAGCAGCACCGCGATCCGGCGCGCGGTCAGGCTGAACCATTCCGCGAACCATGGTTGCCAGAAGACGAAGCCGGTCAGCAGCAACGTCGCCAGCGTCACCGTGAACAGCCAGAACACACCCTTCTGGCCGGCGTTGTATTTGCCGGCCGGCGGCATCACCCCCTCGTTGCCGCGCAGCAGGCTCGGCGAGCTGCGCAGCCAGTCGGTGTCGCGCCGCTGCCATCGGTTGTCCCGCCAGACCTGCGCGAACAACACGACGAAGCCGACGACCATCAGCAGGCCGAAGAACGGATGCAGGATCCGGTTCCAGGTGCCGCCGCCGAACAGGCCGGACAAGCCGAACAACGACGGGTGGAAAAGCGCCAGGCCCGACAGCCCGGCGCACAGGAACAACAGCGCGACGAACCAGTGGTTCAGTCGTGTGCCGTCACCATAACGACGGATCATCCGGGTCATCACACGTCCTCCGCGCGGGACTTCGTGGCGCCCGGTTCGTCGTCCGGTTCGTCGTCCGGTGTCTCCAGCGGGCCGACCTTCAGGTAGTGGAACACACCGGCCAGCGCGGCGCCGACCATCGTCGCCACGGCCAGCGGCTTGGAGATGCCTTTCCAGAGCGCGACCCACGGACTGATCGTCGGATCGGCCGGCAGGCCGTTGTAGATCTCCGGACGGTCGCCGTGCTGGAGCACGTACATCACGTGGGTGCCGCCGACGCCCGGTGGATCGTAGACCGCGGCCTGGTCGAAGCCGCGTTCCTTCAGGTCCGCGATCCGTTCGGCGCCGAAGTGCAGCATGTCGTCCTTGGTGCCGAAGCGGATCGCCCCGGTCGGACAGGTCTTCACGCACGCCGGCTCCAGGCCGACCGCGACCCGGTCCGAGCACAGCGAACACTTGTAGACCTTGCGATCGCGCTGGCTCAGGCGCGGGATGTCGAAAGGACAACCGCTCTGGCAGTAGCCGCAGCCGATGCAGTGTTCCTGGATGAAATCGACGATGCCGTTCGAGTACTGGACGATCGCCCCCGGCGACGGACACGCCTTCAGGCAGCCGGGATCGGCGCAGTGCATGCAGCCGTCCTTGCGGATCAGCCATTCCAGTCGGGTCGACTCGTCGGGTGCCTTCGTGCGGACCTCGGCGAAACGCATCACCGTCCAGGATTGCGGCGTCAGGTCCAGCGGGTTGTCGTAGATGCCTTCGTTCGAACCGACCCGGTCGCGCAGATCGTTCCATTCCATGCACGCGACCTGGCACGCCTTGCAGCCGATGCAGCTCGAGACGTCGATCAGCTTGGCGAGTTCCGGTGTCCTGCGCGCCTGCGGCGGCGGGGTCGTGGTCGCCGATCGGGCGGTGATGTCCAGGGATTGCAGCGACGACATGGTCAGGCCTTGGCGATGTTGACGGTGAACGACTTGTACTCGGGGGTCTGCGTGTTCGCGTCGCCGACGAACGGGGTCAGCGTGTTCACCAGGTAGCCGGGCTTGGCCAGGCCGACGAAGCCCCAGTGGTTCGGCAGGCCGACCGTGTCGATCGGCTTGCCGTCGACCTGCAGTCGCGGGATCCGGGGTGTGACGACCGCGACACATCGGATCGAGCCGCGGTTCGAGGACACGGTGACCCGGTCGCCGTTCGAGATGCCCTTGTCCCTGGCCAGTTCCTCGCCGATCTCGACGAATTGCTCGGGTTGCAGGATCGCCGAGGTCTGGACGTTTTTGGTCCAGTAGTGGAAGTGTTCGGTCAGCCGATAACTGGTGGCGACGAGCGGAAACTCCTTCGGCGTGCCGAACGCCTCGAGATCACCCTTGAACACCCGCGCGGCCGGATTCGCCCGTGCCCGCGCGTTGTTGTTCATCGGGTTGTTCTCCAACGGCGACTCGAACGGCTCGTAGTGCTCCGGCAGCGGACCGTCGGCCAGGCCGGTGGGCGCGAACAGCCGCGCGACACCCTCGGCGGTCATGATGAACGGTTGCACCCGCTCGGGATCCGACGGGTTCGCATCGGGTCGGATGTCGGGTATGTCCGCACCGTCCCAGGCCCGCCCGTTCCAGGAGACGAGCCGACGCTTCGGATCCCACGGTCTGCCATCGGCCGCACTCGAGGCGGCGTTGTACAGGATGCGTCGGTTCGCCGGCCACGCCCAGGCCCAGCCGAGGGTCTGCCCGATCCCCCACGGGTCGGCATTGTCACGCCGGGCCATCTGGTTGCCGGCCTGGGTCCAGGCGCCGGCGTAGATCCAGCAGCCACAGGCGGTCGACCCGTCGTCGCGCAACTGGCCGAAGCCGGCGAGTTGTTCACCGGCACGGGTGACGACACGCGGCGGCGAGTCGGACTTCGTCGGATCCGACGGCACCGTCAGGTCGGTCAGCGCCTGGCCGTTGTACTCCTTCGCGATCTCCTCCGCGGACGGCGCCGCCGGTATCTTGTACGGCCACGTGAGCCTGACGATCGGATCGGGGAAGGCACCGCCTTCGCGTTCGTACAGGCCGCGGATCCGGGTGAACAGGGCGGCGACGATGTCGATGTCGCTGCGCGCCTCGCCCGGGGGCTCGGCTCCTTTCCAGTGCCACTGCAGCCAGCGACCCGAGTTCGTCAGCGAGCCGTCTTCCTCGGCGAAACAGGTCGACGGCAGCCGGAACACCGTCGTGTGGATCTCCTCGGACCGCACGTTGTTGTGGTCGCCGAAGTTGCGCCAGAACTCCGCGGTCTCGGTGTTGAGCGGATCGATGATCGCCAGGAATTTCAGCTTGGACAGGCCCGCGATCACCTTGCGTTTGTCCGGGAACGATCCGACCGGATTGAACCCCTGGCACAGGTAGCCGTTCAACCGTCCGTTGTTCATCAGCTCGAACGCCTGCAGCACGTCGTACAGCTTGTCGAACTTCGGCTGCCAGTCGAACGCCCACTGGTTGTCGGCGGTCGCAGCGTCTCCCCACCAGGCCTTCTGCAGGCTGACGAAGAACTTCGGGTAGTGCTGCCAGTAGCTCATCTGGCCGGGCCGCAGCGGCTTGAGCGCCCGGGTCCGGTAGTAGGTCTCGAGATCCTGCTCGGCGTCACGCGCCAGCGACAGGTAACCCGGCAGCGAATTGGACAACAGGCCGAGATCGGTCAGCCCCTGGATGTTGCTGTGCCCGCGCAGCGCATTCATCCCGCCGCCGGCGATGCCGATATTGCCCAACAGCAGTTGCATGATCGCCGCGGTGCGGATCATCTGCGTGCCCACGCTGTGCTGCGTCCAGCCGAGGGCGTACAGGATCGTCATCGCGCGGTCCGGTGCGGCCGTCGTGGCGATCATCTCGCAGACCTTCAGGAACTGGTCCTGCGGCGTGCCGGTGATGCGGCTGACGAGTTCCGGTGTGTAGCGCGAGAAATGCCGCTTCATCACCTGCAGCACACAACGCGGATGCTGCATCGACGGATCGACGCGTGCATGGCCGTTCTCGTCGAGCTCGTAGCCCCAGCTCTTCGGATCGTAGGCCCGTCGCGCCTCGTCGTATCCCGAGAACAGGCCGTCACGGAAGTCGAAGGCCTCGCCGACGATGAACGGCGCATTCGTGTAGCGGGCCACGTACTCGTGCTGGATGCTGTCGCGGGACAGCAGGTAGTGGACGACGCCGGCAAGGAACGCGATGTCGCTGCCGGCGCGCACCGGTGCATAGTAGTCGGCCATCGCGGCCGAGCGTGTGAAGCGCGGGTCGACGACGACCAGCTTCGCCTTGTTGTGGTGTTTCGCCTCGATCACCCACTTGAAGCCGCACGGATGCGCCTCGGCGGCATTGCCGCCCATGATCAGGACCAGATCGGCGTTCTTGATGTCCACCCAGTGGTTGGTCATCGCGCCGCGGCCGAACGTCGGGGCCAGACTGGCCACCGTCGGACCGTGTCAGACACGCGCCTGGTTGTCGAAGACCAGCATCCCCAGCGAGCGCATTGTCTTGTGAGTGATGTACCCGGTCTCGTTCGACGAGGCCGACGCACACAACATCCCGGTGCTCACCCAGCGATTGACCACCTTGCCGTCGTCGGTGGTCCTGACGAAGTTCGCGTCGCGGTCGGCCTTCATCAGTTGCGCCAGCCGGGACAACGCCTCGTCCCACGACACGCGCTTCCATTCGGTCGCGCCGGGTTCGCGGATCTCGGGATACTTCAGCCGGTTCGGGCTGTGCACAAAATCCAGCAGGCCCGCACCCTTCGGGCACAACGTGCCGCGATTGACCGGATGGTCCGGATCACCTTCGATGTGGATGATCTCGGCGGTCACGTTCTTCGCGCGATCGCCCAGGCTGTACATCAGGATGCCGCAGCCGACCGAGCAGTACGGACAGGTGTTGCGCGTCTGGGTGGTCTGCGCGAGCTTGAACTGACGCGCCTCGGCCAGCGCGGCCTGGGGCGAGAAGCCCAGCGCCGCCATCGCGGACGCTGCCACTCCCGCGCCGGTGACGCGGAAGAACTGTCGTCGATCCATGTCCATCACAAGCCTCTCGAAACGAAGCCGTCGGGAAGGGAGGGCGGTCGGAGCCGCCGTGTCAGCGGGACGGCGGGCTGCCCGGTGGTGGGGTCCCGTCACCGCCGGTGGCCGGCGGGCGGTCGCCCTTCTTGCCGTCCTTGTCCTCGTCTTTGGACGGGTCGGCCGCACCGCCCTTGTCCTGGCCGGCGGTGACACCGCCGATTGCCGACCCGCCGGACGCCGGCCCGGTCGCCGGCGCCTTGTCCTGGACGGCATCGCCGCTCGGGGCCGGTGTCGCGCCGGATCGGTCCGGTGAAGACGGCGCAGCCGGCGACGGAGCGGGTGGTGATGGAGTCGTCGACGGGCTCGGCGCGGACGGGGGTGCCGACCCGGGAGGTGCACTGGCCGGTGCGGGTGGTGGTGCCTCGCCGGCGGGCCTGCGCTCGCAGGCGGTGGTCACGAGTACCGCGGCAGCCAGCGTGCCGATCGCGATGATGTGTTTCATAAGTCCGGCGCACGCAAGCGTGATGCCCGAAACCGAGGCGCGGACGGGAAGTCCGCTGTTCCGCGGGTGCGCCGACAGGGGCTGCGCGGTAAAGTCGCGACGATGCAGACCGAACGATCGACCGGGTCCGAAGGCATTCCACGGCTGGCCATCGACGGCGCCATCGCCACCGTGACGCTGCGTCGGCCCTCCCAGCGCAACAGCCTGACCGACGAGGACCTGCATGCGCTGCTCGACCACTTCGCGGCGATCGACGCCGATCCGGCGATCCGGGTCGTCGTGCTGCGCGCACGGACCGATGGACAGCCGCGGCCGGTGTTCAGTGCAGGCTATGACCTCGGCGGCTTCGATGGCGACGGCCATGGCCCCGGATTGTTCGAACAGATCCCCGACCGGCTCGAGCGATTGCGTCCGGTGACGATCTGTTCACTCGGCGGCAGCGTCTACGGCGGTTCGACCGATCTCGTGCTCGCCTGCGATTTCCGAATCGCACTGGCCGGCGGGGAATGGCGCATGCCGGCCTGTGCACTCGGGCTGCACTACTACCCGAGCGGCCTGCGCCGTTACGTCGAGCGGATGGGGCTGGCCGGTGCGCGGCGGGCGTTCCTGCGGGCGGAGGTGATGCCGTTCGAGTCGCTGCAGGTGTTCGCGTTGTTCGAGCAGTTGCTGCCGGCGGACGAAATCGACGCGGCGGTGGCCGCGCTGGCCGCGCGGATCGTGTCACTTGCGCCGATGGCGGTGCAAGGGACCAAGCAGTCGCTGCTGGATTTTGCGGCCGGCACCGTGGACCCGGCGACGATGCGCGAGCGCGAGCGGGTCACCGCGCAGAGCGCGGACTTCGTCGAGGGCCGCCAGGCCTTCGCCCAGCGGCGTACGCCGCGCTTCGAGGGTCGGTGAGCAGGATCGCCGCGGTTGGAACTCGGGCCGCCAGCACCCCGCGCGGGCCGGCGAGGCGACGGTGACAGCCTGTCCGTCGCGGGCGGTCGAGCCGACACTCGCTGCCGCCCGCATCCGGCTCGCCGCGGTTGATCCGGTCGCCTACGCGCGCACCCGCAACAGGCTCGATGGCGCGGTCACCGGTCTGTCGCCGTACATCACCCATGGTTTCCTCGCGCCGGCCCAGGTGCTCGCCGCCGTCGATGGGCGTCATCACCTGCCGGTCCAGCACAAGTTCGTCTTCGAACTCGGCTGGCGATCGTATTTCCGGCATGTCTGGCAGCATCGCGGCGATGGCATCCTGACGTCCCTGCACGACGGGCCGCTGCCGGAGGCCGCGTATTCGGTCGTGATGCCGGACGATGTCCGTCGCGGCGGCACCGGGGTGCCGGTGATCGACCAGGCCGTGCACGCGTTGTACACGACCGGTACGTTGCACAACCACGCGCGCATGTGGCTGGCGAGTTATCTGGTCCACCTGCGCAAGGTGCACTGGCGCACCGCGGCGGACTGGTTGTACGGGCATCTGCTCGATGGTGACCTGGCGAGCAACCACCTGAGCTGGCAATGGGTCGCCGGCACCGGCAGTCACAAGCCGTACCTGTTCAACGCCGACAACGTCGCGCGTTTCGCGCCGACGGCCTGGCACAGTCCGGGGAGTGTCGTCGATGTGTCGTACGAGACGTTGGAGCGGATCGCACATGGCAAAGCTGCCGTGGACCGTCTTGCCATGATGCCGATGCCCGACGTCGCCGCGTGCGAGGAACCGGAATGCCACGCCGAGCCACCGCAAGGATCGGGGTGGACCGCTCCGCAGCCCGGGCTCGTCGCCGGCCACGATGTCTGGCTCGTGCACCCGTGGAACCTGGGGGAGTTGCCGGCCGATCTTCCGGAATCGACGCGTGTGATCGGGATCGCCGTCGCCGAGTTCCATCGCCGCTGGCCGTGGAACACGCACCGCTGGCACTTCGTCGGCACACGCATGGCGGCGGTGACGCCGCAACGCTGGTACGCCGACGCGGATGCGATCGGTGCCGCGCTGGCCGGTGCCCGGCGGATACGGACGGTCGACGAGCCGCATCTGCGACCGTGGCTGTCGCGGTGGGCCGAGTGTCTCGAAGCGACCGATCCTTTCGCCCGGGTCTATCGACGCTGCGATTCGTTCTCGCGCTGGTGGACCCTCGTGACACGCGGGATCGCGATGGCCGCCGAGCTGCCCGGTCCGGACCGGGCCCGGCCGGGTTGAAGGCGCAGGTCCTCCCGAGTACCGGCAATTCGCGTTGCCCTCGTGTACCGGCAATACGCGTTGCGCCCGGGTACACGCAGGCGCTAGAGTCGGTGACCTGGCCGCCTTCGACGAGGGGAGCACCGGATGACGCTGGATCCTGTCGGCTACGTTCTCGACCTCGCCCTTCCGCAGCCTCCGCCCGGCCGCCCGGCCGAGCCGTTCCTCGAGTCGACGATCGCCGCGCCGACCTTCGCCGAGGGTCCACAGGCCGTGGCGGTCGGGTCCCAGCTCGCCGAGTTCGGGCCGGGTGTGACACCGGCCCAGCGCGAAGCCGCGTCGGACTGCCTGCTGCTCGCGCAGCTCGCGGCCAACAAGGCGACCACACCCGAGGCCGACGTGATGGCCTGGTACACGACGTACATCGAGGTGCTGCAGAACATCGGCTGGACCGTGCACGCGATGGAGTTCAAGGAGAGCTCGGCCCGCGACGATCAGGCCGGGGTCCACAAGGCGATCCTGCCGGTGCTCACCGCGATGCTCGGCCCGGGCGCCGCCGCCGCGTCGATCGTGATCTCGGTGCTCGACGGGCTGAAGGCGATGGATGCCGACAGTCCGTGGATCACACTGTTCGATCGTGCCAGCACCCATGCCCGCGGTGCGAAGTTCCAGGTCGGTTCGATCGAGCTCGACCCGGCCGACGGCCAGGTCAAGGCGAAGCTCGCCGCGCTGGCGATCGTTGCCAGCAGACAGATCACGCAGGTGCTGTTCTTCAAGTTGTCGGCCGAACACGCGCGCCTGCGGGTGGCGGAAGGGCGGTTCGTCATCTCGCCGCAGCGGCTCGCACAGATCCATCCGGCGGTGGCGCAGCGGGTCGGTCCTTTCCTGCTCGACAACATCGGGAACATCGCGCTGTGACGTCCGGTGTCACATTGCCGGAACATTCGCGCTTCAGCATCTTCTGCACCCCTCCTGCTGGCGGATCGAGCCGGGGCAATGTGTCGCCGAACTGATCGCCGTACCCGCTGCCGTCGCGCGATCGGACGATGCGTGTCGCATCGGATCGTGCCGATGCACCTTCCGGCGCCGATCCGGTGAACGCGGATCGCCGACAGACCAGGACCACCGTCGGCGACGATCTGGTCGCCTACGAACGGTGGCTGCGACGTCAATGCGAAGTCGACGAGGAAGCGCTGGAACTGAAGCATCACAAGATGCGCGCGAGTGCCTTCGACTTCCTGCGCGCCGGCTATTTCCGCTGGTGCCGGGTGATCGAAGTTGTCTGCGTGGATCTGTGTGATGCGCCGCGGGTGCTGTGTGTCGGGGACATCCACGTCGAGAACTTCGGAACCTGGCGCGACGCGGAGTCGCGCTGGGTCTGGGGCATCAATGATCTCGACGAGGCGGCGTCGATGCCATATGCGTTCGACCTGGTCCGGCTGGCGGCCAGCGCAGCGCTCGCTCCTGGCATCGGTCTCGATGTCGACGACATCGGCGAGGCTCTGCTCGACGGATACCGGCGGGAACTGGATTCGCCCCAGCCCGTGCTGCTCGACGATCGCCTGTCCTGGTTGAGGCAGTCGCTGCTCGGCGCGCAGGACAGGACGAAGGAGTTCTGGTCGAAGCTGGATGGCGCGACACCGACCAGGCCGCCGAAGCCGCTGGTGTATGCGATCCGCCGGACGATGCCGTTCGGCACGAAGATCATGCGTGTCGTGTCGATCGTCAGAGGCGCAGGCAGCCTGGGCCGGCCGAGGCTCGTGGCGATCGGCGAGTGGCGCGGCGGACGGGTGCTGAGGGAGGCCAAGGCAATCGTGCCTTCGGCCTGGCACTGGGCCCATCGCGAGCACAAGGGCAAGTCGTCGATCATGAAGCTGGCCGAAGGCCGGCACCGGACACCCGAGGCCGACTTCCTGGTCGTCCCCGGCTGGCAGATCCGGCGCATCGCGCCCGACACCCGCAAGCTCGACCTGGCCGATGTCGGCCGCGAAGGCCTCAGCGCCCGCCTGCTGGCGGCGATGGGCGCCCAGTTGGCCGCCGCCCACGCCGGACATCGGCGCCGGCAGAAGATCGCCGACGACTTGGCCGTGCGCCCCGGGAACTGGCTGGCGAGCGGCGCCGCGGCCGCGCTGGAACAGGTGCAGGAGGACTTCGCCCGCTACGGGCAGGAGTGACCGAAGCGACCCCGTGTCGTCGACCGGGGTCCGCAACGCCGGGAACCTTCAGATCAGCACGATGTCGTACTGCTCCTGCGAATAGACGCCCTCCACCTGCAATGCGATCTTCTTGCCGATTGCATCGCCGAGTGTGGCCAGCGGCTGCGACTCCTCCTCGAGGAACAGGTCGATCACCTCCTGCGAGGCGATGACGCGGAACTCCTTCGGATTGAACTGCTTGGCCTCGCGATGGATCTCGCGCAGGATCTCGTAGCAGATCGTGCGCGGGGTCTTCAGTTCGCCGCGCCGTTCGCAGGTCGGGCAGGGTTCACACAACACGTGCGCGAGCGACTCGCGCGTGCGTTTGCGGGTCATCTCGACCAGCCCGAGGGCGGTGAAGCCGTTGACCGATGTCTTGGTCCGGTCGCGCGACAACGCCTTCTTCAGTTCCTTGAGCACCGAGTCGCGGTGTTCGCTGCCGCCCATGTCGATGAAGTCGACGATGATGATGCCGCCGAGGTTGCGCAACCGGAGCTGGCGGGCGATCGCGTGTGCGGCCTCCAGGTTGGTCTTGAAGACGGTGTCGTCGAAGTTGCGCCCGCCGATGTAGCCGCCGGTGTTGACGTCGATCGTGGTCAGCGCCTCGGTCTGGTCGATGATCAGATAGCCGCCGGACTTCAGGTCGACACGCCGGCCGAGGGCCTTGTTGATCTCCTCGTCGATGCCGTACAGATCGAACAGCGGCCGTTCGGCGGCATAGTGTTTCAGCTTGTCGACCAGGGCCGGCATGTAGGTGGCGGCGAATGCCTTGAGCCGTTCACATTCCTCGCGCGAGTCGACCATCATCGAGCCGGTGCTGGTGCCGGTCGCATCGCGCAGCACCCGCTGGCCCAGGCTCAGTTCCTGGTACAGCAGCGACGGGGCCGGCTTGAGCTGGCTGGCGTCCAGGATCTGGTGCCAGCGCTTGCGCAGGTAGTCGAAATCGGCGGCGAAGTCCTCCTCGGTGGCGTCCTCGGCCGAGGTGCGGATGATGAAGCCGCCTTTTTCGTCGTCGGGCAGGATCTTCTGCAGCCGCTGGCGCAGCGCGACCCGTTCGCCGTCGTCCTCGATCCGCTGCGACACGCCGATGTGCGGATCCTGCGGCAGGTAGACCAGCAGCCGTCCGGCGATGCTGATCTGCGTCGACAGTCGCGCACCCTTGGTGCCGAGCGGATCCTTGATCACCTGCACCAGCAGCGGCTTGCCTTCGAACAGCACCTTCTCGATCGGCAGCGTGTGGCCGGAGGCCGGGTTCGGATGCGCGGCGCGCGACTGCCAGAGGTCGGCGACATGCAGGAACGCGGCCCGGTCCAGGCCGATGTCGACGAACGCGGATTGCATGCCGGGCAACACGCGGGAGACCTTGCCGAGGTAGACGTTGCCGGTCAGTCCGCGCGTGGCCGCGCGTTCGATCATCAGTTCCTGGACCGCGCCCTGCTGGACGATCGCGATCCGCGTCTCGTGCGCGGAGTGGTTGACGAGGATTTCTTCGCTGGTCGCGGGCATGGTCGGGATCCGGTCACGCAGGCGGCGGGGCCGGGTGCCGATGTCACCGACCGCGCAGCAGTCGCGCTGTCTCGTACAGCGGAAGGCCCATGATACCGGAGTAGCTGCCGTCGATCCGGCGGACGAACCGGGCGGCGCCGCCCTGGATCGCATAACCGCCCGCCTTGTCGGTGCCTTCGCCGCTGTCGGCGTAACGCTCGATGTCGGCCGTCGACAGGCGCGCGAACGTCACCCGCGAGACGCTGACGGTGCTGCCGATCCGGCGGCCGTGTGCGACCGCGACCGCTGTCAGCACGCGGTGCGAGCGGCCCGACAGCCGCGACAACATCTCGATCGCGGCGGCACGGTCGGCCGGCTTGCCCAGGATCGTGTTGCCGATGGCCACCGTCGTGTCGGCGGTCAGGATCGGTGCCGCGTCGAGTGCCTGGCGTTCGCGCCGCGTGATCGCGGCCTCGAGTTTCGCGCGTACCACCCGCTTCACGTAACTGGTCGGGTGCTCGGCCGGCCGGACCGTCTCGAGCGATTCGGCATCCTCGTGCGGCTCCGGCAGCAGCAGCCGGAACGTGATGCCGATCTGCGCCAGCAGTTCCTGCCGGCGCGGGCTCTGCGAAGCGAGGTAGATGAACGAGGCGACGGTGGTCATCGCGGACGGAGCGGGGCACGCGGCATGTTTCGGTACGGATTCCTGGTCCACGGCGTCACGGGAAACGCAGCGAACTAGGGCCTGTCAACAGGCCCTAGTCGCGATGATACGGATGGTTCGTGTTGATCATGCAGCCGCGGAAGATCTGTTCGGCGAGCAGCACCCGCACCAGCGGATGCGGCAGCGTCAGGCTCGACAGGCGCAGGATCTCGTGGGCGTCTCGTTTCAGTGATTCGTCCAGGCCGTCCGGGCCGCCGACGAGGATCGCGACCGGTCGCGCGGCGGCTTCCCACTGCGTGAGCCGTTGCGCGAGCTGGCGGGTGGTCAGGTCGGCGCCGCGTTCATCGAGGATCACGCGCCAAGCGTCGGCGCCGAGGCTCGAGCGGATCCGTTCAGCCTCGCGGGCGAGCCAGCGTGCGACCGATCCGCCACCTTCGCGCGGCTCGGCCTTCACTTCCTTCCAGGTCGTTCGGATCGACGGCGGCAGCCGCTTGTCGTAGTCGGCGACCGCGTCCTCGACCCAGCGCGGCATCCGTGTGCCGACGGCGATGATCCGGAGGTCGAGTGCCAACGAGTCGCACGCGTCAGCGGGCGACGCGCCCGGCGCGGTGTCCGGCGGCCGGCGCCGCGGCCGTCGTCCGGGTACGCGGGGCGGGGCGCTTGCCCGCGATGCGCCCGCTGGTTCCCGATCCGGCGCCACCCGCGGTATGTCCGGCACCGGCGGCGGGCAGCGCCATGTGGGCCGCGGCCCCCGGCGCCGGCGCGCCGAGGCGCACCCGGACCGGCTTGTCGCCCCAAAGTTCCTCGAGCGCGTAGTACGCGCGGATCGCCGGCTGCATGATGTGCACGACGACGTCACCGAGGTCGACCAGCACCCACTCGCCGGAGTCCTCGCCTTCGGTCGAGACCACGTGGCCGCCGGCGGTCTTGACCCTCTCGCCGACGTGGGAGGCGAGTGCACGGGTCTGGCGGTTGGAAGTGCCGCTGGCGATGATCACCCGATCGAACAGGTCACTCAGGCCGGTGGTGTTGTAGACCCGGATGTCCTGGGCCTTGACGTCCTCGAGAGCATCGACGACGACGCGTTGCAGCTTGCGAAGATCCATCCGCGCTGTGTTTTCCTGGGTGAGGGTGATGGGGGTGGTGTCGACCGGCTATCGTTGGCCGGCATTCCGGTAGAGGCCGTTGCCCTCAATATAGTCCAGAACCGGTCCTGGAACCACCTCGGCCGGACGCTCGCCGCGGGCGAGGCGTGTGCGCAGCTCGGTTGCCGACACCGGCACCGGGGTCATCGGGAAGAAGACGATCGAGCCCGACGGTTCATCCGGCAAGGTATCGGCACGATGCCGGCGGACCAGCGCGTCGACCGGCGCCGGAAAGCCGTCGAGAGGCACCTGTTCGCGTTGTGCGACCCCGAGGTGGGCGACGGCGAGCAGTTCGTCGTGGCGGTGCCAGGTGGCCAGGTTGTGCAACTGGTCGCTGCCCAGGATCAGCACCAGCGCGGGTGCCGGTCCGAGTTCGGCGCGCAGTTCGTGCAAGGTGTCGATCGTGAAGGTCGGCCCGTCGCGGCGCACCTCGCGATCGTCAGCGATCACACCCGGCAGCGCCCTGATCGCCAGTTCGACCATCGCGAGCCGCTGCGCACCGCTGGCGCCCGAGGTGGCCTTCTGCCACGACCGGCCACTGGGGATGAAGCGCAGTTCGTCCAGCACGAGTGCCGCGCGCGCGGCCCTGGCCAGTGCCAGGTGACCGGCGTGGACCGGATCGAACGTGCCGCCGAGCAGGCCGATCCGCCGCGAGCCGCTCAGACCCACGCGCGCGGCTTCAGGAACTCGTCGTAGAGGCGCGCCTCCGCGGAACCGGGCTCCGGGTGCCAGTCGTAGCGCCAGTGTGCGACCGGTGGCATCGAGCACAGGATCGACTCGGTGCGCCCGCCGGATTGCAGCCCGAACAGCGTGCCGCGATCGAAGACCAGGTTGAACTCGACGTAGCGTCCGCGACGATACGACTGGAACGACCGTTCGCGTTCGCCGTACGCCATGCCGCGACGACGCTCGACGATCGGCACGTAGGCCTCGACGAACGCATCACCGACCGCGCGCTGGATCGCGAACGATCGATCGAAGCCGGGTTCACTCAGGTCGTCGAAGAACACACCACCGACGCCGCGCGGTTCGTTGCGGTGCTTGAGGAAGAAGTAGTCGTCGCACCACTGCTTGTAGCGCGGATGCAGCGCCGGGTCGTGGGCGTCGAGCGCGGCCTTGCAGGTCGCATGGAAGCGCACGACGTCGCTTTCGTCGGCATAGTACGGGGTCAGGTCCATGCCGCCGCCGAACCACCAGACCGCCGCCTCGCCGGGTGTCGGCGGCAACGCGACGAAGAAACGCACGTTCAGGTGCACGGTGGGCACGTGCGGATTGCGCGGATGCAGCACCAGCGACACACCCATCGCCTCGAACGCCCGGCCGGCGATCTCGGGCCGGGACACGGAGGCCGACGGCGGCAGCTTCGCGCCCATCACGTGTGAGAACAACACGCCGCCACGCTCGAAGACGCCCCCTTCCTCGATCACGCGGGTGATGCCACCCCCTCCCTCGGCACGTTGCCAGGCATCGCGCCTGAACGGCTGGCCGTCGACCGCCTCGAGGGCGGCGACGATCCGATCCTGCAGGCCGGTCAGGTAGTCGCGGACGCGGCCCGCATCGGCCGTGCCGCCGGCGCCCCCCGGGTCGACCTTGTATGACGCTGACGCTTCAGTCATGTCTGCCTTTCGCCGCGCTGCGGCCGAACGTACGCCGGCTCCTGCCCGATGTCAGCGCCGGCCGATCGCGCGGTAGCCGATGTCGCGCCGAAACTGCGCGCCGGCGAAGTGGATCTTGTCGGCCAGCTCGTAGGCACGCACCTGCGCCATCTTCACCGAATCGCCGAGGCCGGTCACACACAACACCCGCCCGCCGTGGGTGACCACCTGGCCCTCGGCAAGCCGTGTGCCGGCATGGAACACCAGCGCCTCGGCGCCGAACCCGTTGCCGTTGTCCGGCAGGCCGTGGATCGGATCACCACCGCGCGGCTTCTCGGGGTAGCCGGCGGCGGCCATCACGACACCGAGCGCGGTGCGGCGGTCCCACTCGATCTCGACCTCGTCGAGCCGGCCGGCGATCGCGCGGTCGAACACCACGGTCAGGTCGCTCTTGACCCGGGCCATGATCGGTTGGGTCTCCGGGTCACCCATCCGGCAGTTGAACTCCAGCGTCTTCGCGCGGCCGTTGCCGTCGATCATCAGCCCGGCGTACAGGAATCCGGTGAACGGCGTGCCTTCGGCGGCCATGCCGCGGATCGTCGGCATGATGATCTCGCGCAGCACGCGGTTGTGGATGTCGGGTGTGACCACCGGTGCGGGCGAATACGCACCCATGCCGCCGGTGTTGGGCCCGGCGTCCCCGTCGCGAAGCCGCTTGTGATCCTGGCTGGTCGCCAGCGGCAGCACGTGCCGGCCATCGGCCATCACGATGAAGCTGGCTTCCTCGCCCTCGAGGAACTCCTCGATCACCACCCGCGCGCCGGCCTGGCCGAGCATCTCGCCCGAGAGCATCGCGTCGATCGCCGCGTGTGCCTCCGCCGCGGTCGTCGCGACCACGACACCCTTGCCGGCCGCGAGGCCGTCGGCCTTGACGACGATCGGCGCGCCCTTCTGCTCGACGTAGGCGTGGGCCGCGTCCGGACTCTCGAAGGTCTGGTACTCCGCCGTCGGGATGCCGTGGCGTTTCATGAACGCCTTGGCGAAGTCCTTCGACGATTCCAGCTGCGCCGCCGCCTTGGTCGGGCCGAAGATCGGCAGTCCCTTCGATCGGAACAGATCGACGATGCCCTCGGCCAGCGGCGCCTCCGGCCCGACGACGGTGAAGCCGACGCCTTCGCGTTCGGCGAACAGCGCCAGCGTCTCGAGCTTCGTGATCGGCACGTTGCGCAGGCCCGGCTCGCGTCCGGTGCCGGCGTTGCCCGGCGCGACGTACACACACTGCACCTTGCGCGACTGCGACAAGCGCCAGGCGAGCGCGTGCTCGCGGCCTCCCTGACCCACCACCATGATCTTCATTGTTGTTCTATCCAGGCCCTAGGACGGATCGGGCAGCACCGCGCTGGTGTACACCTGCTGCACGTCGTCCAGGTCCTCGAGCGCGTCCAGCAGCTTCTGCATCTTCACCGCGTCGTCGCCGGCGAGCGGGGTCTCGTTGAGAGGCTTCATCGTGATCTCGGCCACGTCCGGCGGCAGGCCGGCCTTGACCAGCGCGTCCTTGACCGCGGCGAAATCGTGCGGCGAGCAGATCACCTCGATCGATCCGTCGTCGCCGGTGGCGACATCCTCGGCGCCGGCATCCACCGCCGCCTCCATCACCTTGTCCTCGGAGGTGCCGGGCTTGAACAGGAACTGCCCGCAGTGCTTGAACTGGTAGGCGACCGAGCCGTCGGTACCGAGATTGCCGCCGTTCTTGGAGAAAGCGTGCCGGACCTCGGCGACGGTGCGCACGCGGTTGTCGGTCATCACGTCGACGATGATCGCCGCCCCGGACAGGCCGTAGCCCTCGTAGCGGATCTCCTCGTAGGTGACACCTTCCAGCCCGCCGGTGCCGCGCTGGATCGCCCGTGTCACGGTGTCCTTCGGCATGTTCGCCTCGGACGCCTTGTCCATCGCCAGCCGCAGGCGGGGATTGATGTCGGGGTCGCCGCCACCGAGCTTGGCCGATACGGTGATCTCCTTGATCAGCCGCGTGAACAACTGCCCCCGCTTGGCGTCCTGGCGCCCCTTGCGGTGCTGGATGTTGGCCCATTTGGAGTGGCCGGCCATGGTTCGAATCTCCGGATCGGCGAGGTTGCCGGCGGTCGGCACACCCGCCCCGTGCCCGCCCCGCGTCGCTGCTGCTAGACTGGCTGCTCCCAGCCCCCAGAGTGTATCAAGAGCCATGTCCGACCCCCTTATCGTCGCCCGTGCGGGTGATGTCGACCTCGGCCTGCTGCCCGCGCTCGCCAATCGCCACGGCCTGATCACCGGGGCCACCGGCACCGGCAAGACGGTCACGCTGCAGGTGCTCGCCGAGCGCTTCTCGTCGATCGGCGTGCCGGTGTTCATGGCCGACGTCAAGGGTGATCTGACCGGGATCTCGCAGGCCGGGGCGATGTCGCCGAAGCTGAAGGACCGCCTCGACAAGCTCAAGCTCGAGGTGCCGGCGTTCACCGCTTTTCCGACCACGCTGTGGGACGTGTTCGGCGAGAAGGGCCATCCGCTGCGCGCGACCGTCTCGGACATGGGGCCGCTGCTGCTGTCGCGGATGCTCGGGCTGAACGAGACGCAGGAGGGGGTGCTCTACCTGGTGTTCAAGATCGCCGACGACAACGGCATGCTGCTGCTGGACGCCAAGGACCTGCGCGCGATGCTGCAGCACGTCGGCGACAACGCGAAGCAGTTCACCACCGAATACGGCAACGTCTCGAGTGCGTCGATCGGCGCGATCCAGCGCGGGATGCTGGCGCTCGAGGAGCAGGGCGCCGACCAATTCTTCGGCGAGCCGATGCTGAACATCGACGACCTGATGCAGACCGACGCCAAGGGGCGCGGCGTCGTCAACATCCTGGCCGCCGACAAGCTGCTGAATGCGCCACGTCTGTACGCCAGTTTCCTGCTCTGGATGCTGTCGGAGCTGTTCGAGAACCTGCCCGAGGTCGGTGATCGCGACAAGCCGAAGATGGTCTTCTTCTTCGACGAGGCCCACCTGCTGTTCAACGAGGCGCCGCGGGCGCTGCTCGAGAAGGTCGAGCAGGTGGTGCGGCTGATCCGCTCCAAGGGGGTCGGTGTCTATTTCATCACGCAGAACCCGCTCGACGTGCCGGACACGGTGCTGGGTCAGCTCGGCAACCGGGTCCAGCATGCGTTGCGTGCATTCACCGCGCGCGACCAGAAGGCGGTGAAGGCCGCGGCCGAGACGATGCGCGCCAATCCGAAGTTCGATGCCGAACAGGCGATCACCGAGCTCGCGGTCGGCGAGGCGCTGGTCTCGTTCCTCGACGAGAAGGGCCGACCGCACGTGGTCGAGCGGGCGTTCGTCGTGCCGCCGGCGTCGCGGATCGGGCCGATCGGCGACGACGAACGCGCGGCGCTGATGAAGACCTCCGTGGTCGCCGGCACCTACGACCAGGTCGAGGACCGCGAATCGGCCTACGAGATGCTCAAGGGCCGCGCGACGACCAAGGCGGCGTCGAAGGAAGACGTCGCCGCCGGCAAGACCCGCAGCGCACCGGCCGAAGAAGGCAGCGGCATGGGCTCGATGCTCAAGGACACGATCGGCAGCGTGCTGACCGGCTCCGGCCGCAAGGACTCGGTGATCGAGGCGATGGCCAAGAGCGCGGCCCGTTCGATGGGATCCTCGCTTGGGCGGCAGATCATCCGCGGCGTGCTGGGGAGCATCCTCAAGCGATAGTCATCCGCCGTCGGCGGGGCCGGCGGGCTCGCCGCGCCTGGCCTGCCGATGGGGCGAGTGCCGTCGGCGTCCGCCGAGGACGTTCGTTCGACCTTGTCCATCCGAATCCGCGATTCCGACGGCGTCCGGCCGTCGCGTCCATCGCTGCGTTGCCGCTCCCCTGACCATGTCCTTCCGCCTGGAGATGCTCCATCCGATGACGTCCCGCCTGCACCTTCTCGTGTACCGCCTCGCCCGCTCGTTCCGACCGACCCTGACACCTTGTGTCGCCTCGTTGCTGCTCGCCGCCTGCGGCGGCGGCAGCAGTGGTGGCAGTGACGGCTCGACCGGGACCGGCGGCGAGGTCGCGATCTCCAGCGGCGCCGTGGCGCTGCCCGATCCTCGCCCCGCCGGCTACACGCGGATCGTGTTCAGCGACGACTTCGAGGGTAGTGAACTGGATCGTGGCCGCTGGTGCACCCGGATGCCATTCGGCGGCGGGCCGCCGCTGCAGGTGGCCGACGCCGACTGCACCACACTCTCCGGACTTGGCTACCTCGACTTCGGCGACGAGTCCGAGCAGCAGCGGTTCCGCGACTTCAACACGTCGGGTGAGCCGCTGCACGTGGTGAGCGAGGGCACGATCAAGCTGCGCGCGACCCGCACGCGTGACGATCCGTACCTGGCCTACGAGGCGGGCGCGCTGCGTTCGAAGCGGACCTTCGTGCCGGACGGTTCGCGCAGCTACTTCTTCGAGATCCGTGCGAGGCTGCCGAACGTGCTCGGCAGCTGGCCGGTCGGTGTGCTGTTCCCCGGCATCGCCGGGGAGACCACGCCGCAGTGGCCGCCGGAGATCGACTTCTTCGAGGGCGCACTCAACGGCGACTACGAGAACGCGACCTCGCTGATCCTGCACGGGCAGGTCTACGGCGCCCAGACCGCGTCCGGTAAACCCGAGTGGTTCTTCGCCGACCCCGGTTTCGACCTGCGCTGGTCGACCTACTTCTCGCCGTCGTCGCTGCGCGAGCGCTGGGTCGACCTCGCCTTCGAGTGGGCGGCCGACGGATTGTGCTACTTCGTCGATCGCGTCAGGGTCGGCTGCGAGAACTATCGCTGGCTGACCAACGACGGCAGCGCCGCCAACCCGGCGATCCTCGCGTTGTACCTCGCAATCGGTGGTGCCTGGGCCGGCCGCAACGGTATCGACGACGCGAACATCCCGACGCAGCTCGAGATCGATCACGTCCGCGTCTACGAGGGCGATGGCACCCTGGCCACGGCCGCCGGGCTCGATCGCACGCCGGTGGATACCGGGCCGTTCCGGTATCCGGCGGCGCGGCAGGCCCGCGGTGTTCGTCGGCCTCCCGCACCCCGGGCCGACGAGTGGATCGACACCGCTGGCGGCGGGTGTTGCCGTCGCCCAATGCCCTAAGGGCAATCCCGGGTCGACTCAGGCGGGGCATGGGGGTAGGCTCGCCGTCTGCGATTCGAACAAGAACGAGGAGCCGGGGCGATTCGCCCGCAGGCCCGCACGAGGAGGCCCGATGCCGTCCGATGCGAAGATCGCTGCACTGTCCTCGATTTCCGCCCGCAAACCGGCCTGGCGGGAGGTGCGAAACCCGGATGCCGGCGTCTCCGCCAAGGTCACACGGCCGGCTGCCTCGGCGTCCGCGTTCCCGGGGAACGTCCGCAAGACCGATACCCCGCCGTCAGCGCCCGCGACAGGCGGGGCTGCGGTCGCGCCGGCAGGTTCGGTCCGTAGTGCCGAACTGCCGATCCCGGTTACGGCCGCCACGACTCCGGCCATCGCCGACACCGGGGCCACCGTCGCCGAGAAGCCGACGACACACACCGAAGCGGTCGCCGTGCGCAACGAGCTGATCGATCATGCGATGAGCGCCGACTTCGACGTGGCGGAACTCGGCAAGATGATCGAGGATCCCGCCGCCGATCCGGCGGTGATCGGCGCCTGGGGGCTGGCCAGGAAGGACAGCGAGCAGTCGTGGGACGCCGTGGCGAACGGCTTCGCGCAGGAGATCGCGCTTGCCCCGAGGCGCGATCCCGGCGGCATAGAGGGCAGCGATCCGGCATTCGGTGCAAGCAATCAGCCGACGAACTATGTCGAGGACGTCCTGGCGAACGAGGCCTTCGACCCGGTCTTCGAGGACAAGATCGCGTATTACGCCCGGCTCGGCGCGCAGATCGATCTGACCCCGGTGACGGCCGAGACCTTTTCAGGGCTGGAGGGTGAATACCTGGATCCGATCGAGGAGCACCTGGAGGCTGGCGAAACCGAGGAGGCCATCGGGCTCCTCGAAGCCTTGGACAAGACGCTGGGCAACGATCCGGTGGTCACCGACGCGTTGAAGCCGGATCTCGATGGAACGGTGGATCCGGACAAGATCGAGACATTCCAGACCTGGAAGGACACGGCCCTGGAGCCGATCTACGCGGAACTGTCCGCGCAGGCGCCGGGTTACATCGCCGACATCGCCGGCACGAGCAGCAGGGAACAACGGCCGGAACGGGTGATGTCCGGTGTGTCCAGGCTGGTGAACGTGCTGCCGGACGACAGGGTGGCCGATGTGGTCGAGGCCACGGAGCCCACCTGGGGACCGGTCATCGAGGATGACCTGATGTTCTCGGTGCAGGAGGCCGGCAACGCCGCCGGGTTCCACGCCGCGGTCGGTGACACCGTCGAGATCTACGACCGATTGGCACGATCACCCGATGCGGAAGAGGCACTGGGCCGCCTCGGCGATGCGATCGTCGCGGCATGGGACGACCAGTATGCGGCGGGCAATTCCGACACGTACCTGCTGGCGACCGAGATCGGGCAGGCGGTCGGCGTCCGACAGGGTGCCTTCCTGGCCGTCGACCGGATCAACCGCTTCGCCGACGGCGGTCGGTTGGACGACTACGACCGGATGGTTGCTTCTCTCGCGGATGGGATCGAGGTATTCGGTGATTCCGCAATCTCGAATCTGGTCACTGCCGGAGCCGACCAGGAACAGATTCTCAGGATCGCCCAGAATTTCGCGAACCTGAGTACCGAACCGGGTCCGGGCCAGCTGGATCTGACAGAACTCGAGTTGCGGCTGGCCTTGCAGAATCACGTCGACCGTCATCCGGAGATATACGACCACGTGCAAGAGGTCAACCGTGATGCGGTAGCCTACAAGCGCCTGCTCGAGGCTCTCGCTGGATTATCCCTCGAGGCGCAGGTGGGACCGGCGGTGACCGGACCGCTGGAGGATTCGCTGCGACAGTTCACGGCCTCCGACGAGGGTGGCTTCAGCGTGCAGGACTTCTACGCCGGGACGCCGTCGGTTCAACACGAACTCCAGCAGGACGCGAAGCGCCTCGGAGAGTTGCTGGACCGCTCCGACGCGCCGGTCTTCCAACCGGGCGCTCTGTCGGATGCGGTCCCGGGTTCGGATTGGCTGGAATACCTGGCCGATCCGCTGACCCACGGCGTCCCGCGCAACATCCGCTTCGCAGCGAATACCTTGAAAGACCCGAAATACGGGTTCCCGGGCATCAGGTCCGACGCACCGCCGTGGAAGGGTGGCGTGACGCTGTTTACCGCGGCGGGATTGCAGAGTGGGTACCTGTCCGTGGACGCGACCAGCAAGGGCCATTTCCTGGAAGGGTTGCAGCGCGCGTCCCAGGGGTTCGCTTTCTCCACCCTCAGCGCAGCGTCTTCAAGCGACGCGGCCCTGGCCAATTTCAAGGCCCCTTACTGGCGTGTGTTGGCATTCGGTTCGCTGCTGGTCGCAAGTACGGTCCAGCTGGTTCGTGACTACACATCGCTGGCCCCGGTGGATCGCGAGAAGTTGATCATCGATTGGGTCAGCGAGGCCGGTGGTGCGGCGCTCACACTCGAGGCAAGTGCGCGCTTCGCGGCGAGCAAGCTGCCGCCAACGTCATCGGCTCTGAGACCGCTACTTGCCGTCACGCGGCTCTCGGGTTGGGTCGGTGCGCTGATCTATGCCGGCACCTCGATAGCGCTCTACCAGTACCAGCGCGTCAGTGCCTCCAACCGTTTCGAGAACGCCGACCAGCGCGAGGCGCTGGCGTATTTCGGCTCCCTCCAAGCGGATGGCACGCCCAAGCCGATCATCGAGACCAGCACGCGGGTCGATCACGACCCGGAAGTCGGTCCCGCGGACGATGTCGGATCGGATCGGATCGTCTATCGCGGACTGCCTGTGGAATCGGTCGACATCCTGCTCAACAACGACTCGGATACCGATCAGCCGCAGAACGCACTGGGTGGTATCGCGGCCCTGGCCGAGACCAAGGGGATCGCTGCCCGTGATCTGGTCCTGTCGTGGTACGGCCCGGATTCCGAGTTGTCGCACGAAGAGCAGCAGTCCTTCGCGCTGGCGGCATTGAGCGTGGATCCCACCAAATCGGGTCTTTCCGGTGAGTTCCAGCGCCGGATCCGGCAGAACGAGATCGGTTCGGGTAACGGGAAATCCGCCTCCGACGGGGCGATCGAGCGCAGCCCGCGTGCGGTGCTGTTTCCCGGAACACCCGAAGAACTCGATGCCTGGCTGAAGCTGGAGGGCTTTCCGGAACTGCCCGTGACGCGCCGCATAGTCACCCGGCCGCCGGAAGGTCCGGCACCCGTGGACCCGATGACGGATGTGCCGCGCGGCTGGTTCGGACACGCCTCGTCGAGCCAGCCGGTGGCCTACCAGGTCCAGGTGGGCGACAACCTGTGGGTGATCGCTTCCAACACGTCGCCGCAGATCGCGCTGGTAGAACTCGTCGGCGAGTTGAATCGGAACAATCCGGAGACGGAGCCCGATTTCGATCTCGCGCTGATGGACGGAGACCCGTTCACGCCGAAGGCACCGGGCGACAACCGGCGCGATCCGGACCTGATCTTCTCGGGGGAGTTCATCCGCGTCGATCGGATGGTGCACCGGCCGGTCTGAAAGTCTGCTGTCCACTGCGCGCTGCGGACTGGCCAGCTGGCCCGCTGAACCCGAACTGCACCGGTGGCCGCAAGCCGCCGAGTATGTCCACGAGCGCACGCGCCGACCCGGCGGCCAGCGTGAAGCCGAGTGCACCGTGGCCGGTGTTCAGGTACAGGTTCTCGATCGCCGAGCGGCCGACGTAGGGCAGGCCGGACGACGTGGCCGGCCGCAGGCCGCACCAGGTGGTCCCCTTGTGCCAGTCGCAGGCATCGTGGAACAGTTCGCGACCGCGGGCGACCATCCGGCCGACCAGGCGCTCGTCGATCGACAGGTCGTCTCCGACCAGTGACACGGTGCCGCCGATCCGCAGGCGATCGCCGAGCCGGGTGATGCCGATGCCCAGCGACTCGTCACCGAGGCTGCGCTGCGCGAGTTGTTCCGGCCGGCGGATCGGCACGGTCACCGACAGTCCCTTGGCCGGCTGGATGGCGAGCCTGACCCCGACCTGCCGCGCGATCGCGGGGCTGTGTGTGCCGGCCGCGAGCACGAAGGCTTCGGCGGTCAAGGTCCGGGTCCGGGGTTCCAGGCCGACCAGCGGCTGCACCTGCACACCGGTGATCCGGCCCGCCTGTCGCACCAGGCCGACGATCCGTGTCGCGTAGTGGAAGTGGACCCCCTGCTCGGCCGCGACGCGCGCCAGTTCCCGGGTGAACTTGTGGGCATCACCGGTCTCGTCGTCGCCGACCGAGGCACCGATCAGGCGGCTGCCGAGTGCCGCCAGGGCCGGTTCGACCCGGACCGCCTCGGCGCGATCGAGCATATGCCGGATCGCGCCATGGTCCGCGAGAATCGCCGTCGTCCGTTCGGCCGCGCGCATCGTCGCTTCGCTGGTGTAGAAGTGCATCAGGCCCTGGTCGCGCCGCTCGTAGTCCAGGCCGGTCTGGCGGCGCAGGTCATCGAGTTGTTCGCGTGAATACACCGCGAATGCGGCCAGCTGGCGCAGGTTGTGTTCGAATCGTTCGCTGCCGCATTCACGCAGGAACGATGCGGCCCAGCGCCAGGCGGAGGTGTCGAAGCGCAGCGGCATGCGCAACGGAGCATCGCGACCGAGCATCGTCGCCAGCACGCGAGTGCGCATGCCGGGGGCCGCCCAGGGTTCCGGATGGGTGACCGAAACCTGGCCGAGGCTGCCCCGACTGGTCTCCATCCCCGCTGCCGGCTGGCGATCGATCACCGCCACCTCGTGGCCCGCGGCGGCGAGATACCAGGCGGTGGTGGTGCCGATCACTCCCGCGCCGAGTACCAGGACGCGCATGGGCAAGGTCGTTCGATGCGTTACGATGCGCTGATCATGACGGCAAATCCCGGCGGTGGCACGCGGCAGCGCGAACGCGGGCGCCCGGCGCGCCGGCGGGTGTTGCGTGCGGCCCTCGCCATCGTGCCGCTCGGCGCACGCGCCGCACCGGATGCGGGCGAATCGGCGCGGATCGAACGGCTGCTGAATCGTCTGGCGTCGGCCGACGGCGTGCGGTTCGTGCGCAACGGCAAGGTGTATTCCGGAGCGGAGGCGGCGGTGCACCTGCGCACCAAGCTCGATGCGGTCCGCGATCGGCTGACGAGCACGCAGCAGTTCATCGACGAGGTCGCCAGCACGTCGAGCATGTCCGGCCGGCCGTACCTGGTGCGCCTGGCCGATGGGCAGGAAATGCCCGCACGCGACTGGTTGCGCACCGAACTGCAACGGCTGGAGGGTGGTGGCGGCCCACGCTGACGCGGTGCCCGACCGTGCGGCGCGCAGCCGGTTCCTGACCGGCATCGCCTTCGCACTCGCGGGCTCGATCCTGTTCTCGGGCAAGGCGATCATCGTCAAGCTCGCATACCGGCATGGTGCGGACGCGACCTCGCTGATCGCGCTGCGGATGGCGTTCGCGCTGCCATTCTTCGTCGTTGCCGCGATGATCGCGCGCTCGAAGGCCGCGGGTCGCGCCGATGGTGATGCCGCTGCCGGCAGCCCGTGGCGCCCGGGTGACGGCTGGAAGGTGGTGCTGCTCGGCGTGCTGGGCTACTACGCGGCGAGTTATCTCGACTTCCTGGGCTTGAAATACATCTCGGCCGGCCTGGAACGGGTGATCCTGTACCTGAATCCCACGCTGGTGCTGATGATCTCCGCGTTCGCGCTCGGCAAGGTCATCGGCCGCCGGCAGTGGCAGGCGCTGGTGTTGTCGTACGTGGGCGTGATGATCGTCTTCTGGCATGACGTGCGCCTGTCGGGAAGCCAGGTGGCGCTGGGCGGCACGCTGGTGTTCGCCTCGGCGCTCGCCTATGCGGTGTATCTGGTGATCGGCGGCGAGCTGGTCGCCCGGTTGGGCTCGATCCGGATGACCGCTTATGCGAGCATCGTCGCCTGCGTCTGCTGCATCGTGCAGTCGCTGCTGCTCGATCCGGCCGGGTTGGTGTCGCAGGCACCGGCGGTGTACTGGTTGTCGTTGCTCAACGCGACCGCCTGCACCGTGCTGCCGGTGTTCCTGGTGATGATGGGGATCGAACGGGTCGGATCGTCGAACGCCGCGCTGGCGGGCACGGTCGGACCGGTGTCGACGATCGCGATGGCGGCGGTGCTGCTGTCCGAGCCGTTGTCCGGTGCCCAACTGCTCGGTACCGCGGTGGTGCTGGCGGGGATCTTCGTGTTGACACGGCCGGCGCCTTCACGGCCGGCCGCGGTGGTGCCGGTCACACCGGCTGAGTGAAGACACAGGACGGCCGACGCGGCCGACGGAAGGATCGACATGGATCTGGGCATTCGAGGGCGCTGGGCACTGGTGTGCGGCGGCAGCAAGGGACTCGGTTTCGGCTGCGCCGCGGCGCTGGCCAACGAGGGTGTGAACCTGGTGCTGAACGGGCGCACGGCCGGCACTCTCGCCGACGCGGCGGCGAAGCTGCGGGTGATGGGCGGTGGCATCGAAGTGCGCGAGGTCGCGGCCGACATCGTGACGCCCGAGGGCCGCGCTCAGGCGCTGGCCGCCGCACCGGTGATCGACATCCTGGTCAACAACGCGGGTGGTCCGCCACCCGGCGACTTCCGCCAGTTCGATCGCGACGACTGGCTGCGGGCGATCGACGCCAACATGCTGACGCCGATCGAACTGATCAAGGCCACCGTCGACCGGATGATCGAACGTCGTTTCGGTCGGATCGTCAACATCACTTCGGGGGCGGTCAAGGCGCCGCTGGACATCCTGCCGCTGTCCAACGGCGCGCGCTCCGGCCTGACCGGTTTCGTCGCCGGGCTCGCGCGCAAGACCGTCGCGCACAACGTGACGATCAACAACCTGCTGCCCGGTTTCTTCGAGACCGAGCGGATGCGATCGACGATGGCCGGTGCCGCGAAACAGGCCGGGATCACGCCGGAACAGGCGCTGGCGCAGCGGATGGCGACCATTCCGGCGGGCCGGCTCGGCAATCCCGAGGAATTCGGCCAGCTCTGTGCCTACCTGTGCAGCGCGCAGGCCTCGTTCATCACCGGGCAGAACCTGCTGATCGACGGCGGGGCGTACCCGGGGACCTTCTAGCGAGGTCCGGATGACTCATCGCGGGCATGCCGATCCTCGCTGGAGCCCGTGGTCACGCCATCGACGTTCCCGCGGGAACGTCGATCGTCGGTCGTGCCTGCGCTAACATCACGGCCAACCGAACCAGGAGACTCCCATGTCCAAAGCGATCCGCATCGACAAGACCGGCGGCCCGGAAGTGATGCAACTCGTCGACGTCGAGGTCGGCCCGCCGGGACCGGGCGAGGCGCAGGTCGAGCACCGCGCGTGCGGGCTCAACTACATCGACGTCTATTTCCGCACCGGGTTGTATCCGCAGCCGATGCCGGCCGGGCTCGGCATGGAAGGCGCCGGGATCGTGAAGGCGGTGGGCAGCGGCGTCACCCACGTGAAGGTCGGTGACCGGGTCGCGTATGCCGACCGGCCGCCCGGCGCGTATGCCCAGGTGCGCAACATGCCGGCCAAGCCGCTGCTGGTGCTGCCCGCGTCGATCGATTTCGATACCGCCGCCGGCATGATGCTCAAGGGCATGACGGTGCAGTACCTGCTGCGGCGCACGTTCAAGGTCCAGCCCGGTCAGACGATCCTGTTCCACGCGGCCGCCGGTGGTGTCGGGCTGATCGCGATGCAATGGGCCAAGGCACTGGGCGCCACCGTGATCGGCACCGTCGGCTCGGAGGCGAAGGCGAAGATCGCCGCCGCCCACGGCTGTGACCATCCGATCGTCTATACGAAGGAGAACTTCGTCGAGCGTGTGAAGGAGATCACCAAAGGGCAGGGCGTGCCGGTGGTCTACGACTCGATCGGCAAGGACACGTTCGAGGGTTCACTCGAGTGCCTGTCGCCGTTCGGGATGATGGTGGTGTTCGGCAACGCGTCCGGGC
>CADEEH010000037.1 GCA_902826305.1 uncultured Burkholderiales bacterium
TCGCGATGGAACTGCTGACCGACGAGGGCGCCGAGGTGCTGCTGGCCAACGACGGCCGGCAGGGCGTCGAACGCGCGCTCGCCGAGCCGATGCCCGATCTGGTCCTGATGGACCTGCAGATGCCGGTGATGGACGGCCTGACGGCCGCCGGCGAGATCCGCAAGCGGCTCGACAACCGGCAGTTGCCGATCATCGCGATGACCGCGAATGCGATGCCTTCGGACCGCGAGGCCTGCCTGGCGGTCGGCATGAACGACCATGTCGGCAAGCCGTTCGAACTCGACGTGCTGGTCGCGACGATCCGCAAGTGTGCCCGCCGTGCAGCCGCCGAACCCGCGGTCCGATCGCTGCCGGCCCTGCCCGCGCCGGTTCGGGCCCGATCCGCGCAACCCGAGCTGATCGACATCGACGGCGCCCTGGCGCGGATGGGCGGCAGGCGCGGCACCTATGCCCGAGCGCTGCAATCGTTCCGCGCCGAGATCGGGACCACGCCCGCACGGCTTGCCGAACTGCTGGCCTCCGGGGACCGCGAGGGCGCCGAACGACTGTTGCACACTTTCAAGGGCTTGGCCGACACGCTCGGGGTGCGGGCGCTGGCCGCGGCCGCCGCCCGGATCGAAAAGGCGATACGCGGCACCGACACCTCGTCTTCCGACGACGAGACGCTTGTCGGCCCGTGGCGCGAGGCGGTCGAGTCACATCGCGAGGCACTCGACGAGACCTGCCGATCGATGGCCGACGCTCCCCGGCCATCGCCGCCTGACCATGAGACATCGGTGGATACGCCGGCGCTGCGCGCGTTGCTGGCCGAACTGTCCCGGCTGCTGCGCCAGTCCGACATGCGTGCCGTCGAGCTGTGCGAGTCGATCGAGGCATCACTCGGCGACGCGTGGTCGGACCGGTTCGCCGCGGTCCAGGCGGCGATCGGCCAACTCGAGTTCGAGCAAGCCGGCGCTCTGTGCGAGGCGTGGAGCGGGATGCTCGGACCGGAACACGGCGACGAAGGATCGACATGAGCGTCCGTGGTTCTTCCGAGTCCTCGATCAACGTGGCCTCGGCCGGCCTTTTCGATCAAACGGACGACGCCCCCTTCGGCCAGAATCGGCACGGAATTGCTGACGACACACATGAACCGACCGGCCATGCGCCCCGCTGCCCTCTCGTCGCGGCGATCGACGCACAGGAAAGGCCAGGGATCGGTCATAACGATACCGACAGGGAAAGCCGATGAACGCCGCTTCGATGCCCAGCCACGACCCGTTGACCGCACTGGTCGTCGACGATGACCCGTTCATGCTCGAACTCGTCGGTGACATGCTGCGCGAGCTCGGCGTGGCTTCGGTGCAGACCGCACGCAACGGCCTGGAAGCAACCGAAAAACTCGACAAGTCCGGCGGGACGCCCGACGTTGTCCTGTGTGACCTCAACATGCCCGCATCCGATGGCTTCCTCTTCATGGAAGGTCTCGCCGCCCGGCGGTTCAAGGGTGCGGTGATCGTGGTCTCGGGAATGGACAGCCGGACGTTGCAATCGGCGACGCTGATGGCGCGTTTCCACCGGCTGCTCATCCTGGGCACGCTGCCCAAGCCGATCGACCGCAAGGCACTCGCTTCGGCGCTGGATCGCCTGCCCCGCCATGTCGGCAGCGCTTGACCCGGTCCGAAGCCGCGGCCCGATCGCCGCCTTCCCGCCACCGATGGCGCATGCCCATGCGCCGGCGAAGGCCCGCATACTGGTCGTCGACGACCAGGCGATCAACATCCAGGTGCTGAACCAGGCGCTGTCGACCGAGCACCAGGTCTTCATGGCCACCGGCGGCGCGCAGGCGCTGGCGATGTGCCTGCGCACGCCGCCGGACCTGATGCTGCTCGACGTGGTGATGCCGGACATCGACGGGCACGAAGTCTGTCGGCGCCTGAAATCGGATGCCCGGACCCGCGCGATCCCGGTGATCTTCGTCACCGCACAAAACGATCCCGAAGAAGAGGCCCACGGACTCGAACTGGGTGCGGTCGATTTCATCAGCAAGCCGATCAGTCCCGCCGTGGTGCGGGCACGGGTGCGCACACACCTGGCGTTCGCGCGCTCGACGGCCGAACTCGCCGCCACGCTCGAGGCCACCGCCGACGGCATCCTCGTCACCGATCCCGCCGGACGCGTGACCGGATTCAGCCAGCGTTTCGCCCGCCTGTGGCGGCTTCCTGCCGACATCGACCCCGACAACGGGGCCCGCGCACTGGACTGGATCCGGGGTTCGATCATCGACGGGGAACGCGATCCGCTGCAGACCGATGCGGTCGATGACGACATCGCCGGCGCGCGTGTCCGTCCGATCGCGTTGCGCGACGGCCGATATTTCGAGGCCCATGTCGCGCCGTTGTCCAGCAACGGGCAGTTCGCCGGACGTGTGTTCGGGTTTCGCGACGTGTCCGAGCGACACCGCGCCGAGCAGGAACTGGCGGCGCTCAACGCGAACTTGGAGCGCCGGATCGCCGAGCGCACGCTGGAACTCGAACGCGCGAGTGTCGCCGCCGAAGCCGCGAACCGCGCGAAGAGTGATTTCCTGTCCAACATGAGCCACGAGATCCGCACGCCGATGAACAGCATCCTCGGCATGACCTATCTCGCGCGCAAGGCCGCACCGCCGGAGCGGATCAGCAGCTACCTGGAGAAGATCGACATCTCGGGCCGGCACCTGCTGGCGATCGTCAACGACATTCTCGACTTCTCCAAGATCGAAGCCGGCCGGATGGAGCTCGAGTCACGCGACTTCCTGCTCGGCGAGCTGATCGACGATCTGACCGGCCAGCTCGCCGCACGGGCGTCGCAACGTGGCATCACGCTGCAGGCCATGATCGAGCCGGCGCTCGAGGTGCCGCTGAACGGCGATGCGCTGCGGCTGACGCAGATCCTGATGAATCTCGTCGGCAACGCGATCAAGTTCTCGGAATCGGCGCCGGTCACGATCCGTGCATCCGTGGCCGCCCATGACGAATCCTCGTGCACCGTGCGCTTCGAGATCGAGGACCGCGGCATCGGCATGACCGATGCGCAGACGGCCCAGCTGTTCCGCTCGTTCCACCAGGCCGACAGTTCGACTTCGCGCCGCTACGGCGGCACCGGGCTGGGCCTGGCGATCTCCAGGCAACTGGCCGAGCTGATGGGTGGCTGCATCGGTGTCGAGTCGGAACCGGGACGCGGCAGCCGGTTCTGGTTCACGGTCTGCGTCGGCTGGGGATACACGCGGCCGGCCGGGCAGCCGCCGGCCGCAGCCGACGCGGTCGTCGCGCTCGACGGCCGACGGATCCTGGTCGTCGATGACAACGAGTTCAATCGCCAGGTCGCCAGCGAGATCCTGGCCGCGGTCGGCGCGCAGCCGATCCAGGCCGACAACGGCCACGACGCACTCGAGCTGTTGCGCAACCAACCGATCGACCTGGTGCTGATGGACATGCAGATGCCGGTGCTGGACGGACTGGAGACGACCCGACGCATCCGGACGACACCCGCGCTGGCCGGCATCCGCATCGTGGGACTCACCGCCAACGCGCGCCGCGAGGACCTGCAGCGTTGCCTGGACGCCGGCATGGACGACGCATTGACGAAACCGGTCGTGCCGGATCGCTTGCAGGCCGCCGTTGCGGCATGCCTCGGCATCGGGCAGCACCGGTCGGATCCCGCGACGATCGAGGATACGGCCACCGCGTCGATGCCTTCGCCCTCGCCAACCCGATCGGAGCCCTCGCCGCCGCCGGTTGTTGCGATCACCGCCCCCGATCCGACAGCACGGATGCTCGCGCTGGCCGCGGACCCGGACGTGATCGACCTGTCGGTGCTCGCGAAGACCGTCGGCAACAACCCCGACCGGCTGCGCAAGTATGCGTTGCTGTTCCTCGAGACGATGATGTCGACACTCGAGGAGATCGACGCCGCGATCACCGCCGGCGACATCGACCAGGTCGCCGAGCTGGGTCATCGCGCGAAGTCGAGTGCGGCGACGGTCGGTGCACTCGAGGTCGCGCGGCTGTGCCAGCGTTTGCAGGGGCTGAAGAACGGCGGCTCCACGCAGGCCGCCACCGAACTGTTCAACCGGCTGTCGCCGCTATGCGCCGTCGTGCGCGACCGCCTGCTGGCGGCGCTGGCCGCGACGGCCGCCCCGGGCGGCAACACCGAATCGTCCTCGGAGGTCGGCCAGTGAGCCACGACATCCGCAACAACCGGCCGCGACACGTGCGCGGCATCGTCCGCGTCGCATTGGCGCTGTCCGCCTCGGTGCTGGCCGCTCTTCCGCTGATCGCTGCGCCGGGCGTGATCACGATCACCAGCTGGGCAACGACGAGTGCCCTCGTCGCGCTGCTCGCCTGGCATCCGGGTGCGCGCAGGACCGAGCCGGGGCCGGCGGCCGAGCCGCTGGCGACCGTCAGCGGTGACGAACCGGTGTCTGATCTGCTCGGGCACGTCCTGCCGGTGTGGCTGCATCATCTGGGATCGGTGAAGACACAAAGTGAGCAGGCGGTCAACGAGCTGGTCTCGAGCTTCGCATCGCTGAACCGGCAGTTCGACGACGCCGGGTTCATCGGCGACGCCGGCATCGACGGGAAAGGCCAGGCCACGTTCAGCCTGCTGACACTGTGTGAACGCGAACTGCGGCCGGTCGTGCGCACGATGAGCCTGATGCTCGACAGCAAGTCGGCACTGGTGAAATCGGTCAACGAACTCGCCGAAGCGACGCAGGAGCTGCAGGGCATGGCCCGTGATGTCGGGCGGATCGCCTCGCACACCAACATCCTGGCGATCAACGCGGCGGTCGAGGCCGCTCACGCCGGAGATGCCGGCCGTGGCTTTTCGGTGATCGCCAACGAGATCCGCAAGCTGTCCCAGTCGTCGGCCGCAACCGGCAAGAAGATCGCCGACCGGATGGCGCAGGTCGAACGGATCACGCGGGCGACCGTGCAGACCGCCAGCGAGGCGTCGGAGAACGATCGCGAGGTGATCGAGATGTCCGGCAGTGTCGTGCAGGACGTGCTGGAGCACGTGCGCGAGATGGGACGCAATGCCGACCGGATGCGCGAGAAGGGTCTCGTGATCCGCCGCGACACCGAGAACCTGCTGGTCAACCTGCAGTTCCAGGACCGCATGAGCCAGATCCTGAACGCACTCGACCAGGACATGCAGCGGATGCAGCAGGCGACACACGAACGGGCGATGCTGCCGGCGCCGGCCGAGTGGCTCGACCGCCTGGCGACCACCTACACGATGGACGACCAGCGCAATGCGGGGATGAAGGCACCCGCGACGCAGTCCTCGTCGGCGCCGGCCGACGAGGTGGTCTTTTTCTGAACCTGCCGAGGTATCCGATGGCCAAGACAATCATGATCGTCGACGACTCCGCGAGCCTGCGCTCGGTGGTCAACATCGCGCTGAGCCGCGCCGGCTACGAGGTGCTGGAAGCCAGCGACGGCCAGGACGCACTGAAGAAGCTGTCGACGCTCGGTGCACGCAAGGTCCACCTGATCATCTCGGACGTGAACATGCCGGTGATGGGCGGCATCGAGTTCGTCACCCAGCTCAAGCAGACCCCGGCCTTCAAGTTCACGCCGGTGATCATGCTGACCACCGAGGGCCAGGAGGCGGCGAAGGAGAAGGGGCGCGCGGCCGGTGCAAAAGCCTGGGTGATGAAGCCGTTCAACCCGACCCAGATGCTGGCCGCGGTCTCCAAGCTGATCCTGCCTTGAGCCGCTGGCCGCGGTCTCCAGGCTGATCCTCCTCTGAGCCGCTAGCCACGGTTTCCAAGCGGGACTTCCCTTGAAGCATCGAGGCGCCTCGGATGGAGGCGTCAGCGGATCTCGCGGATCTCGAACGAACGCGCGCCGAATCGCGCACACTGCACATCCCCCGGCGCACACGTGGCGACCCGGCCCGCGAAGACCATCGGTCCCTGCGAACCGAACACCCCTTCGGCGATCGTGCGCTCGAACTCGGCGAAGGGTTCGACGGTGCGCAGGCCGGCCGCGCTGAAGTCACGCGGCGCGGCCGACACGATCGCGAGGAAACGATCGGTGCCCTCCGGGCCGTCGGCGACCATCGCCCAGTTGGCGCGAGGCAGCGCGAGCGGCTTGTCGGGCCCGATCCGGTTGTTGCGATCGAGGGAGTTCGGAAACAGCAGGTGGAAATGCGACCGGTCGGTGCCCGCCATCAGCAGGTAGACGAATCCGGGTTGTGAACTGGTGATGCTGAAACGCAGCCGGTCCTTGCCGATACGCACCGCGTCGCGCTCGAGCTGCACGCCGACCTGCCAACCCGGATCGCCGGCACTGGCCAGCGCATCGATCACCGCGTCGGGTGAATAGGCGGGGCCGATCGGCGGCGGGACGTCCTGCGTGACCGGCGGCGGCGCCACCTCCAGGGTCGGCGGCGGCGCAGTGCCGCCGGTGGGCGGCGTGACGCGGGGGCCGCGATCCTCGGTGACGACACCACCGTCGGTCCTGCCCTGCTCCCTGGTGGCGGGTGCGCCCTTGTCCGCGGCATCGCCGGTCTTCGAGCCCCCGCTGTCCTTCACGTCGCCCCGGAGCGTGGCCTGCTTCGTGCCTCCGGTCGATGGTGTCCCACCGCCACCGAACCACCACGCACTCGCGACCACGATGCCGACCACGGCCACCGCGGCACCGATCGCCGCGCCCCACGACCTGCCGCTGCCTGCGGACAAGTCGACCGGTGCCGGCTGACCGGACCGGGGAATCGACGGTGGCGGGGCCGCCGGTGTCCGCAAGCCGGCATCGGGCATCGGACCGTCGCCGAACAACGGACCGCCGAGATCGTTTCCCGCTGGTGGCGGTGGCATGCCGGCCGGAGTGGACAACGGAGCCGCCCCGGCAAACCGGGGCGGCATCGACGGCGGGGCGCCGCGTGCGGGTGCAATCGTCGTGGCGTCCCAGTCGTTGCCGATCGACGCGGCGCCGGCGCCCGACGCCGATACCGGTGGCTTCCATGCTGCCTGCGTCACGTCGAACGGATCGCCGGGAATCAGCGGGGCGCCGGGCGACGTGTCCGTGGGCACGAGTCCCGGCGACACGGGGGCCGCTGCCGGGGTCCACAACGTCGTCGGCACCACGTCGGCGAAGCCGAGTTCGCGCCGGAAGTCGGCCATGGACGCGATCCGGTCCTCGATCCGGACCGCGAGTGCATGCCGGATCGCCGCGCAGAACGGCGCCGACAGTGCGGCCGGTCCGTCCGGGGTCAGCGGTTCGAGTGTGTCGTTCATCATCCGCGACACCGACGGCGGCGGTGTCCTGCCGGTCACGCAGTAGTGCACGACCGCCGCCAGCGCATACACGTCGGTCCACGGACCCTGCCGCATGTCCGGGCCGTTCACGTACTGCTCGATCGGCGCGAAGCCGGGCTTGAGGATCACCGTCAGGTCCTGCGTGACGTCGCTGATCACCTTGCGGGCCGCGCCGAAGTCGAGCAGCAATGGCCGGCCGGTTTCGAGGATCAGGATGTTGTCCGGTGCGATGTCGCGATGGAAGCAGTTGGCCGCGTGCAGCTGGTCGAGCGCATCGAGCAGCGGCGCAAGCAGGTCACGCAGCCACTGCTCCGACGGCGGCCCGCCGGGCTGGCGCAGCGCCTCGCGCAGCGTCGGGCCGCGGTAATACGGCATCACCATGTACGCGGTGCCGTTGGCTTCCCAGAACCGGAACACCTTGACCAGCGCCGGATGATCGAACTGCGCGAGCAGCCGCGCCTCGTTGACGAAGCTGCGCAGCGCGGCGTCGAAGGTGTCGCGCATCCGCGGCGAGCGCACCTCGACGTCGACACCCGAGCCGCGACGGGCGAGCGCCGACGGCATGAACTCCTTGAGTGCGACCTGGCGTTCGAGCAGGTGGTCCTTCGCCAGGTAGACGATGCCGAAGCCGCCCTCGCCGACCAGGCCGGAGATCTCGAACTCGGCGAGCCGCGTGCCGATCGACAGTGCGTGGGAGGACTCGGTCATCGGCGCTCGCTCATTGACACTCGCTCATTGACACTCGCTCATTGACACCGGCTCATCGACACTCGCTCGTCGATGCTCGCTCCTGGCACGATCAGCCACCGGGGACCGGCGCGGCGCCGATCCGGGTCGAAAAATCCATGGGACCGTACCAGACGGCGATCGCCGAGTAGTTGTCCTGGCGATCCCCGCCGGTGGCCGCGACACGGGCGGCCATCGCATCGAGCCATGACTGTGCCGAACCCGCCCGCTGCAGCATGCCTTCCATCTCCGTCTCGTCGACGAATTCCCAGAACCCGTCGCTGCACAACAGGAATGCGTCGCCGCTCTCCAGTTTCACGGTGACACCCGTCACCTCGGGCTTGAAGCCCTGGTCGATCCCCAGCGAGCCGGTCAGCACGTTGCGTTGCGGATTGCCGCGACGCGCGTCGGGATCGGCGAAACCGGCGTCCACCAGCGACTGGTACAGGCTGTGGTCGCGGGTCTGCGCGGACAGGTGCCCGTCCCGGAACAGGTACAACCGGGAATCGCCGACGTGTGCCCAGACCGCGGCGTCGCTGGCGGGATCAAGCGCCAGCACGACAAGTGTCGCACGCATGTCGCCGTGTCCTGGATCGGTCCGCTGCCGGCCCAGCACCGCGGCATTGGCCCGATGCATCAGCGCCAGCGCGTGGGCCGGCGTGCAGCGCGGATCGGCGGCGAATCCGTCGAGAACCGACCGCACCGCGGTGCGTGCCGCGATGTCCCCGCCACCGTGGCCACCGGCACCGTCGGCCAGCACACAACACAGCGGCTGTGTGCCCCAGTAGCCACACGCATCCTCGTTTCGCTCGCGTCCGCCGATGTGCGAGACGAGCCCCAGAGTCAGCTGGTCGGCGAGCACGGCGTCCCGTTCAGCGCTCACGCAACCGGGCGCTCTGCGCTTCGTAGGCGTCGACGAACGCGCGGCCGAACAACGCATCGAAATCATCCTCGGCCTCGCGCGAGATCTCCCCGTACAGTTCGACGAACAATTCCCACAGTCGTGCCCGTCGTCCGTTCGGCAGCACCGAGTCGATCACCGCCTTCCTCGTCAGCCGGGCTTCGAGCTGCTGCGGATCGAAGCGGGCGATCAGCCCGTGCATCGCCTCCCTGACCCCGGCCACGAACGCGATCTGGTGAGCGAGCAGGTCGCGGTAGGCGTCGTCCAGCGCCGGCGCGGGTGCCATGAATCCCGGCACCGGCGCCGCCGACAGCAGGTGGGCGAGCGCGGCCCGCGAATCGGTGGCGAACTTCAGCGGATTGTTGTCGCTGGCACTGATCCGGGTCACGTCGGCCCGCATCTCGTGTTTCAGGGTCGCGCGCGCGGCGAGCAGGTCGACGGTTCCCTGCGCGACCAGCCGCATCAGTTCACCGAGACGGCGCATCGTCTCCGGTGTCAGCATCGATGCCTCCGACTGGCCGGGCACACGCGGCAACTCGGCCAAGCCGGCACCGGCAAGGAACTCGCGGGTCAGCGCGGCCAGCAGATCGGACTGCGGCGGGGCTGCTCGGGACACCTGCTCGCCGGACGGCGACGCGGGCCTTGGTGCCGCCGGCGCGAACGGGTCGTCGGCCGCGGACCCCGGCGGCGGATCGTGTGCGACGACACCCGCCGCGGGGCGGTCGACAACATGCCGCGCGGCCCGCGCGACACGGGTTCCGACCGTCGAGGCAAGCGCCTGGAGCTGTTCGTTGTTCAACCGGTCGAGCAGCTCGGTCGGACGGGTCTTCGGCACCGCCGCGAAATCCGCGCGGTGTGAATCGGCCGTGCGCTCGGCGATCGAACGCACCATGTCGTCGGGAAGGTAGGACGGGGGTGAGCCCGCGAGGTCCGGCGCCGGGATTGTCGGCAACGCGGTTGGCGATGCGGCCGGAGGCGCCGGTGTTGCGGGTGGCGTGTTCGACGGCGCTGCGTGGGCATCGGTCACCGTGGACCACGACAGCACCGGTCCGTCGCGACGATCGCCCGCGGGCGCGGGCACCGATGCCGGCGGTGCGCCGATGGACACCGGCGACGCAGCCGAACGCGACCCGGGCGCGAGGCCGAACGTCGTCGGCGGAATCGCCTCGGGCAATCGCATCGAGCCGTGCAGTTCCGGCAGATGGTCGGGCACCGGCGCACCCACGGCAGTTGCGCGACCGGTGTAGGGGGCGAGCGGATCGAGCGAGGTCTCCGGCGCCTGCGAGGGCAAGCGATCACCGAGCGGCGCTCCGATCGCCAACGGATCACTTGCCGCCTCGGGGCCGAGCTTGAACAACGCGTCGATGCTCTCGCCGGCACGACGCCCGGGGTCGAGTGAACTCGCGTAGTCGCCGCCGATGCCCAGCGGATCACCGGCGCTCGGCCTGGGCAGCATCGGATCGGCCGCCCGAGTCGGCGGCGCCGCGAAAGGATCGAGCGGGTCGAAGGCGGCCGGCACGGCAGGCGCCGGTGACGACCGGGGCGCCGGCGCCTCCTGCGGGCCCGCGACGGATCGGGTCGCCGGTGACGGGGGTGCGGCGAACGGGTCGAAGTCCTCGGGTATCGAGGCCCCGAATCGGCGCGATGCCGGGCTCGCCGCCTGGGGGCCGACCGTCCCGCCCTGAGCCGATTCGATCAGCAACTCGTATTCGGCCACCAGCATCCGGTCACCGGGTCCGATCCGTGCCGGACGATTGGCCGGCAGTTCGACGCCGTTCAGGATCAGCGGTGTCGACGAGCCGGTGGAGACGACGCTGAAGCCATCCCCGGTCGCGACGATCTGGGCCTGGCGTCGCGAGATGTGTTTGCCCGGACTGGGCAACACCAGCGTGTTGTCCGGAGCGCGGCCGATCGTGCCGCCCGCGGCCTCGAAGTCCGCCGACAGGGGCACCACCAGCGGCCGGCCCATCTGGCTGAGCACGCGAATCCGAAGCATCGTTGTTCCCGTCACGTCGAACCGTGACGATAAGCGACGAGGGGCAGGTCAACAAGCGCCACGCATCGACGGCCCGCCGTTCCCATGAAGACGGGAATCATCGCGCACAGAACTCCGGGTCGTCGATCACACAATCGGGCAATTCCTCGTCGTCGATGCCGCGGGTGCGGATTCCGCTCGGTCGGCCGAAAGCGAGGCCGTTGGGCAGCAGCACCCACATCAGCAGCCGATCCTTGGTCTGCAGCGCACGGGCACCGGCCGCGGGCCCCGATCCCCAGAAGAAGTCCGCCCGCACCGCACCACGGATCGCACCACCGGTGTCCTGCGCGAACATCAGCCGACGCATCTGGCCGGAACCATCCTGCCGCGTCGCTTCGATGAACACCGGTGCACCGAGCGGCGTGACGCGCGGATCGACCGCGATCGAACGGCCGGCGGTCAGCGGCACGCCGAGTGCGCCCCGGGGCCCGCCTTCGACGCGCGGATTCTCGCGGAAGAACACGAAGCTGCGATCGAGCCGACGCGCCGACACCAGATGCGCGAGGGCGGCCAGTGCAAAACGCGACGCATCCTTCGGGGACATGTCGATGCCGGCGACCGTGGCGCTGTCCGCGCCGGCGCGCGGCACGGCCGGCGTCGCCGTGGAACCCCGCGCCGGCGCGCCGCGATGCGGACGTTGGGCAAGCAACTGGTCGACCATTTTTTCGACCGTGGCATCGTCGACCTTGCGTCGGATGCCCCGGGTGCGGATCGCGGGATCACCCTCGGTCGCCGGCGAAGCGACCGGTGTGTCAGTCGGTGCCGCGGACGACACCTCCGTGGTCGACGGCGTGGCCGGCGCAGCCGCTCCGTCCCCGGGTGGTGCATCCGCGACCAGCGAGCGCAACGTGTCCGACAGCACGGATTCGTCGACCACATCGGGCACGACGGCGCCCGCATCACCATCGATGCCGCGCGTGCGCACACCCGCGGTCGTGCCGCGCGGCGTGAACGGCTGGCCGTTCTGGTCCGCGTACGAGACGCGGATCTGCTTGCCATCGGGCATCCGGATCCGGCCCGACCCCTGGACCTGCATCACGTAGAGTGCATTCGCATCGTCGACCCATGCCAATACCGGTGCACGCATCGCCGCGCCGGATTCGATCTGCTGGCGGCTCCAATAGGCGACCGCACGCTGGCCCTCGAGTCGCAGGCGATGGCGCTGGTCCATCGGCGCGGAGCCGAGCGCGGCGACATCGAGCGTGATCGGACCGTCGGCGGCGACCACCAGTTCGTTGCCACGAGCGGCCAGGCGCACCCGCGTGCCCGTGCGCGGAATCGACCGTGCGTCGAGCTGGAACATGTCGGCCGGCGGACCGTAGACCGGGAACACGAATGCACCGCCGCGCTGCCTGCGCCCGGCGAGCACCGGCTCGAAGTAACCGGTCAGCAGGCCGGCCTCGGGCGCGCCGCGGTCTTCGACCCGGTAGACGGTGAACTGCGATTCGAAGAACGTGCGCGCCGCCACCGCACCGGCGTCGCCGAGCGAGCGCGCGCGTTCGCAGGCGGCCTGCCAGGCGGACTTCGAACCGAGCGACTGGCAGGCGGCCTGGAACGTCCGCAACGCGTCCTGATGGGCATCGTCGGACCAGCCCGGCAGCTGTTGCCAGGGCTGGGGCTCGAACAGCGCGTTGCGGGTCGCGATCGGTGCCGCCCAGGCGGTCGCGACACAGAGCACCGCCGCCATCGACCACGAGGCGGCAAACCCGACCATGCGCAAAACACCCGGCCACATCGTCGTCATCCCGTCGAACTCCTGCAGCGCCGCCGCACCGATGCTACGCGCCGCGAGGCGACCTGCGAAGAGGCCACCCGCCGGCATCGATGCCAGTGTGCGTCGCCCGCCCCGCCGACGGTATACGACCGAAGGCGTAGCGACCCCCGCCCGCAGGACCGTTTCCGCGGCTCGATGCGGCGCCGAGACAGCATCGCCCGCCTCGCGGCATCACGCGATACCCGGTGTGCGCGATGGTGGTCACCGACGCGACCGGGCATCGTCCCGCAACGCGCCGCCGGACCGGCCCTACGACTTCGGTCGAATTGTTCCTCCGCCCGTCGATGCCTACAGTTGACCGTACGAGACGAGGAGGGACATCATGCAGACATCACACTACGGACTGTTCATCCTGGCCACGATGGCACCGTTGGCCGCCCTCTGGGGATGTGCGTTGTGGCGGCCGCTGTACGCGCTCGTCCGCGGCCACGCGACCCTCGGCGAGGTCACCGCGATGAAGCAGCAACCCGGCGAGGCCGGTGATCCGGCCGCCCTGTACTGGCACCCGATCATCGAGTATCGCGACGAATGTGGTGCGACCCGGCGCTTCGTGTCGCGTTACGGCGCACCGAGCCGCCCGATGGCGGTCGGTTCGGTGGTGCCGGTCCGTTTCGTGCCGGGCCATCCGCGGTACGCCGAGATCACCTCGCTGCATGGCGCCGGCGCCGAGCCGTTCACTTACCTGGCCGTCCGCGTGCCGCTCGTCGCAGGGCTCGGGTTCATGCTCTTCGGCCTTCTCCAGTGGAGTGTCTGATGAGACCCACCCTGAGCTTCGGTTCCAGCGGCCCCGCGGTGGTCGAAGCGCAGTCCAAGCTCAACAAAGGTGTCTCGTCGTTGGCCCGTCTCGACGAGGACGGCGGCTTCGGGCCGCTGACCGCCAGCCGCGTGCGCGAATTCCAGATGCAGAAGCAGCTCGGCGTCGACGGTGTCGTCGGTCCGATCACCTGGGGCGCACTCGATGCGCTCGGCAACGAAGGAGTACTGACCACCCCGATCGGGATTCCGCCCCAGGTCATCGAGGCGCCGGCGGGGCCGGTGGCAGGCTCGCTGCGCCAGCGCATCATCGACATCGCGATCGCCGAGGCGACACCCGAACCCGGCCGCGTCAGCGACCTGGATGTGATCATCGAGGACGGCGAGACGGTGCGCAGGGGATGGCGACGGCTGAAGCAGTACTTCGACGAGGGCGTGGAAGGCTGGAACGAATCGAGATGGAACTCCGCCACGCTCAAGGGCGTGCGCAAGCCGGGCGCGTGGCTGCCGGGGCACATCTCCTGGTGCGGGATCTTCGCGACCTGGGTGCTGCAGCAGGCGGGTCTGCCGGTCAAATGGCGCGTCGGCCAGGGCATCACCGTCCTGCAGAAGATCGGCGGCAGCCAGGGCCTGCAGGCCGGCGACGTGGCGATCCTGAAGGGCGAGAAGGTGCATCACTTCGTGGTCGCCGGCATCGACGGCAAGATCGTCCGGTCGGTGAACGGCAACTCCGACGCCCAGAGCATCCTGATCAAGCAGAACCGGCTCGACGAGATCTGGTACTACTATCGCGCGCAGTGAACGGCGTTCGTCCGTGACGGCCGCAGCCAGGTGATGGTGGCCAACCGCCGCCGGCCGTGACGGAGCATCGGCAGTTCGAGCAGACGATACGACACGAGCCCGGCCGCGATCGATGCGCCCAGCGTGACGAGGATTGCCAGATCCGGATCGAGCGCGACGCGTTCGACGACCTCGACCATCATCCGAACGACGGCGAGGTGCGACAGATAGATCGAGTACGACGCGTCACCGACGATCTTCATCGCCGCGGCCACCGGTCCGCTCGTGTCGCCCGAGCCGATTACCGACGCGAACAGCAGCAACGCCGGCACGCCCCAGTCGATCGAGCGCTCGATCGCCGTGTGTCCATCGATCGAGTTGTGCGCCATCGCGAACGTCGTGTTCGGCATCAGGGTCAATTCGACGAGCACCCCGATGAAGACGATCGTGAATGCCGTCGCGAGCAGCGGCCGCCACGTCGCGAGCATTCCGCGACGGAACGCCAGATAGGCAACGACGCCGAACCCGAACTCCCACAAGAAGGGGCTGGTCAGCATGCGCCACAGGACATCGAACGGCGCGGCCCACAGACCGACGAACGGCAGCAGGCCGAGCAGACCGAGGAGCAGGAACGGAAGGCGCCGCACGCCGAGCGCCAGACCGGCGGCGACGAGCAGGTAGAAGATGAACTCGAAAGCAAGCGTCCAGCCCAGATAATGGATCGGCCAGGCGTACCTGCCCTGGTCGAAGATCGGCACGATGGTGACCGTGTTGATCAGCGACATCGGATCGATGCGCTGTCCGCCGGCCAGCATCACGCCCAGCAAGACCAGCGAAAACAGGTAGAACAGCGGCGCGACGCGGACGAAACGCTGCGCGAGGAACATCAGCGCACCCCGCGGCCCGACGAAACGGCCTGCCCCCAGCGTCATCACGAAACCGCTGATGACGAAGAACAGGTCGACCCCGAAGCCGCCGAACTGGCCGAACGCCGGAATCGGTGCCAACAGCGACCGTGGCATGGCGATCGAGGGCTCATGCACCAGCCAGATCGCCGCGTGGTTGAAGACCACGGCCAACGCGGCCACGCCGCGCAGGATCTGCACGCTGTCGAGTCGATCGGTGCCGGTCGGAACGACGCTCGCGACCTGTCGCTCGCGAGCGGTGAACGTCGATGCCATGCGCGAAGTCCTGGAAATCGGGTTGGCCAGCGACCCATTGTCGAAGGGCCGGCCGATGGCGTCAGGGAACCGGGGATCCGCTGAGGCCTTTCCAGTCGCAGGGGATTGGACGAGGCGTGCCGACCACAAGACCGGTCATGACCGGCCTGCCGGCCGGGGTCCGTGCCGACCCGGCCGAATGCCTACAACCGCGCGATCACGAAGTCCGGCACGCCGATCGGTGAGATCGTCACCGGCGTCTGGCGCCCGTCGGTGAGCTTGCGCACTTCCTCGGAGACGAAGAAGTCCAGGCCCTTGAAGGTGATGTTGCCTTCGTTGCGGAAGTCCGCCTTGCCCGCGATGCCTTCGATCAGCGCCTTCGTGAAGGCGCCGTTGCCCCACTCGTCCTTCTCTTCGGACTGCTGGCGACCGGAACTCGACGCGAAGACCACGACACCGTTCTCCGATGCCGCCAGGTTGTTGGCGAGGCGGGCCAGTTCACGCGACGCCTGGATCGTCGATCCGAGGGCGTTGCCCGCGAAACACGTGTCGACGAAGAACAGCGCGCGTCCCCGCATCGTGCCCAGCGTCTGGCGGATGAACGCCTCGGGCACGCCGGTGGCAGCGAGCCGCTCGTGCTGCCCTTCGAACGGGAGGAAGTAGTACTGTCCGTCGGCCGCGTTGATGCCGTGACCGGCCATGAACAACATGCCGTAGTCGCGCGGCCCGACGCTGGTGCTCAGCCACTTCAATGCCGCCAGGATCTCGGTGCGGGTCGCATCACGTTCCGACAACGTCCGCGCGACCACCTGCTCGAAACGCTTGCCCTCCTGCGCCTTCAATGCGGCGGAGAAATCGCGTGCATCCTTCGCGGCCAGTCCGAGCTTGTATTCGGCACGCTGATAGTTGCTGATGCCGATCGACAGCACGTACAACGTCCCTTGTGCGCGCTGGCGCGCGCCGGTGGCGGAGGAAGCGCCGCCCGCGGCCGGCGGGCGGGTCGGAAGTGTCGACGGTGCAGCCGCGGCAACGATCGGTGAGGCGACGATCGACGCAGCGTCGATCGGCTTGGCGATTGCCGTCGTCACGGCGGCGCCGGGGGACTCGACCTTGTAGATCAGCGGATCGGAGATGCCGTACCGGTCGGTGGCGATGATCTGGACCGACTGCGCGCCCTCGGGCAGGTTGACCTTCGCGAGCGCCCGGGTCTTGCCGTCGAAACGTTCGGGCAGGTCCACGCTGCCGCGTTCGACCGGCCTGCCGTCGACACGGATCTCGATGGCGATCTGCGCGCCGCTGCTTTGCGAGCGGATCGTGAACGGGATCGACACTTCGTTGCCGCCGGTGCGGATCGGCGCATTGTCCAGTGCGCCCAGCGCCGGCGGCAGCGAGTCGGCGCGGATCGGCTCGGTGCGTACCGGCGTCGTCGCGACCGGGGGCGCCGCAGGCGGCGCAGCCGGCGGTGCGGAGGGAGTCGGTGTCGCGACCGCCGTCGACGCCGGTGCGGTCGCATCGAGATAGACGGTGGTCGGCAGCTCGGGCAACGACGGCTTCTCGGCCTCGCTCTGCCGGATCGCCGCCTCCCGAGCCCGGTCCGAATCGCGAACCGCGGTGCCGACGTCGAGTGTCGCGAACACCCGGTCGATCACGTCGGGACGATTGAACCGGTCCCGGAACCGTCCGATCGAATGGAATTCGGCCGGCTCGTCGGGGCCGCGATTGACGCTCCAGCCGAGCAATCGGTCCGCACCCGGACTGGCGTCGAAATGCCCGCTCGGCGTCCAGACCACCCAGCGCCCGTCCGAGGCCACATACAGCGTGGCGAGCGTCTGGCCGTCGCTGCCGCGCCACCAGCGCATCGTACCGTCCGATTGTGCGGTGACCACGAGACGGCCATCCTCGCTCGCGTGAGCGGCCCGCACCTCGGCGCCCGCGGGCACCTGCCACTCGACCCGGCCACCCTGGTTGACCCGGTACAGTTCGCGCGACGTGCCCAGGAAGGCGTCGCCCGACCCGGTGTACGCAAGCGACCGGGACGCGACCAGCGCGGGCAACTGGATCGACGCGCCGTTGACGGTCGGATTCGTCGTGTCCTGCCACTTCGCGTTCTCGAACAGGCCGCGCCGCGTCTTCGGCTCGGCCAGTTTCGACGCGGGCGAGTTCGACGCCAGCCGCTTGCGCAGATCGAACGCGTGCTGGCGTGCATCGGCGGTCGCCCAGCCGATCGCGGCCAGTGTGCCGTCGGCCTTCAGCACGGTCGGATCGCTGACGAAACCGAACGTGCCGCCGATCTTCGGGCCGGCCTTGCCGGCCGCATCCAGCACACCCCAGGCCCCTTCGGCGGTGGCATAGATCGAGCGGCCGTCACCCATCGCGGCGAGATCCATCACCGAATTGCCCGCGACAACGGTCTGGCCGAGCAGCCGTCCAGTGGCCGCGTCGTAGCGCACGACCGGGAACTGCGCGCCCTTCTGGTACCCGGTGCCGGCCGCGATCACCGTCGCGCCATCGGACGACCACACGACGGACCACAGGTTGCCCGCCTCGAAGCCTGGCCGGTCGAGGCGAGCCAGTTCACGGCCCGACGTCGCGTCGATCACCACCGGCGCGCGCGTGTCGGCGAAGAATCCGACCGCCAGGCGCTGTCCTTCCGGCGAGAAGGCCACCGAATACGGCTGCGCCTTCTCGACATCGAACTCGGCCACCTTCGACGCCTTGCCACCGGTGGCCCGATAGATCCTGATCCGACCGTCCTGGCACGCGGCGGCGACGTTGCCGCGGGCATCCGTCGCGAGTCCGTGGCAGCCCCCGGTGACTTCCTCGTCCAGCAGCGATCCACCCGACGCCGCGTCGATCACACGGATGCCGGCATTGCCTGCGCCGCCGGCGAGTGCGGCGACCAGCACCGTGCCATCGGCGGACCAACGCAACCGCCGCACGCCATCGCCGCTGGCGACGAACGTGCGCACCATACGCCCGGACGACGGCGAGAACAGGTAGATGCGCCGCCCGTCGTCTCCCGCTCCGGTCGTGCCCCCGATCGCCACCAGATCGTCGCGCGGATGGATCGCCACCGCCCGCATCTGCCCGATGTCGCCGGAACCGATCGGCGGACGGAGCACGTGCCGCAGCTGGCCGGTGTCCAGGTCCCAGACCCGCGCGGTCTTGTCATCGGACGCGGTGACCAGCAGGTTGCGCGCCGGATCGACGTCGAGACGACGGATCACCGACTGGTGCATGCCGGTCTCGAGGCGCAGTACCGGCTCGGCGGTGCGTTGCGACCAGGCAGGCACCGTCGTTGCCAGCAAGACCAGGCAAGCGGTCACGGCTCGCAGCGAGCGCGACAGGCTCGTCGCGCCGATGCCGCCCAGGCTGCGGATCGTGCGACCGCTCACGGCTGGTCAGACCTTCGCGCGGTGATCATCCGGATCCCGACACATGCCGGGTTCCACGGCACGCTGACCCGGAAATGCAGCCCGTCACATCAGCCTCCGGTCGACGCGCTGTCGTCGAACAGCTGGCCGAAATCGATCGTCTCGGTGGTGACGCCGTTGCCCGACGGGGTGAAGGTGTTGGAGATCATCGAGATCGCATCGATGAAGTTGCCGAAGTTGTCGTGGATCGTGCACGCGTTGACCGTGTACCGGTTGCCGACCGCTCCGGGGACGGCGACCTGCGCGCGGACGTTGTAGCAGACCCGGAACGTGAACGGCGACAGGTGTGTGATCGTCGGGATCAGCGCGGCCACGCGATCGCTGCCGTCGACGCCGTTGATCGGACCCCGGAACACCGGCGCGGCGTACTTGCCGAACCAGCCCTTGGCCGAACGGTTCAGTGCGATGTTGTCGCTGTCCTTGAACTGGTAGGCCTGCCCGAAGGACGTGTTGCTGTTGCCGGGATCGTCACCGGTCATGCCGAGCACCGTGAATGCCGAACCCGCGGGATCGCCGACGAACTGGATGCGCATCGTCGTGCGCGGCAGATCCGCGGAGACGTCACCGTTCGCGTTGGCGATGGTCAGCGTCAGGTCGAAGGTGTCCGCCGTCACCGGCGACAGTTGAAGCGTCGCGCGGTAGCCGTCGAACTGCACGTCGGCCGTGCTGGTCGCGCGTGTGACGCCGCGTCCGAGCGGACTGCTGGCGTTGAACACGCTCTGCAGCGCCCGGCGCATCTGCACGCCGGTCAGGCCCTGGTCACGTGATCCGTCGGGCAGCGGCAGCAGTTCGCTGAACAGGTTGCGCTGGCCCTGGAGCTGCGCCGGATCGAGCAGCGATCCGCCGACGGCGACGTAGCGCAGGCCCTGGTTGAACGCCGAAGGGGCGATCTTGCTGAAACTCAGTCGGAAGAACTCCTCGACGCCGCTCATGCGCCAGATCGGCTCGACGGCGACCGGGGTCGCGGCCGCGATGTCGACCGGCACCTGCACCACGTCGAACGGGCTGTCGTTGTTCGGATCGAAGCGCAGCGACGCCACCGATTCCGGCCAGCGCCGGGCCTCGCCGGTCTCGCAGACGACCGCGTCGCGACGGGAGATCCAGCAGATCTTCGTGCCGCCGGTATCCACCGGCCGCACCGTGTGCGGCGCGAATCGGCGCGGATACGAGATCGTCGGTGTCGACTCGACGATCGTCGATCCCGCGGCGGCGGCATGTGCCTGATCCGCGTTGATCCAGAACACCTGCCCGTCGCCGTTGAGTGCATACAGGTTCGTCTTGGATTCACTCGCCAGCAGGATCACCTTGCCCGGGATCGCCAGCGTCACCCCCGTCGCCTGCGCACCTTCGAGCCAGGTCTTGACCTGGCCGGCACGGGTCAGGCCGTACAGGCGTCGCGGCCCGGCGTACGGCAGCGACACCGTGCCGGCGGGCTGCGTTCCGTACTCGGCGACGAACGTCGGCGGCACGAACTTGTCATAGGCGATGCTCTGCAGCGGCTCGGGTGTGGGCAGGCTGATCGTCTGCGTCGGCGCCGCGGCGCGGGCACCACGCAGCGAACCGTCCGAGAGCACGAACAGGAAATCCGGCTTGGCAGCGCCGGGGAAGGTCCGGTCGGCCGGGCTCGGCGAGAAACTCAGCACCGTGGTCCCCGCGGGCACCGCGATCTCGACGGCGCTCAGCCGGGACGCACGGGCGCGCAGTTCGGGACCGAAGTTCGCGAACCGGTTGCCGGCATCGCTGCGCTCGTCGCCGCGCACGCGGTACAGGTCCATCGGCGGCAGGTACACGAATCGATCGCGCTTCTGCGTCAGCGCGATCACCTCGCCGCGCGTGCCGACCTTGACCTCGACGAACGCACGTGCCGATGCGGACCCGGTGACCTGCAGGTTGATCGTCGGCTGTCCCGACGCGGCGAATATCCGGTCCGGGCTGAACGCGGCCGACATGCCGCGCTCGACGAAGAGCCGGCCGTCGGAGAACAGGCGCACGATCTGCAGCGCGTCGGTCCGGGTGTCGAACGGATTGCAGGCCTGTCCCGATACCGTCAGGCAGGCGTCGGTCCGGTAGACGTTCGAGCTGTCGGACACATACTCGGACAACAGCGACGATGCCGCGGCATTGCGGACCTCGGTGGTGCCGGCCGCCACCGACGTCAGCCCCGCACCGACCGTCTTCGCGCGCCACAGGCTCTCGTAGGTGTACGCCGGCGCACCTGTCGCGCGCACCGGGCCGTTGAGTCCCTGCATGTCCAGCGTGCCGTCGGCCAGATCCTCGGCCAACTGGATCGCCGCGCTGTGGGCCGGCGCCGGATCCCCCGGCAGATAGGTGCCCGACGCCTGCGCGAAGCCGGCGTTGACCGCGCCGTACTGGCCGCGCGGGGTGGTGTCGATCGTGCCGGGGGTCTGTGCGTTGGTCGAGCTCAGCACCGCCGGCAGGCGTGTGATCTCGATGCGGCCGATGGTGCCGTTCGCATCACGCGGGCGGTAGATGCCGGGCACCTGGTCGGTGACGATCTGGCCGACCTTCTTGTTGGCATCGGCGATCTGCGCCTGGGTCGACGACGAGATGCTGGTCGCGCCACGCGCCTCCATCAGGCGCACCGCGGCCTCGGTGTAACCGGTGATGCCGAGGTTGCGGGCGATCTTGTCGACCCGTACCCGCAGTCGTTTGTCCGCGCCGTACGGAACGTCCTTGGCGAGTGCCTCGTCGTAGTAGGTGGCGCCTGGCTGGCCGACAACCTCGGCCTCCACCGGCTGGTTGTAATCCGGCCGGCAGGGTTTGAACGTCACCATGCCGTCCTTGGCATCGGTCACCGCCTCGCCGACCTTGTTGCCCGCGTTGTCGCGGACGATGACCAGCGCGCCGACGACCTTGCCCTCGCCGACACCGATGCCGACACCGCCGCCGCCGTCACCCCCGCCGACACCGACACCGCCGTCGCCGCCGCCCGGTGCCTCGAAGTTGACGTCGCCGCTGAAGCCGGAGGTCACGGTGCCGAGCTGACCCGCGCCACACGCGACCGATGGTGAGTTGGCGGTGGGACCACCACCCCCCCCGCCGCCGCCGCCGCAGGCTTGCAGCAGGATCGCTGCGATGACGAGAGCTCCGCCCCGGTACTGTCGAGTCATTTTCCGTTCTCCGCCGTGCTTGACCGCTTGGTGACTGCTCGCGACTTCGGTATCGGTCGCACTGGGATAGTAGGGGTGCGCCGGAAGTCGGGCAATCGGTATTCGGTTGTATTGTCCGATGCCGGCAGGTGATGAACATCGCTCGGATGCGGTATCGCCGCGATGCCGAAGTGTCCACACGATGACCCGGAGCGAGCGATGTTCGTGGGGACCCGGCTTGCTGCAATGCACGCAGCAGTCACGGGCACCGGGCTTCCGCTACTGCCAAGGCGGGATGGCGCCCTCGCGACCGACTGCCGACAATCGCGCGATGCAAACCGGGCCTTCGTGAACGGAGCGAGCCGGGTTCCGGCCGATCGCGGGCCGACTCCCCTAGGAGAACCAGATGGCGACCGACTACGACTATGAACTGAATCCGCCGAGTCGCGTGAAGCAGGCGCGCTGGGCGACCTGCTGGGCCGCGGCCTTCGAATCGATCTTCGCCACCGTCGGACTGTCGAGCCAGATGACAGAAGCGCAGCTGGCCGCCCGCTACGGCAATGCCAGGGCCGGAGGCGGCATCCGCCCGGGAACGCTGAAGACGATCGCCGATGATTTCGACTTCATCGCCAACACCTGGCTCGACGGGGAAGACACCTCGATCTTCACCGATAACTTCGTCAAGGAACGGCTGCGCCACAACGGGCCGATGCTCGCCGCGTGCCACGTGATGAATCTGGGCGGCGCGCCGGGTTATCACGCGCAGGTCATCTGGGGCGTGCACTACCTGACGAATGCCGATGTCAACGCCGGCGACGCGCTGTTGCTGACGATGAACCCCGCCAATGCGAAGTACGAGCTCTATCCGATCGGCTACTTCAAACGCAATACGCCGCTGTTCACCTGCTGGCAGAACGGCTAGGAGGGGTCCGCATGACTGATGCGGACCCTCCCTAGTTTGCCGTGCCGCCTTGCCCGTCTCCGGTGTTCGCGAACGGCGACGCCCCGTCGTCGAGCAGCTGGCCGAAGTCGAACTGGCGCGGCGCCTGGCCGGGCACGCGGCTTCCCGCCGACATCGTGAAACGACCGAGATAATTGCCCACGTTGTCGTGCTGCGTGCACAGGTGATAGCCGAACGTGTTCACGCCGCGGACCTGGGCCGCCGATGCGTTGTAGCAGATGCGGAACTGGTACGGATTGCCCGGCACCGCACTGGGAATCAGGCGGCCGATCAGGGTCTTCTCGAAGAAGTCCCCGGTGGCGAAGACCGGCTGCACGTGCTCGCCGAACCATCCGAACGGTGCGAAGTCGAGCGCGATCAGGTCGTCGTCCTTGAACGTCGCCGCCTGGCCGAACGCCCGCGGCGGGGGGTTGCCCGTCAGGTTCCTGCGCTCGGGATCGTCGCCGATCACATCGAGCATCGTGAACGAGGTGCTGGCACTCGCATCACCGGAGTCCAACGCGATCCGTATCGCGGCGGGCCGGACGAACGCGTCGGGCGCCCCGGCGGCGTCGGTCACCGCCATCGTCAGGTCGAAGCCGCCCGGCGCGCCGGACAACCTGACCGAGCCGATGTGGCCGGTGATGCCGGCCGACGTGCTCTGTCGGGCCAGGCCGGTGGACAGCGGGCTGGCCGGGCCGATCACACTTTCGATCGCGCGCCTGAACTGCCTGCCGGTGACGTAGGGACGCGGCCCGCGGGAGTCCGGATTGATGGTGACGGCACGGGTGAGCGCGAGGTTGCGATGGCCGAGTGCCGCCTCGGGGTCGGTCGTCGCGCCGTCGACCTTCACGTACCGGATGCCTTCGTTGAATCGCGAGGTGCCGGTAGCCGACAACGAACGACGGGAAAATTCCTCGACACCGCTCATCCGCCACACCGAACTCAGCCCCGGGATCACCTTGCCCGCGCCGAGGTCGACCGGCACGAACACCCGGTCCTCGGACGCCGAGATTAGGTTGGCGCGTGCCTCGGTCCATTGGATGACTTCGCCGGAATCACAGACGACGGCCTCGGTGCGCGTGATCCAGCAGATCGGCTTGCCGCCGAGATCGACCGGAACGACGGTGTGCGGACCGAAGCGACGCGGCGGATCCGGCAGGCGACCATCGACGAACGCGTCCTCGGGACTGCCGCCGACCGCCAGCGCCTGATCGGCATTGATCCAGTACACGTTGCCGGCGTTGTTCAACGCGTAGACGCCGGTCAGCGCCTCGCCGGCGAGCAGCCGAACCTTGCCCGGGATCGGCAGGGTCACGCCGACCGCGGTGTTGCCCTCGATCCAGGTCTTGACCGTGCCGCCGCGGGTCAGCCCGAACAGGCGTCGCGGACCGGTCCACGGCAACAGGATCGTGCCGCCGGGCCTGGGGCCGTACTGGGCGGGGAACGCGGGCGGGACGAACTTGTCGTAGACGACACTCTGCAGCGGCTCGGGTACGGGCAGCGCGATCGGCTGGCCGGGCGTGGCCTGTCGGCCACCGTACAACTTCCCATCGGACATCACGTAGATGAAGTCCGGTTTCGGACCCGACACGAACGAGCGATCCGGCGGACTGGGCGTGAAACTCACGACCGTCGCGCTGGTGCCCGCGGGTGCGGCGGGGATCTCGATTCCGCCGAACTGCGCGAGTTGCGCCGTCAGCCGCGAGGAGATCGCGTTCGCATCACTGCCCTCGTTGCCGCGGACGCGATACAGCGAGGTCGGCGGGATGTAGACGAACCGGTTGCGCGCCTGATCGAGCGCGACGATCTCGCCCTGGGTACCCACCTTGACTTCGACGAACGCAGCCTGCGGCGCGCCGGCGAACCCGACGCGGCGACTCAGCGGTGTCGCCTCGACCCAGAGCTTGTTCTTGTCGAATCCGGCCGCCATCTCGCGACGGACCTCGAGGCGGCCGTCGCCGAAGAGCTTGACGATCTGGCTGGTCGACGTGCGTGTCGCGAAATCGCAGGAGACGCCGTTCTCGCGGCACAGATCGGTCTTGTAGACCTCGAATGCGGAAGACAGGTACTCGGAGATCACGACATTGGATGACTTTTGTCGCGCGCCGTCGGTGCCCGCGGCCGCGGTGGTCAGGCCCGCGCCGATCGTCTTGGCCCGCCACAGCGTCTCGTAGGTGTAGGCCAGTGCTCCCGACGATCCGACCACCGGACCGTCGATCGCCTGCATGTCGAGCACGCCGTCGGACAGGTCGCGTGCGAACTGCGACGACGCGGTGAATGCCGGCGATGGATCACCCGGGAGGAACGTGCCGGAAGCCCGTCCGAAGCCGGCATTGACCGCGCCATACTGGGCGCGCAATCCGCGCGTCGCGGCGGCCTCGGGGTCGATCGTGCCCGGCGTGCTCGCACTCTGCTTGTCCAGCACCACCGGCCAGCGAGTGATCGAGATCGCTCCGGCCGTGCCCTGCCCCGGGCGGTAGATGCCCGGCACCTGGTCGGTCAGCACCTTGCCGACCTGGTCGTTCGCCTGCTTGATCACGACCGGGTCCAGGCGCGTACCGATCGCGTTGCCCGCACCGTCCATCAGGCGGACCGCGCCGTCGGTGAAGGCGGTGATGCCGATGTTGGTCGTCACCAGCGGCACCCGGGCGCGCAGGATCTTGTCGGCGCCGAACCTGACCGTCTCGTTCTTCGCCTCGTCGTAGTAGGTGGCGGTGTCGTTGCCCTGGACCTCGACCTCCAGCGGCTTGTCGTAGGCGGCGCTGTTGCACAGCTTGACCGTCACCATGCCGTTCACGGGATCGGTGGTGGCCTTTCCGATCAGGCGCCGATCCTGATCCCAGACGGTGATCGTCGCGCCGAACACCTTGCCCTCGCCGACACCGACGCCGACACCACCTCCGTCGCCACCGGCCCCGCCGCCCCCGCCGCCGCCGGCCGGGCCTTCCCAGTTCTGGTCGCCGGCGAAGCCCGACTTGACGGATTGCGACGAGGCGTCGCAGGTGCCGCCGCCACCGCCGCCGCCGCATGCGGACAACACGACGGTGACGAGGAAGGCACCTGCCAGTTGAAAGCGTCTCATCACTTGTCCTTGTTCACCGTCGCGTCAGTCGCCAAGGTTACGAATGCCGCGATCCCGAGCGCAATGGGGTACGGGGTACGGACGGCGGCACCAGGATTCTGATCGGTGCCGTCGGAACGGACATGCCATGAACCTGGCAGGCTCCGCGACATCCGCATGCGCGGACCGCGTCCGTGAAGCGGTGGTCGTCGGGCGGACCGGCGCCCACGCCGAGGCCGACCCGCGATGGACGTCAGTACCCGGCAGGCCCTGCGGTGCGCGACGAAGCTCGCGGGGTGCGCGTGCCCGGCGCATCGGCTGTGAGTGGCTGCCACGCCTGCCGGATCTTCGCCGCCGTCTGCTCGGTCAGCAGCAGCGGCGGCATGCCGATGAACTGCTGCGAAGCATCGCGCAGCCCGGTGCTCATCTTGTCGCCCGCGGCGGTGGTGCCGTGGAGCACGTCGGGTGAGGCCTGGAACAGGTCACCCGACGGCGAATGCTCCGAGTTGGACAGCCCGCAGGCATGCACCATCTCGTGCACCATCATCGCCAGCAGCACGCCGGGTCCGACCCGGCGCCGTCCCGCCGGTGTCGATGTCAGCGGATCGTCCGGAACGGTGATCGCGACACTGGTCACGCGCAACTCGCTGTCGGGCCGACCCGCCGGCCCCTCGCGCCGAATGCTCGCGCGCCCGACCAGCGACTGGTTCGCATACGTATCGACCGTCACGTCGGCGTCCGCATCGACGCGACGGTAGGTGACCCCGAGATCCAGCGCGGACGACAGGTCGTTGAACGCGGTGACTGCGCGCGCGACCAGTCCGCGCCAGGGTGCACTTCCGGCACCGGCGAGTTCGACGATGCGCAGTTGTCCGCGGCGACGGATGTCGTCGCGCCAGGGGGTGATCATCGAAGGCTCCCGGGTCGGGTGCGGCGCGCCTCGCGCCGGCGAACGCATCGATTATCGAAGGCCGGCCCGATCGCCGCCAGCGATTTGTCCGTGCGGGCATCACCCCCATGCGGTAGTGTCGTCGCCGACGCGGGATGGAACAATACGGCACGGCAGTCGTCGCGTCGGCTCACGACACGCCGCGCGGAGAAACCCGATGTTCACGTGCTACTGCAAGGGCGGGGTCTGCCTGCAGACCATGCGGCCGATGAGCGATGGTGGCCTTGCCGTCGTCCCGGCGCAATTCCTAGGGCCGGTCAAGGTACCGATCGTCCTGTCGGCGCCGGTGGGCGACGGACCGACGGCCCGCAACACGTCCACCGACGTCGCGGCGATCCAGCGCGGCTTCAATGCGCTGCTGCCCGGTGATCGCGGCTTCCTGCCGGAGCTGAAGGTCGACGGACTGTGCGGGCCCAAGACCAAGGACTCGATCCAGAAGTTCCAGATCAAGTACTTCGGCTGGAACGGCGCCGACCGCCTGATGGAACCGGGCAAGCAGACGATCCGCAAGTTGAACGAACTGCTGGGCACGAAACAGTTCATCGCCCCGACCCTGGCCGACATCGCCCAGGCGATGGGTCTCGAACTGGCGCAGATCCAGGGCGCATTCGATGCATCGTTCGCACTTGCCCGGGCGTGGATCAGCGCCGGCTACCACCGGACGCTGAATCCGAGCCCGGCGCCGGACCCGCTGATCGAGAAGTACTTCCTGATCTCGCAACAGCGCGACAAGGCCCGCGCGCGCGGGCAGGTGGCCACGATCTTCGGCCGGCTCAATACCTTCTTCGCCCGCCCCGGTGGCCTATGGGGTGAACAGGCCTTCCAACCGGAACCGAAGATCCGCGCGACCAACACCTTCGCCTGGACCGAAGCCGGCGGCTACTTCAAACCCGGCAAGGTCGGCTTCGTACCGATGGACGAGAAGGAAACGCTGTTCCCGATGCGGCTGGACACGATCTACTACACGCTGCGCTTCATCCTGATGCCGATCGAAGCGCGTGCCTACACGATCGTCCATGAACTGTGCCACTTCGTGTCGCTGGATCCCGAGATCCTGGACACGGTGTATGCCCACAAGGATCCGGCCGGCTTCCACGCGCTGCCGGCGGCGGTGCGGATCACGAATACCGATCACTACGCGATGATGGCGTTCGAGGCAGGCACCGGACGAACGGAATCACCGGTGGTGCCGTAGGTTCATGCAATCGCTCGTTCATGCCGGAGAGAGACCTGATGACCCTGATCGCCGTCGATTCCGCCACACTCATCAACAGACACCCGACCAGCCGGGCGATCCGGGGCCTGCTCCCTGGCATGCCGAAGTACGTCGACGAGACCTGTGCAGTGCAGCTCAGCTATGCGATGAATCGCGCCGGCTCGCCGATCGAGTCGTACGCCTACGCGGACCCCGGCGTCTACACCGGCAAGGTCCGCGGGTTCGAAGGCAGCGACGGCATGAACTACCTGTTCGCGGTGCCGGACATGAAGGTCTACCTCAACAACCGCTACGGTGCCGCCGACAACTACAAGGGCAGCCGGGCGGCGATCACCGAGCGGATCACCGGAAGGACCGGGATCATGGCCTTCGGCCACCGGCACATCGACATCTGGGTCAAGGACCGGATCAACCATCCCGAGGCCTACGACGTCCACTACTTGTGGACCAACGCGAGCATCAAGTTGCGGGGGCTGTTCTTCTGGGAGGTGCCGGATCCGGTGTCGGGGATTTGAGGGGGGCCTTGGCCGCCGTCTGCACGATCGTCACGCACCCATCCCCCTCTCATGTCGGCAACGCTGACAGCAACCTACACATGAGCGCAAGGGCCGCAGCCCCGCTAGTGACCGGCTAGTACCTCGAACAACTCGAAGCAGCGGCTCTGCGCGAACGTTCGGTGCATGGACACCGTACGCTCCTGTCGTTTGAAGTCCAGCTTAAGAGCCTGGGTATGTGATCGCGGCAAGCGCGCGCTGTTGGCGCCACGTCGGTGCGCTGGTTGGAAACAGGCGTGTCCCAGGAGCAAGCACGCAAAGGTACTCCGCCGCCGCCACTCGTTGACTCTGATCTCCATCCTTAAGCACGGCCAAGCATCGATCACGCGTCGGCTCCCCGCCGACGAAATACCGAGTTCCCGGGCGATAGGCACTTCGATGTGCCTGCCACCACTCCTCGACGCGTTGCCTATCTGGCCAGTTCAATGCATCGTCTTTGTCCATCGCGACGTTTTGATCGGCGGGGTCATCATTAGGCCCTTGGTCCAGCCCCTTCGGTGCTTGACGATCGAGTAAGTTAGCAGCGAGATCGACACCGGTGATCGTCGAGAACGCATGCCCAGCGAGCCGCGACCAGCGATCGTCTGACATCTGGCCGATCAGCCACGGAACGTAGTGCGGGTCGCCGGCGACGCCGCAGCCGCCGACCAGTCGCCGTTTCATCTCTGAACTCTTCTCGGCCGACGAGGCCATGGCGCTCAAAAACTCGCGGCACCAGGCGATTGACCTCGATTTCAACAGCCATCCAAGGGCGCACTGTCCGTATCGAGACTCGCTTCGAGCGAATGTCAGGATCACATCGATCGATGCGTCGCGATCGCCCATCGCTAGCGCGGCGTTGGCACCCCAGAACCGTACCTCCGCGTCGCCATCCCTCAGCGCGGCGTACGCCGGTCCCAGCATATCGATCCGACCGAGTTCGACGGCCGCCCTGAATGCCCGCGCGCGCAGCACGGAGTCAGCGTCCTCGACCGCCGCCGTTAACGCCGGGCCCGGGTCGACTTGGTGCATGGCGCAACAAGCGAGGCCGACGGCCCGTCGATACGGCGTGGACCCGAGCAGTCCCTTGACGACACCTTTTAGGCAGTCTGTCGAGACCCAACCAAACGCGGCAAGCAATCCCCGACGCATTTCCGTCGAAGACTCGCCAAGCTCCAAAAGCGCTGCGATCCTATCGGTAGCCCGCCTTTCCAGCGCAAGCCCCATGGCAGTAAACATCTCCCCGGCGCCGCCAATTGCGAGTTGCTGCTCACACAGGTTCCATCCCTCGTCACCCGCAAGCATCAATCCCTCAAAGTGCGCGGCCATTCGATCGTCGAGTTCTGCGAGATTTCGAAGTGTATAGCGCGGAGACTTCAGCACCGTTTGTCGCTGTAGCCACAGAAAAGCCTCTTCGTCCGCGTGTTGCGCTACAACTGCCTCGACGATTCTCTGGGAGTTCATTCGGTCGAATCACAATCCGGACGAGCCGGCTCACAGTTGCTCAGCGCGGTCGCATGTCGAGGTTGTCGATTAGCAGTTCCGCAAGGTGAGCGCACTCGCGTTCACTGTTCGCCCCGACGTACGCTGAATCGGCTGCATACGGCTCCGACGCCATCGCGGCGGCGGCGTCGTCGCGGTTGAACAGCAGCATGTTGCGCTCCATGTACGGGACGAGAGTGAAGCCGAGCTGGCCCATCAGCGCGCTGAAGCGCTTACGCCTTCCTACTGCCAATCTCTCGTCCGGCTTGCTGGCGATGTTCGCTTCTTCGAGTGCCACACCGAAACGAAGCGACGGCCGCCGGATCTCTTCGAAAGCCTCGCCATACAGAAATGGCAGCAATCCGTCGCTGACGATGACTTTCTGAGGATCCTTGTCGACGAATTGACCGGTGTTCGGGTCGACGGGCCAGCCGAACTGCAAAAGGGGGCGTCCCCCGTCGGTGTTCGACTCAACCGGCAGGAAGATCAGATTGGGTGAGTCGAACTCATACGTCCAGAGGTAGATTGCACTGCGTGGCACGGGCAGCGGAGGATCCCGGTAGTACTCTTCCACGGCCGCTACCCCGTATGTAACGTGCTCAAGGAAGGGCCCCAGCGCCTTGGAGGGCGTCCGGCCCATGCATTCAAGAAACGAGCGATACTCCGGCGGAAGTTTAGACCCGGCCAGCCTCTCAAGCCGATCGACATCGGCGTTGGACGCACCCGTGATCTTCTTGTCGAAACCAGGTGAGTATCGCGAGCAGAAGGCCAAGAAGTCGCGGAACGCCATCGAACATTTCAGTTCAGATGAAGCCATCGTCAGCTCTTCTTCGGGGGATTCGTGCATAGCATTGACGTGAGAACGCGCTGGCAAGTCGGACACGACTTCACCCGCTCGTAGACATTGTCGCGGCGTTCTCGCTTCTTGAACTTGACTACCGACATGTTCACCTTGCAGCCCTCTTGCGCCGGCAATGCGCCGGCTTGCCACGCATCGTACAAAGCCTTTTGCTCTGCACAGTTGCCGGGAGCATTCGTGTCGGTCTTTGGAGTCGACGAAGCAGGTATGGCCTTGCCGCTCCGGATGTTTTTCATCTTCGAGGCAAAGTTGTCGGTGTTCAACGGTGCACTGGTATTGCCGGCGAAATTCTTGAAGACCTTGGCTTTCTTCTGTCCTTCGCATTTGATCACGACAGCCGCCTTCATCGGGTTGAACTTCCCTGGCCCTGGATGCCCAGCCATCGCCTGATCGTCAGCCTCCCTGGACGACTCCAGTTGCAGATCGTTGTGGCTCGGGTCATCGATCGTCTTGCCACAATTGTCGCACTTAATATTCTGCGGATTGGACTGACCAGGGTAGGTAGTTCCCCCGCTCGTTCCCATCGTGTTGCTACCGTTACCGTTGTGCAAATCGCTGTCAAGGAAGCGCACGACTCCTTTGCCCTCGAATTTGACATCGGTGCTGTACAGAATCCAGGTGAGCTTGCCCTTTATCTTGTTGGATACGACACCGCCTCCAGCGGTGCCGGCCTCATCGCCGGTGCTCATCCGAAGATTGGAGCTTTCCAGCGCAGCTGGATTACCGTCGACCTTCACCGACTTACTGGCGTCGGCCAAGTCGCTCGACATCGCGATGTTGGGATATGGGATCGGCACCGGCCCGCCCGGCGACGGCGTTTTGCACACGTCAGGGGCCATTGCAACGAACTGCAGCCCATCGCCCTTGTGGACGATCGTCATGCTGTTTGCGTACGCCGTTGTCACGCCGATGTTCTCACTGAAGGCTTCTTGGGCGACCGGGCAATCCCTGCGACAGACACGCGCCCACATGACCGCGGTCGCCGGAGCCGCACAGCAGGAGCGTGGGCGCGCCCGAGACGTCAACGGTCGTCAACCGCCGCAATGCGTGCATTCCCATTGCCAGCAAGACCGAGCCCGCCGCCGCTCCTGCATCTCCAAAGTTCTCGGCCGCCATGGTCCGCACAAACGGCTCGGGCATCAACGGCAGGTTCCGCAGATATGCCATGGCCAGCTCGTCGGCCCAAAACCGTTCGCCGGTTTCGCAGGTGTACATCAGATCGGCGCGTCGTCGGGCGGTCGCGGGGTGTTCGCGGATCGCGCGCAGGGCCCGCGACAATCCTTGGGCGCTGTTCGCCGAACCCCCGCTGAAGGGTTTGTCTTCCTGGGCGGACGATGCGCATAGCAACAGGCCCATGGCATCGTCGGATCGACGGGCCGGACTTGCGATGCTGCTCTTGAGTAGAACGAGTCCGGCACCCTCGCCAGGGATGATTCCCTGTGATCTGGCGGTGCCGAGCAAACGCCGCTCGGCGTCGAGCGCAATAAGCGTGTCCCTGGCGCACATCGAATCGACCGATCCGACCAGCGCCGAGTCGCACGCGCCACGAGACAGTTCGGCCATGGCCGCTTCAAGTGCGTAGAAGAAGGCACTTCGGCCGTGACGAAAAAGAAAGGGAGCGCTGGTGAGACTGCCGATCCGCTGCTTCAGCACGACCGGCAACAGCCTTGCGAATGCGGACAATTCATCGTCCTGCAACTCGATCGGATCGGCAACCCCGAGAAAGACCCCGACGCGTTCGGCGGTGTCGATCATGGTGGTATCTGCCAGATCGTTCAATGCACCCGTCAGCAGTGCGAGCATTCGCGCGAGGCGCCCGCTGGTCGAGGAGATGTGTACGAGCCTCGACGCTCGAAGCGGCTCGCCGTTGCTTCCGATTGTCTCCGTTTCGCCAACGGCCATCAGGCCGCCGCGAAAGGCAGCATAGGAGGCGAGGGAGGTCGCCCCGAGCGGGGTGCAAGCACCCACGCCGTTGATCACCGCTGCGCCGTCGACCGCATAGGCATTCATCTCGGCTCTGCCTCCCAGGGTTCAAGGAGGCGAGTGACGCTCCGCAAGAAGACCGACGGCCCGCGGCCGATCGGCACGAGGTGCCGCCAGTAAAGCGTAACCGCAAGTTCGTCCGGCTCAATGAGCACGCCGTCGAGCTTCATCATCGATCGGATCATTCGGTCGCCAAACAGCGTCTTGAGAGCCACACGATACTGAGGCAAGCGAAAGGCAAAAGGGCCATCGGGCGAGAACCCCTCGAGCACGACGGGTTCCCCTCCAACGAGTGGTCCGGGAATCACCATACCCGGCGCGGCAGCACAGAAGAACCGAGAGTCGATATCGTGGGGCCAGAGAGGAATTCTCTCGTCCATCCAACGCTGATCGAATGTTCCGGCAAGCGCCAGCCGCGGCTGCCAACTGCCAGGGATCGGCCCGTATGCGCAAGGCATTGGTCGATCCTCCCAAGAGGCGACCCGCTCGCCCGGAGTCTCCAGGTTGGGAAGCGGCTGATCGATCGACTCCCGAGCGGAAGCATAGACGCCACGTCCGACCGGGTTCCGCGCGTCCTGCGCAACGATCTGCCCGTGTTCGTCGCGCGCCGTTCCGCCGAAGGCACGCTCATACGCGATTGGCATCGATTCGAACGGTTGCGGTGGACTTGGCGCCGGGCCATTGATTCCTCGCAACCAGAAGCGGTCGCCGATGACCTGCACTTCCTTGCTGCAAGTCATGACTCGGATTCGTGTCCGAAGTTGCGAAACCGGTCGTCCCTTCGCAGCCCACGCCGAGCCTTGCAGATAGATCTCCGTTCCGGATCGGACTGGGACGCCCTGGCCCGCGTATCGGAGACTCGATAGACCGGGATCGGCCCAGTGTCGATCCGCCATCGGCGGCGGTGGCTGCACATCGCTCAGAAGCAGCGGCCCATCATGAACCCCCCCGGGGGGCGGAAGGTGGAACCTTCCCGCTAGGCACAGGACCATCTTCTGATCGTCGTCCAGGCCATAAACAGGTGTTCTGTCGAACCCAAAGGGTGTCAGGTTCTCGAGATCCGGAGGCTCCACTTCTTATCCCCTAACGATCCAAATCGCACTGATCACCATGGACCGATCAATTGATCTGAACCGAACCACCCTTGATCCGATTGACTCCGGAAGAATGGCTGGTGACGTATTCGCCACGAATGATCACCTTGCCCGCCTTCGTCAACGTGATGCTGGCCTTGCCGCACTGGAGGGTCAACCTGTCACGCGCCGTGAAGACAACCTCTTCGGCGTCCAGATTTATCTTCCAGGGCTCGAGTCGATTGGTTTCAGGAGCCAGTTGCGACTGCACGGTTCCAACCACAACGGGACGATTCGGATCGCCGCCGTCGAACAGCAGGGCTACCTGTCGCCCGACGTCGCCGCTCTGCAACGGAACGATCGACCCCGCTCGCATGGCTTCGGCGCTTGGACTACGGGGAAACGTGACGAGCGGGGTACACGAATCAACCAGTCCCACCATTAGACCGGTGACAAGTCCGTCGATCGTCTTCGCAGGCATCTGAGGATTAGCTTCACCCACCGCGACCCCGATATCGCGCCCCTGCTCGCTCTGTCGTCTCTTCATTTGACCTCCGCTGTCATGGAACCGAACCTCTTCAGTTCTGTTCGATCTTGCTGCCCTTCATGATGATGTCGCTGTCTGCCTTGACGTTGATCTTGCCGCTGCCCTTGATCGTTATGTCTTTTCCCTTGATCACGATCGTGCCGTCCTTCTTGAGGGCGATGCTGGCATCGCCGGTCTTGAGCACGATCGAATCCTCGGAGTCGATACTGATGGCTTTTGTCACGTTGAGAGTATCGCCACCCTCGATCTTGGTGGTGCGGTCCCCCTTGATCTGATTGACCAGATTTCCGTCTACGGCCTTCGACGCGTCCCCCTTCACGGCCTCACTCAGATTCTTGTCAACCGTCAGGTTGTGGTTCTCACCAACTGCGATCCCATAGCTCTTTCCGATCTTGACCGTACGATTGGAGCCGACGGACAAGCTGTCGTTCTTGCCAACGTTCACGTCACGACTGACTCCAACTGTCACGCTCTGCGTCGCCCCCACCGCCACCACCTGTGCCGCCCCGACGACGATCTCCTGCGCCGCCCCGATCGCCACCGTCTCATTGACCCCTACTGCACGCGTCCGCTGCAGCGCCACCGTCTGTGTCTCGCTGGCACCGATCGTGTGCGTCCGGTTGCTTCCGATCGTCACCGTCTCATCGACCCCGACGTTCTCGTCCCGGTTGTTGCCGATCGTGATCGTCTCGTTGTTGTCCACCGTCTCGGTCCGATCATGCTTCACATGCACGATCTCGTCATGATCGATCGTCTTCGTCCGGTCGTGCCCGACCCAGTGCGTCTCGTCGTTCTCGACCTCGATGTCCTGGTTCTTCTCGGCGTGGATCCAGACCTGTTCCTCGCCTTTCTTGTCCTCGAAGCGGATCGCGTTCGCGTTGTCGTAGCCGCCGCCCTTGGACGAGCGCGTGTAGAACCCCGACTGGGTCTTGTTGGCCGGCAGCGCCCACGGCGGCTTGTTGTTGCCGTTGTAGACGACACCGGTGACCAGCGGCCGGTCCGGATCGCCTTCGAGGAAGTTCACCACCACCTCGTGGCCGATGCGCGGGATCGAGACGAAGCCGAACTTGGCGCCGGCGGCCAGGAACGCGACCCGGATGAAACAGGTGGTCTTCTCGTCGTTCTGGCCGTAGCGGTCCCAGTGGAACTGGACCTTGATCCGGCCGTACTCGTCGGTGTGGATCTCCTCGCCGGCCGGGCCGGTGACCACCGCGGTCTGGATGCCCTGGACCACGGGCCGGGGCGTGGTGCGGGCCGGACGGAACTGCTGGTCGGCGCGGATCGCGCTGAAGCGGCACTGGAAACTCGCCCCTTCACCCTGCCCGCTGGTGTACTGGGTCTCCTCGACCTCGTGCACGGTCGCGGTGATCAGGTATTCGGCGTTCTGTTCCTTGCGGGCGTGTTCGGCCAGCTTGAACTTGCGCCCGACGTGGAACTGCCGCAGCTGCCCGTTGCCGTGGAACGCGGCCTGGCGGGTGTGCAGTTCCTCGATCCGCGAGGCGACGAACGACTCACCCTCGCTGAAGGTGTCGTGTTCACCCGGATAGTCGAAGATCTCGTAGTCGGCCTTCGCATACTCCAGCTGGTGTTCCGGCTTGCGGGTGACCTTCAGGTCGGTGCCGGGGCGCTTGAAGTCGTAGTCGTCCAGCACGTAGACGCCGCTCTGAATCTCCTGCGCGGCCTCCCAGCGGCTGACGTGATCCTTCAGCCGCGAGCCGCCCGCGCCGGCGGGCACGAACGGCACGGTTGCGCTGCCCTCGATCGGCTTGTGCCCGGCCTTGTTGTCGACCAGCACCATCGTGTGCTGGCCCGCCGCGTGATCGAAGAAGTAGGTGATCCCTTCCTCTTCCATCAGTCGCGACACGAAGTTGAAGTCGGTCTCGCGGTACTGCACGCAGTACTCGCGCGGCTCGTACTTGCCGGCGTCGGTGTAGCGCTCGTCGACCGCCTTGGCCGGCTCGTCCTCGAAGACCTTCTTCAGGATCGCCGGTGTGTTCTCTTCCTGGAAGATCCGGCAGTCGGCGGTGCGGGTCAGGAACCACAACCACGGCCGAAGCTGCAGATGGTAGAAGTGATGCCCGGATTCGATGCGGCCGATCGCGAAACGGGTCGCCATCCCGTTGAAGTGGCGCTTGACGCCGTCGGGGAACTCGATCTTGACGGTGATCGACTTGCCGAGCAGCGCCTTCGGATCGATGTCGCCCTTGGTGCTGGCCACCTCCAGGTCGATCTCGAACAGCCGGCCGAGCGACTCGCTCGCGCGCATCCGCGAGAAGACCAGGTCCGGTCCGAGCGGCGTCGTCAGTTCGCAGAGTCGTGCCATCGCGGTGCGCCTTTGCCTGTCGTCGTGTCGCGGCTCATCCGAACCACGATGCGACCGATCCTACGCCGCCGGCCGGTCGTTGCCCATACCACGCAAGGTGTATCGCCCCCACGTCCGCCGCCTCAGCCGAAGTCGAACGCGAAGTCGTCGTTGGCCACCGTCAGCGCGATCCGCTCCAGCGCCCTGCCTTCGGCCAGCCGGGTCAGGTACTCGCTGCTGATCCGCGGCAGCACCGCGTTGGTCAGCACCGCGTCGATCATCCGGCCGCCGGTCTCGACCTCGGTGCAGCGGCTGATCACCAGCCTGACCACCGCGTCGTCGTAGCTGAGCGGGATCTTGTGGTTGTCGCGCACCCGGCGCACGATCCGCTCGAGCTGCAGGCGCACGATGTTGCCCAGCATCTCGTCGGACAGCGGGTAATACGGGATCGTCACGATCCGCCCGAGCAGCGCCGCCGGGAACACCTTCAGCAGCGGCTCGCGCAGCGCCTTGGCGATCGCATCGGGTTCCGGCGTCAGCTCCGGGTCCTTGCACAGGTTCATGATCAGGTCGCTGCCGGCGTTGGAAGTCAGCAGGATGATCGTGTTCTTGAAGTCGATGTAGCGGCCCTCGCCGTCTTCCATCCAGCCCTTGTCGAAGACCTGGAAGAAGATCTCGTGCACGTCGCTGTGTGCCTTCTCGACCTCGTCGAGCAGCACCACCGAATACGGCCGGCGGCGCACCGCCTCGGTCAGCACGCCGCCCTCGCCGTAGCCGACGTACCCGGGGGGCGCGCCCTTGAGCGTGGAGACGGTGTGGGCCTCCTGGTACTCGCTCATGTTGATCGTGATCACGTTGTGTTCGCCGCCGTACAGCGCCTCGGCCAGTGCCAGCGCGGTCTCGGTCTTGCCGACACCCGACGGCCCGACCAGCATGAAGACACCGATCGGCTTGTTCGGGTTGTCCAGCCGCGCGCGCGAGGTCTGGATCCGGCGCGCGATCATCTCCAGGCCGTGGCGCTGGCCGATCACCCGTTCGTTCAGCGAGTCGGCGAGCTTCAGCACCGCCTGGATCTCGTTCTTGACCATCCGGCCGACCGGAATGCCGGTCCAGTC
>CADEEH010000038.1 GCA_902826305.1 uncultured Burkholderiales bacterium
CCCGGCCAGCGCCAGTGGACCGACGTCGAACAGGCGCGGATCTACTACACCGGCAAGAAGGGCTGGAGTGATGCCCAGTTCGACGAGGAGGTCCGGGTCGCTCCGCAGCGCCAGGCGCGACACGCGCAGCCGAATCGCGACTGGTTCGCCGGGTTCGCGCGGGACAACGGCATCGCGTTGGCCACCCACGATGACACGACCACCGGTCACGTCGACGAAGCCAGGGCGCTGGGTGCCTCGATGAGCGAGTTCCCGACGACACTCGCGGCGGCCCGCCATGCCCACACCCATGGGCTGCGGACGATCGCCGGCGCGCCGAACATCGTGCGCGGCGGATCCCACTCCGGCAACGTCGCCGCGATCACACTCGCGCGGGCGGGTGTGCTCGATGGACTGTCCTCCGACTATGCGCCGGGCAGCCTGCTGCAGGCGGCGTGGATCCTGTACCGGGACGACACCCTGTCGTTGCCCGCTGCGATGCGGATCGTCAGTCGCGGGCCGGCCGAGGCCGCCGGCCTGCACGATCGCGGCATCATCGCCGTCGGCCTCGAGGCGGATCTGCTGCGCGTGCGGGAGGTCGACGATCATCCGGTGGTGCGCGAGGCCTTCGTCTCGGGGCGGCGCGTGGCTTGACCGCGGCTGCCTTTTCACGTCACGCCGGTGGCGCCGACCGACGTGCGCTGATCCCCGCGCGGCTGCTCGAGCAGGGCCTGCAGCATCCCGAGGTACCAGTCGATCGACGGCGTCGTGCGGCCGGGCTGCTTGGCCAGGTCGTCCCAGCGCCGCAGCATCAGCGCCTGTCGCGAGTATGGCTGCGCGAAGAACTGTTCGAGCTCGTCGTCACGCATCGGCCCGCCCTGCAGCGCGAGTGAAGACACCGAGGCCGGGGACAACGATCGCGCATAGTGTTCGTCGGTCCGTACCAGGCAGCGCTTGGCCGGGACGTGCAGCCGGATCGGCTCGAGGACCGACGCGTCGAAGGCCGCGGCGAGGAACGGGATCGCGATCTCCTCGTGACGATCGTCGATCCGGTCGTCGCGGGTGATCGCCTCGGCGACCAGGAAGTGTCCGATGTCGTGCAGGAAAGCTGCGGCAACCAGCGTGGCCTCGGCATCCGACCACTCGGCCAACTGCGCACATTGCAGCGCGTGTTCGAGCGCGCTCACCGGCTCACGCCGGTTGCCCTCGTAGGCCTGGCCGCCGTGGCGCTCGAACAGATCGGCGATGCACGAGACGATGTCCATCGGCGACTCGCGCGTCAGATCAGCCGCTTGCGAAGCGAAGCGGAAATCACGTCGATCACCGAGACCGACACCACCAGCATCATCAGCACCGCGGCCGTCTGTGCATACTGGAAGCCGCGGATCACGTCCCACAGCACCATGCCGATGCCGCCGGCGCCGACCATGCCCACGACCGATGCCGAGCGGACGTTGGCCTCGAACCGGTACAACGTGTAGGAGATCCACAGCGGCATCACCTGCGGGATCACACCGAACACGATCTCGGCCAGCGGATGGGCACCGGTGGCACGGATGCCCTCGACCGGCTGCGGATCGATCGCCTCGACCGCCTCAGAGAACAGCTTGGCCAGTGTCCCGGTGGTGTGGATCCACAACGCGAGCACACCCGCGAACGGGCCGAGCCCGACCGCGACCACGAACAGCAGCGCGAAGACCATCTCGTTGATCGAGCGGCAGGCGTCGAGCAGTCGTCGCACCGGCTGGCGCAGCCACCACGGCGACAGGTTGTCGGCCGCGAGCAGCGCCAGCGGCACCGAGGAGACGATCGCCAGCGCGGTGCCCCAGAGCGCGATCTGCAACGTCACCACCAGTTCGGACAGGTAGTGACGCCAGTCGCCGAAATCCGGCGGGAAGAAGCCGCTGGCGTAACGGGCCATGTTGCCCGCATCACGCACCAGATCCAGCGGCCGCATGTCCGCGCCGCTCCAGCTGCCGGCGAGCAATGCCAGCAGCACACCCCACAACACGAGCGACGACGTCGATCGAGGAGGTGCCGGCGGCAGCGCCGTCGCCGCCGACGCGCCGACGGCCGCCGACGCGCCGCTCATCGAACTGGGATCCGAACGGTCACTTCGCGCTCGCCAGCTGCCGTGACAGGTCCGCGAGCCGGGCATCGATGTCGGCGAGTTTCTTCGTGCGTTCGGTGTCGCCGAGTGTGGTGTCGTTCTCGACCTTGGTCCGTTCGCGGGCCAGCTCGATCTGGCGGATCGGCACGAGCTGGGTGTTGCCGGACGCCCTGAACCCGCTGTAGCCGATGTTCTGCAGGATCGCCTGCTCGCGTTCGGTCTTGCCGTATCCGAGCATGAAGTCGCGGACCTTCGTCTTCACGGACTCGTCCAGGTCGTGCCGCCAGACGATCGGATCGCTCGCGATCAGCGGGGAACGCCAGATCTCGCGATATTGGCTGCTCTGCTCCGGATGGGTCTTCGCGAAGCGCTGGATGTTCTCGGTATTGTTGGTGGCGACGTCGACCTGCCGGTTGACGACCGCCAGCAGGTTCGTCTCGTGGTTCGCGCGTACGGTGCGCTTGAAGTCCTTGACCGGATCGACCTTGTTCTGGCCGAACGCGTACAGGCCGGGAACGGCGGTGCCGCTGGTGGAGTTGGGATCACCATATCCCAGGGTCAGGTTCGAGCGGCCCTGGAGCACATCGTCCAGCGACTTCAGCGGGCTGTCCCGGTGCACGATCAGCAGCGAGTAGTAGCCTTCGGTGCCGTCCTTGCCGACGATCTTCGCGAACACCTCGGCGCCGGCGCGATCGACCGCTTCCATCGCCGACTTGTTGCCCATCCAGGCGACGTGCACCTTGTTGAAGCGGATGCCCTCGATGATGCCGGCGTAGTCCGGTGCAAAGAACGCCTTGATCTGCAGTCCCGTCGCCTTGTTCATGTCGTCGAGCAGCGGCTGCCAGGCCGTCTTCAGGTTCGCCGACGATTCGGTACTGATGAAGCCGAAGTTCAGCTCCTTCGGCTGCGCGGAGGCGGACGGCGCCACCGCCAGGCCTGCGGTGACGGCGAGTGTGGTGATCCAGGTCTTCATCACGGGCGGGTTCCTCGGGTTGTGTTCGGAGATCAGGCGGCGCGCAGCTCGGGCAACGCCCCGCCGATCCGCGGAGCCTGCGCGCCGTCACGGCCTTCCGGTCGGAAGAGTTCGTGTGTCTGCGAGCCGTACAGGGCCCGCAGCCGATCGTCGCTCAGCGCCCGGGTCGGACCGTCGTAGACGACCTCGCCGGCGCGAAGCGCGATCGTGCGCGGGCAGAACGCGAAGGCATGTTCGACCTGATGCAGCGACACCACCACCGTCACGCCCAGTTCGCGGTTCAGCTCGGCGAGCAGTTCCATCACGCGCTGGCTCGACGCGGGGTCGAGCGAGGCCACGGGTTCGTCGGCGAGGATCAGCCGCGCCTCCTGCACCAGCGCCCGCGAGATCGCCGCCCGCTGCTGCTGGCCGCCGGACAGCGTCGATGCACGTTGCCAGCCGCACTGCTCGATGCCGACCCGCTGCAACGCGCGCCAGGCCCGCTGCTGCTCGAGCGGCGGGAAACGGCGCGTGATCGCCCGCCACAGCGGCTGGCGGTGCAGTGCCCCGGCCATCACGTTGACGACAACCGGCAGCCGGTCGACCAGGTTGAACTGCTGGAAGATCGCCGCGACGTCGGCACGGACGCTGCGCACGTCCCGTGCCATCACCCCGCCACACTGGACGGTCCGGCCGAACACCCGGATCGTGCTGCCCGGCCTGGGGTCGGCCCGGTGCAGGCCGTTCAGAAGGCGCAGCAACGTCGACTTGCCCGATCCGGAGGCGCCGAGCAGCGCCACCATCTCGCCGGTGTCGACCCGCAGCGACACGCCGTTCAGTGCCGTCTTGCCGTGGAAACTCTTGTGCAGCGACTCGACCTCGATCGCGGGACCCGGCATGTCATCGGCCTCAGACGGAAAAGTGGATGATCCCGGCTCGTCGTGACGGGCACATGACAATTGGACGACAGGCCGGTGATAACGGCCGGGCGCCGCGGTGACGCGGATCCGGCGGCCGGTGCGCCGCAAGACGCGGCGACGCGGATCTGGCGGCCGGTGCGCCGCCAGATGCCCTCAGCGGCTATCGAGCCACGCGATGATCCCCGCCGCGTTCAGTTCGATGTCCACCGAGAGTAGCCGGCGCACGGCCGCTTCGTCCATCGTCACGCCGTGACGGCGGACTTCGCCGACCAGCAGCTCACCCATCGCTTCCTCGAGCCGGGCCTGGCGTTCGGCGCCCTGCAGCGTCTCGTGCCGCAGGCCCAGGTCGGCAAACGCCGCGGTCATCCGCTTCATCTGCGCGCCGAGTGCGGGCACGTCGCGCACCTGTGCGAAGTGGGTCAGGTAGACCGCCTCGGGCTTCAGCGCAAGCAGGCGGTCGAGGGTCGCGATCAGCGCCGGCGGGTCGAACTGCACCGGCGTCGACGACGGGAAGATCAGTGCGCGTCCATCGACATCGAAGTCGCGGTACGAGATGCCGAACGTGTCGCCGGTGAACAGGTGCCCGCTGCGGGTGTCGCGGATCGCCACGTGATGGCGGGCATGGCCCGGGGTGTCGATGATCTCGAAGGCGCGGCCGGCCAGCGACACGGTCGCGCCGTCACCGGTCTCGACCACCCGGTCGGCTGCGACCGGCACCAGCTGGCCGTATTTCCGTTCGGCATCGGCCGCGCCGTAGACTTCGCAGGTCCCTGCCCACAGTTTCGACGGGTCGACCATGTGGCGCGCGCCGCGCGGATGCACGGTCAGCTTCGCGTTCGGCAGCTTCGACATCAGCAGGCCGGCGCCACCCGCGTGATCCAGGTGCACATGGGTCAGCATCACCCAGTCGACCTGTTCGGGCGCGATGCCGAGCTGGGCGAGTGCGTCGATCACCAGCGGTGCGGCGGCATTGGTCGCGGTGTCGACCAGTGCGGCGCGACCGTTCTCGACGATCACGTGGACCGCGTCGAACAGTTGCCGTTCGTACAACGAATCGACCGCGTGGATGCCGTGATCGTACGGGATGACGTGAGCGCGGGGCATGAAGTCTCCGGGAGCGACGGCTCGATGTTCGGTGGCCGCATGGCTGTCGGTGAAAGTATGCCGGATCGGCCGTCGGTTGCCGGCGGTACACTCGATGGGTCAGGGCCTGCCGGCACGGCGTCCCCGTCGTCCGGCACCCGATACCTTGTCCCCGACGCCGACAGGAGACTTCGTGTGATGCCAGCCAGTCCGGAGCAGAATCGACGCAACGCGATCGCGTTCTACGACCTGATGTTCAATCAGGGTCGGCCGCGCGAGGCGATCGAACGCTACGTCGGCGCCAGCTACACGCAGCACAACCCGCACGTGGCCGACGGCAAGGAGGCGTTCATCGACTACTTCGAGCGCATGGCCCGCGAGTACCCGGGCAAGTCGGTGCGTTTCGTGCGGACGATTGCCGAGGGTGACCTGGTCGCGTTGCATTGCCATCAGGTCTGGCCGGGTGATGCCAGCCGCGACTGGGCCGGCATCGACATCTTCCGCTTCGACGATGCCGGCAGGATCGTCGAGCACTGGGACGTGCTGCAGGTCGTGCCGGGCGAGTCGAAACACGACAACACGATGTTCTGACGATGTCCGCGGCGGACGCCCGCGAGACCCTCGTCGAGTGAACCCTTGGAGACCGACATCGATACCGCAACCCTCACCACGCCGCGTGTCGCCTTCGACAACAGTTATGCCCGCGACCTCGAAGGCACGTACGTGCGATGGCAGCCGGCCGGATCGAAATCGGCCCGACTGGTCTGGCTGAACCGCGACCTCGCTGCGGAACTCGGACTCGATGCCGACGAGTGGGCCTCGCCGGCCGGGCTCGCGGTGCTGGGAGGCAACGTGGTGCCCGCCAGTGCGCAGCCGATCGCCCAGGCGTACGCGGGCCACCAGTTCGGCGGCTTCTCGCCGCAGCTCGGTGATGGCCGCGCGCTGCTGCTGGGCGAACTGATCGACCGCCACGGCCGCCGCCGCGACATCGCGTTCAAGGGTTCCGGTCGCACACCGTTCTCGCGTGGCGGCGACGGCAAGGCCGCACTCGGTCCGGTGTTGCGCGAGGTGATCGTCGGCGAAGCGATGGCCGCACTCGGCATCCCGACCACCCGTGCGTTGGCCGCGGTCGCCACCGGCGAACCGGTGTTCCGCGACCGCCCGCTGCCCGGGGCGATCCTGACCCGTGTCGCGGCCAGCCACCTGCGTGTGGGCACGTTCCAGTTCTTCGCGGCGCGCGGCGACCAGGCCCGGTTGAAGCAGCTCGCCGATTATGCGATCACCCGGCACGATCCGCAGCTCGTCGACGCCCCCGACCGCTACCTGCGGTTCGTCGAGTCGGTGATCGAACGCCAGGCGGCGCTGGTCGCGCGCTGGATGGGTGTCGGTTTCATCCACGGCGTGATGAACACCGACAACACGACGATCTCCGGCGAGACGATCGACTACGGTCCGTGTGCGTTCATCGAGGCGTACGACCCGGCGACCGTGTTCAGCTCGATCGACACGCAGGGCCGTTACGCGTACGGCAACCAGCCGGGCATCATGCAGTGGAACCTCGCCCGTTTCGCCGAGACGCTGCTGCCGCTGATCGACGACGATCCGCAACATGCGCTGGCGCGGGCGACCGACGCGATCAACGGCTTCGCGCCGCGCTACGACACCCACTGGCGCAGCCTGCTGCGGGCGAAGCTCGGCCTGGACGACGGCGGCGACGCCACCGGTGATCTGAAGCTCGCCGAGGACTTCCTGGCACTGCTGCAGCAGCATCGGGTGGACTTCACCCTCGGATTCCGGCGCCTGGCCGAAGCGGCCGATGGGCACGACGCACCACTCGAGACGCTGTTCGGCGAGGGCGTCGGCGCGCTCAGGTCCTGGCTTGGCGACTGCCGTGTGCGGTGGCAGTTGTCACCGACCGCGGCGCCGGAACGCGCGGCCGCGATGCGCCGCGTGAATCCGATCTACATCGCGCGCAATCACCGGGTCGAAGCCGCACTCGCCGCCGCGACCGACAGTGACGATCTCGAGCCGATGCACCGGCTGCTCGCAGTGCTGGCGCATCCGTTCGACGAGCAGCCCGGCGACGCCGATTACACGCAGCCGGCGCCGCCGGAACAGACCGCGTGTTATCAGACGTTCTGCGGGACCTGAGGGCTGGCGCACACCGGGCCTCGCTTAGCCGCCGGGTGGCGTCGGTCTGGGTCAGACGTACTTCAGCGGCCCCGCCTTGCCGCGGAACACCCAGTATGAATACACGGTGTAGCCGGCGATCACCGGCAGCACCACGACCGCACCGGCCAGGATCACCTTCAGCGACGCCGGCGCCGCGGCGGCCTGCCAGATCGTGATCCGGTCGACGACCAGATACGGAAACAGGCTGTAGGCCAGGCCGGCGAAGGCCAGCACGAACACACCGACGGTGGCCACGAACGGCAACCAGGCCAACCGGTCGTTGGCGAGCGGCAGGCGTTTCAGCAGGACATGGATACCTCCGAGCAGGGCCGCGGTCGCCAGCGGCACCGGCAACAGCCAGATCACCTGCGGCATCACGAACCACTTGTCGAAGATGCGCGCGCTGACCCACGGCGTGGCGAGCGAGATCGCCGCGACCCCGACGGCGGTCAGCAGCAGGCACGGCCGCGCCCAGCGCAACGCGAGCCGTTGCAGTTCACCTTCGGTCTTCATCACCAGCCAGCCGGCACCGAGCAGCGCGTAGCCGGCCGCGACGCAGCCACCCACGAACAGCGCGAACAGCCACGGCCCGACACCGGGCGCGAAGCCGGTGATGTAGCGGCCGAGCATCGCACCCTGGGCGATCGCGGCGAGCAGCGAGCCGACGTGGAACGCACGGTTCCAGGCCCGTTTGTGTTCGTCGCGTGCCTTGACGCGGAAGTCGAACGCGACGCCGCGCAGGATCAGCGCACCGAGCATCAGCGCGACCGGCAGGTACAACGCGCCCAGGATCACGCCGTGGGCGATCGGGAACGCGGTCAGCAGGATTCCCACGCCGAGCACCAGCCAGGTCTCGTTGGCATCCCAGAACGGACCGATCGAGGCGACCATCAGGTCCTTGTCGTCGTCGCCGGCCAGCGGCAGCAGGATGCCCACGCCGAGGTCATAGCCGTCGAGCACCACGTAGACCAGCATCGAGATGCCCATCAGTGCCATGAACACCAGCGGGATCCAGCCGCCGGGGGCCTGCAGCTCAACCATGGTCGACACTCTCCTGCGCGAAAGCCTTCGGCTGGCGCTGCGGATCGGCCGGCTCGCCGGTATTCGCCTTGCGCGCGAGGTGGAACAGCACCGACACGTAGGCCACGATCAGTCCGGCGTACAACACCAGGTACATCACCAGCGTGCCGGCGATCATCGGCGCCGGCACTTCCGAGGCCGCGGCGGCGGTGGACAACACCCCATGCACCAGCCAGGGCTGCCGTCCGATCTCGGTGACGTACCAGCCGGCGAGCACCGCCACCCAGCCCGAGAAGGTCATGCCGACCAGCACCCGCGCCAGCAGCGGTGACGGTTCGCGGCCGCGACGCAACCGCCACGTCGACCACCCGGCGACCGCCAGCATCAGCAGTCCGGTGCCGACCATGATCCGGAACGCGAAGAACACCGGCGCCACCGGCGGATGTGCGTCGAAGTCGTCCAGGCCTTTGACCTCGCCGTCGAGTTCGTGGGTCAGGTACAGACTGGCAAGCCCCGGGATCGCGATCTCGTATCGGTTCTCGCGTGTCGTCTCGTCGGGCAGCCCGAACAGCACCGCGGGTGCGTTGCGTTCGGTCTTCCACAGCCCCTCCATCGCGGCCACCTTGGCCGGCTGGTGCTCGAGGGTGTTCAAGCCGTGCAGGTCACCGACGATGATCTGGATCGGGATCAGTATCGCGGCGATCGTGGTGCCGGTCTTCAGGCCGAGCCGCACGTCGTCACCACGCTCGCCACGCAGCCAGCGATAGGCCGACAGGCCCGCGACCAGGAACGCCATCGTCAGCCCCGAGGCGAGTGACATGTGGGTCAGCCGATACGGGAACGACGGGTTGAAGATCACCTGCCACCAGTCGGTGACGTGTGCCTGCCCGTCGATCATCTCGAAGCCGGCCGGGGTGTGCATCCAGCTGTTGAGGGCGATGATCCAGAACGCCGACATCGTGGTGCCGAACGCGACCAGGAAGGTGGCGATCGTGTGCATCCTCGGCGACACCCGGTCGCCGCCGAACAGCATCACGCCGAGGAACGTCGCCTCGAGAAAAAAGGCGGTCAGTACTTCGTAGGCGAGCAACGGTCCGGCGATGTTGCCGACGGTGTTCATGAAACCGGGCCAGTTGGTGCCGAACTGGAAACTCATCGTGAGCCCCGATACGACGCCGAGCCCGAACGTCAGCGCAAACACCTTGACCCAGAAGCCGTAGGCCGCCAGCCACTGCGGTCCGTCGCCGCGGTTGGCGCGGATGCGCAGGTACAGCAGCAGCCAGCCGAGCGCGATCGTGATCGTCGGGAACAGGATGTGGAACGTGATGTTGGCGCCGAACTGCATGCGCGACAGCAGCAGCGCGGCAGTCGGGGCGTCAGCCACGGCCGATCTCCTTGCGTGATGCGCCGGCTCCGCGGCCGCCGGCGATGGCCTTCATCGAATTCTTGGCGTCCAGCAGCTTCACCACCTTGGAGCCCATGCGCATCAAGCGGGCAAGTGTCTGTTCGTCCAGCTTCTGGACGTCGCCGAACCAGTGCACGACCAGTTCGATCAGGTCGTGCATCTGGCGCATCCGTGTCTGCGCGTGGGCGTCGTCGGCCGTGGTCGCGGGCTGCACCAGCGCATCGCGCAGCATCGACAACGTCGGATCCACCTCGCGCTTGCGGCGCTCCTCGGCCAGCGTGCGGAAGATCGCCCAGACGTCGTCCGGGGCGCTGAAGTATTCGCGCCGGTCCCCGGGCAGGTGCTGCAGGCGCACCAGCCGCCACGACTCGAGTTCCTTCAGGCCCATGCTGACGTTCGAGCGCGAGAAGGCCAGCGCCTCGGCGATCTCGTCGGCATTGACCGGCCGCGCCGACACGAAGATCAGGGCGTAGATCTGCCCGACGGTGCGGTTGATGCCCCAGCGGCTGCCCATCTCGCCGAAATGGAGCACGAAGGATTGAACCAGGGGAGTCAGGGTCATCGGCGGTCCGGGGAAATGGAAGCTGTTGTGACGTCACCAGGGTCATCATCGATTCCTGGCGTCAATTTTCAGAAATTACTGAAAGTCTAGAACGAACCGCAGGCTCGCCGGCCAAACCACTGTCGCCGGCATGGCCGCGCCGATTCCCCGGGTGGGGTGTCCGCGGCGACTGTCGGGCGCCGATTGATCCATGTCATGGCACGGGGCAGGCGAGCCGTTAGGCTCGTTCCCACACCCGGACAACCGGCGGGCAAGCGCAAGCCTCGAGCCCCGAGCCTCGCGAGGTCCGCGCCGGTCCGACCACGGCGGCGACGATGCTTCGGACCCACACCTACCCTCGCTACGAATACCGGCGCCCGCCGGAACTCGGGGGGCCCTCGATACGGCCCCGCCGCATGCCGGTGGTGATCGTCGGCGCCGGACCGGTCGGCCTGGTCGCCGCGATCGACCTCGCCCGTCGCGGCCAGCCGGTTCTGCTGCTCGACGAGGACGACACGGTCAGCGTCGGCTCACGCGCGGTCTGTTACGCGAAGCGCACGCTGGAGATTCTCGATCGGCTCGGCGTCGGCGACGCGGTCACCACACACGGCGTGCCGTGGCACCTCGGGCGCACGTTCTTCGGCGAAGGTGAGGTGTTCCGCTTCGACCTGCTGCCGGAGTCCGACCATCGACGACCGGCGATGGTCAACCTGCAGCAGTACCACTTCGAGGAGCACCTGGTGCACGCGGCCGCGCGCACCGAGGGGCTCGACCTGCGCTGGAAACATCGGGTCGCAGCGGTTGCGGTCCGTGACGACCACACGTTGCTGACGGTCGAGACACCGGACGGGTACTACCAGCTCGCGGCCGACTGGCTGATCATCGCCGACGGTGCCCGCAGTGGCCTGCGCCGGATGCTCGGGCTCGAGGTCGAAGGCCGCGTCTTCGACGACCGGTTCCTGATCGCCGATGTCGTCATGAAGGCCGAGTTCGCGGCCGAACGCTGGTTCTGGTTCGATCCGCCGTTCCATCGCGGACAGTCGGTGCTGCTGCACAAACAGGCCGACGACGTCTGGCGGATCGACTTCCAGCTCGGCCGCGACGCCGATCCGGAACTGGAGAAGCAGCCCGACCGGGTGGTCGCACGGGTGCGGTCGATGCTCGGGCCCGACCGTCCGTTCGAACTCGAATGGGTCAGCGTCTACACGTTCCAGTGCCGGCGCATGGAGAACTTCCGGCACGGCCGGCTGCTGTTCGTCGGCGACTGTGCCCATCAGGTCTCGCCGTTCGGCGCCCGGGGCGCCAACTCGGGCATCCAGGATGTCGACAACCTGGTCTGGAAACTGGACCTGGTGATCCGCGGGAAGGCGCCCGCGGTGCTGCTGGACAGCTACGACGACGAACGCACCTTCGCCGCCGACGAGAACATCCTGAATTCGACGCGGGCAACCGAGTTCATCACGCCGAAGAACGCGGCGAGCCTGGCGCTGCGCGATGCGACGTTGTCGCTGGCGCCGACGCTGCCGTTCGCGCGCACACTGGTCAATTCCGGGCGCCTGTCGGTGCCCGCATTCCTGACCCGATCCGAGCTGAACATGCCGGACCGCGATCCGTTCCGCGGCCGGATGATGCCCGGCGCCCCGGCAGACGATGCGCCGGTGGCCGGCTCGCGCGGCGAGCAGTGGCTGCTCGAGGCCCTCGGCGGGCACTTCGTCGCGATGGTGTTCATCAGCGACCTCGACACCGTGTCACCGGCGGTGGCCGAGGCGATCGCCGCGCTGGCCGCCGATGAGATCCCGATCGACGTGGTGCTGGTCACCGACCTGCCGTCGAAGATGAAGGATGCCCGGGTGCTGGTCGACAGCAAGGGCGTGGCCACCCGTCGGTACGACGCACGCGACGGCACCACCTACGTGATCCGGCCCGACCAGCATGTCTGTGCACGTTATCGTCGCTTCGAACCGTCGCGCATCCGCCGCGCGGTGCGGCGCGCTACCGCGCAGGCGGTCGGCGACGTGTAGGGACACCGGACAACATCCGACAACCAGGCGCCGAACGATGCCGCTCAACATCGAACCGAACTTCCACGATCCTGACCAGGTGGCGTTGTGGCCGTACGCGGCCGGCGACGAGTTCTACGAGTCGCTGGTCGAATCGCTGCGCGGCAAGGATCCGCAGCAGGCGCTCGAGTTCCTGAGCCGCATCGTGCTGGTGCTGGCGAACCACGTCGGCGACATGAACGTCTTGCGCGAGGTGATCGGCATCGCGAGACAGATCGAGGGTCGGCCCGCCCGGTGAGCGGCCACCGGGCAGCGCATCCGAGCGGCTACGAGCCGTCCGTCGCTGACTGCCTGGCGCGTCCACGCGCGACCAGCGCCTGCCACAGCCGCGTCGCGTTGACCGGCAGCAGCAGCGCATGCAGCAGCAGCACCGGCCCGATACCGGCCAGCACCGCGTAGCCGATGAAGGCGAGGTTGCTCGTGATCGCGACCAGCCTGAGCGACACCATGCCGCGCATGCAGAAGGTCGCGAGCACGAGCAGCGCCGCGAGGTAGCCGAGCGGCTCGCTCAGATCCATGTGCGGCGCTCCTGGTCGGTGATCGGCACGGACGGCATCGATCTAGCGAAACGCGGAGAAGTTGTACTCGCCGAGATCACCGAACGCGGAGAAGAGAACCGTCATCGTGCCGGCCATGTAGAGCGGCATGCCCGGCACCTCGTCGGACACGTTGCCGCTGAACACACGCACCGCGTCGCCGGAGTCCAGGTTCCGGTGCACGAAGTGGATGCGCCCGGAGGCCGGGCAGTACCAGCCCCGGATGTGCGCGACATTGCCGATATCGCCGTTGATGTTGCGGCAGGTGGCGGCGCCAGGGGCCCCGGGGCCGCCCTGGGTCGTGATGACGAGCTGGACCGCATCCCGGTTGGTCTGCAGGGTCCAGATCGTGTTGGCGATGTTCGCCGGGCGTTCGGCCGACGCCGTGCCGGCGACGGAAAGCAGGGCCGTGGCCAGCGCGCCCAGAATGGTCGGTTTCATGGTCTGACTCCTCGAGTCGGTGGTGAGGAATGTCGAGCGGCGGCTACGAGCCGACGACCCGGTCGGAGAAGGTCTTGCTGACGGTCGGGAGCGGCTGGCTCCTGACATTCAGGATGCGGTCGAGGCTGGCATCCCAGTCTTCGAGGGTCACCTTGACGAGGTCCTTCACGGAGCCTCCGGTCGCCTGCGCGGGCGCCTTGAATTTCAGCGGGCCGAGCGTGAGGGCGGAGCCGCCGGCGCCCCTGACCAGCGGCACGGCCGCCTGGGTGACGAACTCCGGCTCGAACGGCGCGATCACGCCGATGTCGGCGACCTTCGCGCCATTCAGGCCCTTCACCCGCAGCGTGACCCCGGTCAGGTCGAGCGGGCCGTTGTTGGTGATCTTGACCTTGAAGGTCGCGGTCTCGCCCACGTTGAGGGCTTCGCCCGGAATGCCGACCTCGACGAACTCGAGTGTCACTTCGGTCTCGGGGTATGCCGCCAGTGCGGCGGCCATGTCGTTGAAGAAAGCCATCAGAATCTCCTTTGGAGTGGGTGGCGACCGGCAGGCGGTGACCAGGAACGCTGCCGGCCAGCGCGAACCTGGGAAAGACGCGTCGCCGCCTACCGGCGCAGCCACTCGGCCACACCCCGGCTGGCGTTCTCGATCCGATCGCTCTGCAGCCACTGCATCGCGGCCTGCGAACGCCGCAGGTACGCGTCGAGGAACGCGAGTCCCGTCGACGACAGCCAGCGGACCATCTCGTCGCACTTCGCCGCGTTGCCGAGCAACTGCACACACTTCTCGCCGTTGAGCTCGAACAACGTGTGGAAAGCGTCGGCGTCGTGCAGGTAGAGCTGGTACTTGTCGCCGGGTGGCATCCGCTGGAATCCGAGGCGGCGTCCGAACGGCGTGTCGCCGACGCAGCTGCCGGGTTCCGGTCCCGGGTTGCAGGTGCTGTCACCATCGCCGGTGGCGGTGAGGACCGGACGGGTGACCTCGCTCCAGGAATGCCGCGGCTGCTGGAACTTGGTGTCGAAGAAACTTTCCGCCCCCGGCTGCTGCGGCGAGAACGCGAGGAACGCGATCGGCCGCGGATCGGACAGGTCCACCGGCCTGTCGGCGAACAGGCGCTTCGCGCCGGCCACCGTCTGTGCGCCGCCGCTGCCGGCCGAGTGCCCGCCGACCGCGATCCGGTCCAGGTCGATGCGGCGCGAGAACGGACCACCCGCATTCAACCGGGCGAGTTCCTCGAGCACCGCCCGGATGTCGTGGGGCCGGTCCCAGTTCAGGTACTTGAAGTTGCGGCAGGCAGGTTCGTCGGGAATGCCGACGACCGGGCACAAGCGGCCGCGACTGCTGCCGCTGCGCCCGGCGTGGGCGATGCTCACCGTGAAGTAGCCGGCACGTGCGGTCGCCTCGCTCCATTCGACCATGCTGGTCGCGGGCGACTCCTTGCCTTCGGCGCCGCCGTGGGACCAGACCACGACCGGCATCGGCTCGCGCGCGCCGACGGGCACGCGGACCAGCATCTCCACGCTGCGCAGGTCACCGGCGGCATCGGTGTAGGCGGTGCGCAGCTGGACCTGCGTGAACTCGTGCTCGCTCGACGGGAAGTACAGGCAGTCGGCCGTCTGCGCCTGGTTGCAGGTCGGGGCCGTCTGCGCCCACGCGCTCGCCGCGAGGCCGAGCGAGAGCGCCAGCGTGCAGGCCGGGCGCACCAGTCGACGCGATGCGGCGCGAGGCGGAAAATCGATGGATCCTGGATGTCGTGACATGGCCTTTTCTCCCTTCGTCATGCCTTCGCCCGGGACGGCAGCGCATCGCGCGGCTCGTCGGTGGCGAGTGGATCGAGACAGCGCTTGAGCATCAGGCGCACGTCTTCGCCGAGATGGTGGATGTCGACGGCGCGGTCGATGAAGCGCACGATGCCGTAGTCGACGTTGCCGACCTGCAGGTCGGTGTCCCAGCCGTTCGCCGGGCTGGCGCGGAATGTCCGCAACACGTCCCACAACGACAGGCTGTTGACGCCGGCGGGAACGCCGAGACGATCCAGCTTCGCGATGCCGACTTCATGGGCGAACCCGTCGACCAGGTTCTTCGGTGCGGCGTCGGCGGTGCCGAACAGATGGCTCCACCAGCCCCGGTTCGCGCTGCACGAGAGCAGGCGCAACCCGCTGTCGACCGTGTGTTCGGACTTCTCCGCGTTCTCGAGCGTGGACAGCCGGAGTGTCCTGGCGACATGCCGACGGTTCAGCGGCCTGGCCAGCCGCACGCCCCAGATCGCGTGCCGCAGCGCGTTGGAGGCCCAGTTCGAGCACCCCTCGGCGAAGGCGACGTTCGGATTCTCCTGGGTGTTGTGGGTGTCCAGGTCGACCGGGTCGTCGCCGCGCAGCGAGCAGATCGCACCGAGCCAGTTGATCGTGCCGTGGTTGTGATCGTAGTTCCACAGGTGCATGAACTCGTGGACGACGGTCGTCGGATGCCAGTCGTCGTCGGGTTTGCCCTGGTGCAGGTAGATCATCCGCGTCAGGCCGTTGGCATACGAGGTGCCGCTGACGACATGCGCCGGATAGATCGCCGCGATCTTGCGTTTCATCGCGAACCAGGCGTCCTCCTGCACCAGCCGGTCGATCACGGTGCGCAGCACGTACCAGACGAGCGCCTGGCGGCGGAAGGTCTCGTTGCCGAGGTCGTAGCCGCCGCCGGCGGCGAACACCCGGGTGCCCACCGACACCGCCGGTCCCTCGAGCTGCTTCTCGGATTTCCAGACGGTGCGCCAGTTGCGGTCGAATGGATCCAGCGCCATCACGTCGTCGAGTTTGGAGTCGTTGACCTCGAGATCACCGGCGACCAGGCGTGCCTGCACCCGGAAGAAGCGGGTCTTGCCGCTGTTCGATTCACGCAGCGAGTAGCGGCCGGTCGCGTCGGTGCGCACGGTGCCCCAGTCGGTCCACGGACCGTCGGCACCGATGTCGGAAGCAGAAACCTTGACCTCGATGCCCTTCAGGTCGCGGTCGCGGTGATTGCCGTCGGCGAGGATCTCGCTTTCCCGGACGCGCAACTGGCCGCTGATCGTCCAGACCTTCGGCGATCCGCCCCCGCCGCCGCCTGCGCCGGTCGGGTCCTTCTCGACGGCCACGTCCGGGATCGTCAGCTTCTCGAAATCGTCGGAGGCGTCGTTGCCTGCGTGTGATCCGGACATGATGGTCTCCGTGTTCCGGTGACCGGCGCCGCGAGTCGCAGCACCGTCGTCATGGTCACGAAGATAGGAGGATCGACAGGCCGCCGAATCCGTGGGACTACCCAATTCAGGCCGCGGCGGTACCCATATCCGACCGCTGCGAGCGGCCGCTCGAGACCGTGCGGGGACGCACCGGCCCGAAGGTGGCGATCAGCCCGGCGCGCGAGTTGACGCCGAGCTTGCCGAAGGCGGCGGCCACGTGATGCTCGACCGTGCGCTCGGAGCGATGCAGGCGTGCGGCGATCGCCGCGTTCGACAGGCCCAGCAGCAGCAGTTCGAACACCTCGCGTTCGCGCGCGGTCAGGCCGTGCGGATTGTCGCGGGTCCGCGGTTGCGGACCCCGCGACACACCGCGCGCGCCGAGCGCGCGCAGCCGGCGACGGGTCGCCGTCACGGCCGGCGTGGCGCCGAGCCGCTCGAAGCGTTCCAGTGCCTCGCGCACCTCGGCTTCGCCACCACCGGCCAGTGCAAGCGCCTGTTCGTACGGGCATCCGAGCCGCGCCCACGTCTCGGCCGCGTCACGGGTGAGCCCGGTGCTCTCCAGGTCGTACGGACCGGCCAGCACCACGCGCGGTGAACGCTTCGTGCCGGTGGCCCGCATCAGCCACGCCGCCAGTTCGCCGGCGCACCAGCGATCACCGCAGGCGATCGCCTGCGCCAGCGCGGGCTCGACCACCTCGCGAACCGCATCCGCATCACCGCGCAGCCAGGCGATCTCGGCGCACGCGGCGGCGGCGGAAGTGAACCAGATGCGGACACCGAGCCGCTGCATCTCCGAGATGACCTGGGCCAGCCGTTCGGGTGCCCCGGTGGCGCCGCGACGCAGGTCGAGCAGGCCCTGGATGAAATCGGCGGTCGCCCGTTCCATCGGCATCAGCGCGTGGTGTTCGCGGACCTCGGAAAGATCGGTGGCCGCCAGATCCCAGCGCCCGGTCTGCAGGTACGCGAACGCACGACGGATCAGCATCCGCGCGGTGAACACGTCGATGCCCTTGCTTTCGCAGAACGCGATGCCGCTTTCGGCATGTTCGATCGCGCGTGCGAAGTGCCGGTGCACCAGTGCCATCGTGTGCAGGTTGTTGAAAGCGAGGGCCGCCTCGGCATCCAGGTGATGTTCGATCGCGAGGTCGCGGGCACTTTCGAGTGTTGCCCAGCCCGGCGCATCGTCGCCGCTCCGCAGCCGGGCGATGCCGACGCTGTTCATCGCCTGGCTCGCGGCTTCCGCGTCGCCCAGCCGCTCGGCGAGGGTGATCGCCTTGTCGCCCCAGGTCCGGACGTCGTCCATGTGACCGGCGGCCAGGCTCAGGTGCGAAAGCGTGCTGTAGGCGATCGCCAGCTCGGCGCCGGGAGGCAGCGTCTCCAGCACCGCGATCGCGGCGCGGGCGTGTGTGAACGCCGTCGTGAGGCAGTCGCTCCATCCGTGCAGCCGCGCGAGCCAGCGCAGGCTGACCCCTTCGCGATGACGATCGCCGAGTTGCCTGGCCAGCGCGAGGGCCTCGCGTCGGGCGCGGATCGCCTCGCCGTGCTGGCTGGTGAGTGCACAGGCGTCCGCACGGGCACCGAGCAGGTCGACGAGTTCCGCGGGTGGCAGCGACGTGCCGTGTCGCAGCGCCAGTGCGTACAGCCGCGCGGCCTCCCGGTGTGCGCCGGCGGCCGCCGCGTGGCGCGCCGCCCGTGGCGCCAGGCGCAGCACGTCGTCGACCAGGCCGGCGCCTTCGGCGTGATGGACCCGGCGCGGCAGCGACGCGTCGTCATCGTCGCAATCACTCAAGGCGGCGAAGATCGCCGTGTGCAGGCGCGCGCGCCGGTACGGCGTGATCGACTGATGCACCGCTTCGCGCGCCAGCTCGTGGCGAAACGCCAGTGCCTCGCCGCGTGTGACCAGCAGGCCCCGCTGCAGCGCCTCGTCGACGCTGTCCTGTGCGTCCGGTGCGACCACCTTCAGCAGTCCCGCGTCGACCTGGTTCGGGAACACGCTGATCCACTCGGCGAGCTCGCGCGCCGGCGGCGACAGGGCGGCCAGTCGAGCCAGCACCGCGTCGTTGATCGACGGCGGCAGGCCGCTGCCCTCGGTGCTCAGCAGCTCGGTCACGAAGAACGGGTTGCCGCCGGTGGCCTCGTACACGCGCCGTGCGGGTCGCTCGGCGCGCCGGGCGAGCGTGGCGACCGCATCGGCCGACAACGGTGAGAGCGCGATCCGGGTCGTGTGTGTCGCCGGCAGGTCGCCGATCGCGCGCCGCAGCGGATGGTCGGCGGCGAGTTCGTCGCTGCGGTAGGTGAGCAGCAGCATCAGCGCGACGTCGTGCAGCCGCCGTGCGAGATAGCGCACGAAGTCGAGCGTCGCCGCGTCGGCCCAGTGCAGGTCCTCGATGACGAACACGATCGGTCGGGAGGCGTCGCGCAGATGGGCGAGAAGCGCCGGGAACAGGCCGCTCCACGCGTTGCCCTGGTACAGCGCCTTCGATACCGACGGCGGGAAACGATCGGCCAGGTCGACCAGCGGTCCGAGCGGCCGGGGTGTATAGAGCGCCTCGTTGCTGGCGATCAGCAGTTCGATCGTCGCCGGCTCGAGTGAACGGACGAACGAGTGCACCAGCGAGGTCTTGCCGATGCCGGCTTCGCCGTGGACCAGCACACATTCACCTTGCCGGCGCTGCTGCACCCGGCGCGCGATCTCGTCCAGGCGCGCCAGCGGCGCGTCTCGTTCGAGGAGCGGCGGGCCTTGCGGCTGGCCTTGTGATGGCCCATCGGCTCGTGCGGCCGGCAAGCGGTTCTCCGCGCTGTCCGCCATCGTCGCTGCCGGCGTCAGTCGAGCGAGATCCGGCGGGCCGAGACCACGGCCTGGAACTCGGCCAGCGTGGTCCGCATCGCGCCGGCGAACTCGTCGGGGGTGCCTGGCGTCGGCTCGCTTCCCGAGGGCGCGAGTGCACGGACCACCTCGGGTTGCCGCAACACCGCGTGCAGCGCCCGGTTGATGCGTTCGATCACAAGCGCCGGCGTGCCGGCGGGAGCGACCAGTCCGAACCAGGCCGGCCGTCCGATCTCGCCGAAGCCCAGCTCGGCATAGGTCGGCACGTCGGAAAGCGCGGCGACGCGTTGCCGGGCCAGCACCGCGAGTGGACGCAGCGCGCCGTCACGCAGATGCGGCAGCGCCGAGGGCAGGTTGTCGCCGACCACCTGCAGGTGACCGGCGAGTGCGTCGGCCAGCAGCGCCGCGCCGCTGCGGTAGGGCACGTGCACCAGTTCCAGCCGGTGCCGGCGCTCGAACTGCGCCATCAGCAGATGCCCGAGCGAGCCGATGCCCGGCGTGCCGTAGGCGAGTTTGCCCGGATGGTCGCGGACGAACGCGATCAGTCCGGCCATCGTCGTCGCGGGGACCGACGGGTGCACCGCGAGCACTCCGGGAACGAGCGCAAGCGCCGAGATCGGCACAAAATCGGCGAGCGGGTCGTACGGCAGCTTCGGATTGAGCGCCGGGTTGGCGGCGTGTGTCGATTGGGTCGCGATACCCAGCACATGGCCATCGGGAGCGGATTTCGCCACCAGGTCGGTGCCGAGCGCACCACCGGCGCCGGCCCGGTTGTCCACGACGACGGCGGTGCCGAGTTCGCGTGCGAGTGGCCCGGCCACCAGCCGGGCGATCAGGTCGGCGGTGCCGCCGGGCGCGAACGGGACCACGATGCGGATCTCGCGTGCGGGCCAGGTGTCGGCCCCGGCACGTCGTGAGATGGCCACCGGCAATGCGGCGGCAATGGCGAGCAACAACGAGCGGCGACGGGTCATGCCGACGGTATACGCGCCGGGTGGCGAGGAGGCTATGACGCCGATGCGGGACGGTCGATTGCGGCGCGTCCGATCCCGCAGTGAAAGTGTCACTCGCCGCCGGCAGCCGGCGCCTCCGGTAGCATGGAGTCCACACGGTCCGGATGCAGACGACGATGACGACCCCCTCGAAGACGATCTCGCTGGTCCTCGGCAGCGGCGGCGCGCGCGGTCTCGCGCACATCGGCGTGATCCAGTGGCTGACCGAGCAGGGCTACGAGATCCGTTCGATCGCCGGGTCGTCGATGGGCGCGCTGGTCGGCGGCATCTATGCGGCGGGCAAACTCGACACCTACGCCGAGTGGGTCAGGGCCCTCGAGCGGATGGACGTGTTGCGCCTGGTCGACCTGTCGTTCGGCCGCAGCGGACTGGTCCGGGGCGAGCGGGTGATGGGGGTGCTGCGCGAACTGATCGGCGACTGCGCGATCGAGGAACTGCCGATCTCCTACACCGCGGTGGCGACCGACCTGGATTCCGGCAAGGAGGTGTGGCTGCGCACCGGAAAACTCTTCGATGCGATCCGGGCTTCGATCGCAACGCCGCTGGTGTTCACGCCGTTCGACCACAACGGCCGGCAACTGCTCGACGGCGGCCTGGTCAACCCGATCCCGATCGCCCCGACACTGAACGATCACACCGACCTGATCGTCGCCGTGAGCCTGAACGGTCGCGCCGAGCCTCCGGCGGCCGCGCCGCCGCCGCCACCCGCGCCCGCCGGCAACGCGTATCACCAGCGCATCCGCGCGTTCATCGAAAGCCTGTATCCGTCACGGCCCCCGGAGATCCGTTCGCTGGGATTCGTCGATGTCGCGTTCGCGTCGATGGACACGATGCAGAACACGATCGCCCGGCTCAAGCTCGCCGCGTATTCACCGGACGTGATGGTCGACGTGCCGCGCAACGCCTGTGCGTTCCACGAGTTCTGGAAGGCCGAGGAACTGATCGCGCTGGGCAGGGAGCGCGCGGAGCGTGCCTTCATCGCCGCCGGGCGCCTGGCCGAAGCGGGACTGCAGGCTGCGGTCGAACGCGGCGAGGAACCGAGGCCGGTTGCCGATCCGCAGTGAACGCGGTCGATGCGGGATCAGAGTGGCGCGGCCAGCGCACCCTCGACCGCCTTCACCAGCCGACCCGACATCGGCTCCACGTTCGAGTCGAAGCTCTTCACCTTGCCGTCGCTCGTGACCAGGTACTTGTAGAAGTTCCAGCGTGGCATCTCGCCCGAGGCCGCCGCGAGTTTCGCGAACAGCGGATCACGCTGGATCGGCATCACGAGCTTCTCGGTGACGGTGAAACTGACGCCGTAGTTGATCTTGCAGAAGCTGGCGATGTCCTGGTTGCTGCCGCTTTCCTGCGCACCGAAATCGTTGGCCGGGATCGCGACGATCATCAGTCCCTTGTCCCGGTAGCGCTGGTGCAGCTTCTCGAGCCCCTCGTACTGCGGCGTGAAGCCGCACTGGCTCGCGGTGTTGACGACCAGGACCGCCTTGGCCTTGACCCGGCACAGGTCGGTGGCCTCTCCGCCGATCAGCGGCTTGAGCGGGTAGCTGCCGGTGCCGGCGCACAGGTCGGCGGCGTGGGCGGGTGAGGCGGCCCCCAGCGCGGCGAGGCCTGCCAGGCAGGCGGCACGGGTGGCCAGGGCGGCAAGGCGGGTCGAGGCGTTCATGCCGGTAGTCTGACAGCGTCCGGCGCTGCCGTGGCATTGCCCCGATCGCCGGTCATCGGATCCCGGTCGCATCCACCAGCCACGGTCCGTCGCGGCGGATCAGGCCCGGTGCCGTCAGCTCCGACACCGCCCATGCCAACGCTTCATCGGTCTGCATTCCCGCCAGGCGTGCCGAATCGACCATGATCTTCGCACCGCGCAGTTCCTCGAACAGCACCGGTTCGAGCACCCGTTCCCGGGCCAGCAGCTGGTACTTGATCAGCACCTTCAGTGCATGGCGCGCGTTGCGTCTCACATCACCGCGCAGCGCGGCCAGCCGCGAGCGCGCGCGTTTCACCGCGGCGTGCACATCGGTGAACATCGGTCCGTGTCCGGGCAGCACGATCGCGGGATCGAGCCGTTCGATCAGGTCGAGCACCGCCTGCTGCTCGGCGAAACCGGATTCGCCGGCCAGTTCCGGGAAGATCACGCCGAAGCCGTGTTCCCACAACGCGTCGGCCGACATCAGCACGCGATGTGTCGGTTCGAACAGGATCACCGACGTCGGATCGTGGCCGGGCGCCGCGTGCACCTGCCATCGCAGGCCACCGCCCTCGATCACATCACCCGCCGCGATCGTGTCGTCGTGCAGGAAACGTTCACACTGCTGCGCGGTGTCGCGGTAGCTCAGTGCACCTTCGTCCCACGCATCGACCGCATCCGCGCAGGCGGCGGGAATCGTGATCGTGCAGCCGAAGCGCCGCTGCAGCGACGCGTTGCCGCCGCAGTGGTCGGAGTGCAGGTGGGTGTTGACGATCCGCGACAGCGGGCGGCCGGCGAGCCCCCAGGCCACCAGTTCGACGGTCAGCGGGGCGTGTTTCACGTACCCGGTGTCGACGACGGTTGCGCCGTTGTCGTCGATCATCAGCACCTGGTTGCTGGACAGCCAGTCGCGTTCGAGCACACGGATCGAATCGGGCAGGCCGGTCATTCGCGCGCCTCGGTCGGTCAGACCTGCCGGCGGCGTTCGAACAGCACGTGCCAGACGCGGTGCCTGTCGGCCTCGTCCATCTGCCCCCAGCGCGCGATCTCGTCGATCGTGCGCTGGCAGCCGACACACCAGCCGCTGGCCGGATCGATGCGACAGATCGAGTTGCACGGGGAGGCGACACGACCGTCGGCACCGGTCGGCACGCGGACGTCACCGGCGCTCATCGTCGCCACCCGATCGACGCGGCGCGCATCAGCCGGCGACCGCGACGGCACGTTTCGCGGCCAGCGCCTTGCCGGCGCGCGACGAGTTCACGCGGCCGATCGCCTGGGAGATCCACTGCCCGGTGTCCACCAGCCGGTCCAGGTCCAGGCCGGTCTCGATCCCCATCCCGTGCAGCAGGTAGACGACATCCTCGGTGGCGACGTTGCCGGTGGCGCCCTTCGCATAAGGGCAGCCGCCGAGCCCGGCGATCGACGAGTCGAATCGGGCGACGCCGATCTCCAGGCAGGCGAGGATGTTGGCGATCGCCTGGCCATAGGTGTCGTGGAAGTGACCGGAGATCCGCGCCAGCGGATACACCGCGCCGACCGCCTCGAACACGGCCTTGACGCGGCCCGCGGTGCCGACCCCGATGGTGTCGGCGACGCCGATCTCGTCGCAACCGAGATCACCGAGCCGCTGGACGACATCGACCACCGAGGCGATCGGCACTTCGCCCTGGTACGGACAGCCGAGTGCGGTCGACACCGCGGCACGCAGCCGCAGGCCGTTGGCCTTCGCGGCCTCGGCGACGACACGGAAACGCTCGATGCTCTCGGCGATCGAACAGTTGATGTTCTTCTGCGAGAATGCCTCGCTGGCCGCGCCGAAGATCACGACCTCGTCCACGCCCGCCGCGAGCGCGCCTTCGAAGCCCTTCATGTTCGGCGCCAGCGCGGAGAGGGTCACACCTGCCGGCCTCGGGATGCCGGCGAGCACTTCGGCTGCATCGGCCATCTGGGGGACCCACTTCGGCGACACGAACGAGGTGACCTCGAGTGCGCGGACGCCGGCATCGAGCAGCCGCCGGCACAGTTCGATCTTGGTGGCCGCGGGCACCGGCTGCGCCTCGTTCTGCAGGCCGTCTCGGGGCCCGACTTCGGTCAGGTGGACGCGGGTGGGCAGGGACATGGCCAGAGGATACCAAGGGCGGCCGCGGCGGGCCGGGATGGCACTGGCGCGCCCGGCCCGGGTGGCCGGTCCCGATGGCGCGCACTCCGTCGGCGTGTTTCTTGCAAAAGTTGCCCTGATCCAGGGAGGAGACACTCGTGAACATCGCTTCGCACCCATCGGCCGACCCGTCGGCGCACCAACCCGAGGAAGATCGCACCGGGTTGAGCAAGGACGCGCTGAAACGGGCGTTCCTCGACAACCTGTTCTGTGTCCAGGGGAAGTTTCCCGGGCTGGCCACGCGCACCGACTACCACCTGGCGCTGGCCCACGTGGTCCGAGACCGGATGCTGCAGCGCTGGATCAGCACGGCGGCGGCCTATACCCAGCAGGGCGCGCGCACGGTCGCCTACCTGTCCGCGGAGTTCCTGATCGGGCCGCACATGGGCAACAACCTGATCAACCTGGGCATTCTTCCCGCGGCGCAGCAGGCGATGGCCGAGCTCGGGCTCGATCTGGACATGCTGCTCGCGGACGAGATCGAACCGGGGCTGGGCAACGGCGGCCTGGGCCGGCTGGCCGCCTGCTTCATCGACTCGATGGCCACGCTCGGACTGCCGTCGCTGGGCTACGGCATCCGCTATGAACACGGCATCTTCCAGCAGGAGATCCAGGACGGCTGGCAGGTCGAGAAGACCGACCGCTGGCTGCGCCACGACAATCCCTGGGAACTGATGCGACCGGAGTGGACGGTCGAGGTCAGGCTCGGCGGCCACACCGAGCGCCACCTCGATGCCGACGGCCGGGAACAGGTGCGCTGGGTCCCTGACCGGATCGTCAACGGCATCCCGTACGACACGCCGATCCTCGGTTTCCGCACCCACACCGCGAACACGCTGCGCCTGTGGCGCGCCGAATCACCCGAGGCGTTCGACCTCGACTGCTTCAATCGCGGCGACTACTTCGGGGCGGTGAACCGCAAGACCGTGCTCGAGAACATCACCAAGATCCTGTATCCGAACGACGAGACGATCCAAGGCAAGAAGCTGCGCCTGGAGCAGCAGTACTTCTTCGTGTCGTGTTCGCTGCAGGACATGATGCGGATCATGCGCACGCAGCGGCTGCCGCTGACCTCGTTCCACGAGAAGTTCGCGATCCAGCTGAACGACACCCATCCGGCGGTGGCCGTGGCCGAACTGATGCGCCTGCTCGTCGACGAGCAGGGGCTCGCCTGGGACGAGGCCTGGGACATCACCCGCAAGACCTTCGGCTACACCAACCACACGCTGCTGCCCGAGGCGCTGGAGCGCTGGCCGCTGCCGCTGTTCCGCGAGGTGCTGCCGCGACACCTGGAGATCATCTTCCGAATCAATGCCCCGTTCCTGGCGGAGGTCCGCGCGCGGTTCCCGGGCGACGACGCCTTGCTCGCACGCCTGTCGCTGATCGACGAACACGGCGAGCGCTACGTGCGCATGGCCCACCTGGCCTGCGTCGGCAGCCATGCGATCAACGGCGTCGCCGAGCTGCACTCGGAACTGCTGCGTCGCGACGTATTGCGCGATTTCCATGCGTTGTGGCCGGACAAGTTCACCAACGTCACCAACGGCGTGACGCCGCGCCGTTTCGTCGCGCTGAGCAACCCGCGCCTGTCGGCGCTGTTCGACGAGACCCTCGGCGAGGGCTGGCTCACCGACCTGACCCGGCTGCGGGGCCTGGAGGTCCATGCGGACGATGCCGCCTTCCAGGACCGCTGGCGCGCGATCAAGCTGGAGAACAAGCGCACGCTGGCCACCCGGGTGCTGCGGGCTACCGGTGTGGCGCTCGATCCCCATTCGATCTTCGACGTGCAGGTCAAGCGGCTGCACGAATACAAGCGCCAGCACCTGGCGATCCTGCAGGTCGTCGACCTGTATCGCCGGCTGCGCGACGACCCGGCATTGACGATCGCGCCGCGCACGTTCCTGTTCGGCGGCAAGGCCGCTCCCGGCTACTGGGCGGCCAAGCTGATCATCAAGCTGATCAACGCGGTCGGCGAGGTCGTCAACGCCGATCCGGCGGTCCGCGACCTGATCAAGGTCGTCTTCCTGCCCAACTTCAACGTCAGCGCCGGACACGACGTCTATCCGGCGGCCGACGTCTCCGAACAGATCTCGACCGCCGGCAAGGAGGCCTCGGGCACCGGCAACATGAAATTCACGATGAACGGGGCGCTGACCGTCGGCACCCTCGACGGGGCGAACATCGAGATCCGCGATGCGGTCGGTGCCGAGAACTTCTTCCTGTTCGGGATGACGGTCGACGAGGTCGAGGCGCTGTGGGCCTCGGGCTACCGGCCCGCCGATTGCCTGGCGCGCGACGAGAACCTGCGCGCGACGCTGGAACTGGTCGGCAGCGGCCACTTCAGCCGCGGCGACCGCGACCTGTTCCGTCCGATGCTCGACACACTGATCCACCACGACCCGTACCTGGTGCTGGCCGATTTCCCGGCCTACGTCCGATGCCAGCAGCGGGTCGATGCGACCTATCGCGACGCGTCGACGTGGACCCGGATGTCGATCCTCAACAGCGCGCGATCAGGGTCGTTCTCGTCGGACCGGTCGATCCGCGACTACGCGCAGAAGATCTGGCGCGTCGCACCGGTCGATGTGCCGCTGCTGACGCGGGACAAGGTCAAGGGGTGTGTCTTGCAGTGATGCCGTTCGTCGCGCGGCGACGACTACGGCTTCACGGCCTGCGCCGGACAGTCCGCGTGTTGCCCGTATTTCCCGCGGCAGAAGCGGAACCGTTCGCGTTGGTGGCAGACCACCCGCGCGTTACCTGCTTTCGATGAACACGCCCGCGCCTGCAACTGCCTGAGTGTCGGCGGTGCCTCCGCATTGACCTGGTCGGCCGGTGTCCCGGGCGCCGGCTCGGCGGATTTCGGCTCGGCTCTCGGCGCCGACTTGTTGACCGGCTTCTGAGACGACCTGGGGGCCGCGTTGGGGGCCACCGCAGGCGCCGCCTTCGACGGTCGGTTCGCATGACCGCGTCGCGGCTCGGTGCCGGCCTGCGACCCCGTTTTCGTTGCGCCGCGCGGCGCCGTCGACTGCGTTTTCGAAGCCGGCGCCTTCGCCGGCCTGGCCTTCGGCGCCGGGGTTGTTGTCGCTTCGCGTTTCTTCACCGGCGCGGTCGCCGTCTCCGCGGCCCCCGCATCGACCGGACGGGCGCTCGCGAACACCCCGATCGACAGCGCGATCAGGGGCGCGATCAACCGGGCCCGGATACTGGAACTTGTCCGACGTTTGCTCAATATCCTCGATCCCGTTCGATGCAACCCGTGACCTGGTCACCACGTTCGAGCGCGGCGATCTTGTCGCTGATCTGCTCGACGCTCTGATGCAGCAGGGTCATCGCCGCGACATGCGGCGTGAGCCGGATTTTAGGATGGAACCAGAACGGATGCCCCACGGGCAGCGGTTCGGTGCGGAATACGTCCAGGCGCGCGCTCGCCAGGTGGCCGGAATCGAGTGATTCGAGCAGCGCCTGTTCGTCGAGCAGTCCGCCGCGCGCGACGTTGATCACGTGGGCGCCGGCCGGCAGTCGCTTGAGCGCGTGGGCATCGATGATGTTCTCGGTCTGCGCGGTCAGCGGTGCGAGCAGGATCAGCACACGGCTGCGGCCGAGGAACGTGTCGAGCTGTCCGGGGCCGCTGTAGCACTCGATGCCGGGCAACGAGCGCGGGCTGCGCGAATAACCGATCACCGAATAGCCGAACCCGGCCAGCGTCGTCGCGACGTGGGTGCCGAGCACCCCGAGGCCGAACACACCGATCACGAAGTCGCCGCGGCGGACGGTGCGCAGTTCGGCCCAGACGCCGTTGTGCTGCTGCTGCTCGTAGTCGCGGTAACGACGGAACAGCGTGAACACCTCGTGGCAGCAGTACTCGGCCATCTGCGAGGCCATGCCGGCGTCCTCCAGCCGGACCACCGTCACCGACGGTGGCAGGCCCGGATGGCGCAGCAGGTGGTCGACGCCGGCACCCGCCGAGAAAAACGCCCGCAGCTGCGGGTTCCGCTCGAAGAACTTCGCGGGCGGCTCCCAGCCGACCGCGTACAGCGCCTCCGGCGCAGGACCGTCGCGCAGCGACTCGCCGGCGGCATGGAAAGTCCGCACGGCGAGTCGCGGTGCCCGCCCGGCCAGTGCCCGGGCGAGCGCCTGCTGCCAGCGATTCTCGGTCTCGGCCTTCGGGAAGACGACGATCACCGAAGGCGGTGATGGTGTCGCGGTCATGCGGCGGTCGTCGCGGCGTCGAAGCCGATCAGTTGCGCGCCTTCGGCCACCTGTTCACCGACCCGGTACAGCAGGCCGGTGATGCGCCCGTCGGCCGGTGCGCAGATCGTGTGTTCCATCTTCATCGCTTCCATCACCAGCAGCGGCTGGCCCTTCGTCACGCGGGTGTCGGCCTCGACCATCAGCGCGATCACCTTGCCCGGCATCGGCGCGGTCAGCCGGCTCTCCTCGGCGGCACCTTCGTCCGCGTGGGCCAGCGGCAGCGCATACCCGAGGCTCAGGTGCCCGGAGGGCAGGAACAGGTGCAGCACTTCCTCGGCGATCACGACACCGGCATCGACCGCGCGGGCGCCCACCTGCGCGGTCAACCGGCCGTCGCGCAGCGCCAGGTCGGCCAGCGTGATCACTTCGGTGTCGATCGCGCCGGCGCGCCGGACCGTGTAGCCCTCGGCGGCATACTCGACGGTGAGTGTCGTCGCCTCGCCCGCGTGATGGAAGACCAGCTCACGGTGCTGATGGCTGTTCAGGCGCCAGCCGCTGCGCGCCGCGAACGGGTCGTGCCAGCCGCTGGCAACCTGTGCATCGAGCTCGGCGTTCTCGTCGGCCAGCACCGCGGCCGCGGCGATCGCCAGCGTCGACAGCGGCAGCATCACCGGCGGCGGGAACAACGCCGCCTGCTCGCGCTCGATCAGCGCGGTGTCCAGGTCGGCGTCGATGAAGGCCCTCGTGGTCATCAGGCGACCGAGGAAATCGACGTTGGTCGACGGACCGACGACCTCGAAGCCGGCCAGTGCCACCTGCATCCGTCGGATCGCCGTGTCCCGGTCGGCGCCCCAGACGATCAGCTTGGCGATCATGGGGTCGTAGTTTGCGCTGATCTCGTCGCCGGCGCGCACCCCGCTGTCGATGCGGACCGCGGCCGGCGCGCCATCGATCCCGGCGCCGCGTTCGAAGGCGACCGCCGGTGGCGTGCGCAGGTGGGCGAGCCGCCCGATCGACGGCAGGAAACCCTTGTCGGCGTTTTCGGCGTAGATCCGCGCCTCGATCGCATGACCGGTGATCACGAGCTGCGACTGTGTGCACGGCAGCGGCTCGCCGGCGGCGACCCGCAACTGCCATTCGACCAGGTCCTGGCCGGTGATCATCTCGGTCACCGGATGTTCGACCTGCAGCCGCGTGTTCATCTCCATGAAGTAGAACTCGCCGCGCGGATCGGCGATGAACTCGACGGTGCCCGCGCCGACATAACCGACCGCCCGCGCCGCGGCCACCGCGGCCTCGCCCATCGCCTGGCGGCGCGCGGCGGTCATGCCGGGTGCGGGCGCTTCTTCGATCACCTTCTGATGGCGGCGCTGCACCGAGCAGTCGCGCTCGAACAGGTGCACCGCATCGCCCCGGGTGTCGGCGAAGACCTGGATCTCGATGTGCCGCGGCCGTTCGACGAACCGTTCGACCAGCACACGATCGTCGCCGAACGCGTTCTTCGCCTCGCGCCGGCACGACGCCAGCATCGCGTCGAACTGGTCGTCGGTGCTCACCAGCCGCATGCCCTTGCCGCCACCGCCGGCACTCGCCTTGATCATCACCGGATAACCGATCCGCCCGGCCTCGGCACGCAGCAGCCCCGGATCCTGGTCGTCGCCGTGGTAACCGGGCACCAGCGGCACGCCGGCTGTGGCCATCAGCGCCTTGGCCGCCGACTTGCTGCCCATCGCGGCGATCGCCGCCGGCGGCGGGCCGATGAACACCAGGCCCGCGGTGGCCACCGCCCGGGCGAAGGCCTCGTTCTCCGACAGGAAGCCGTAGCCGGGGTGGATCGCCTGGGCGCCGGCGCGGCGCGCGACCTCGAGGATCACGTCGCCGCGCAGGTACGACTCACGCGCCGGCGGCGGGCCGATGCCGAACGCTTCGTCGCACAGTCGCACGTGCCGGGCCGAACGGTCCGCTTCCGAGTAGACGGCGACCGTGCGCACGCCGAGCCTGCGCGCGGTGATCGCGACCCGGCAGGCGATCTCTCCCCGGTTGGCGATCAGTATCTTGTCGAACACGGCGCCTCCGATCGATCGTCGGGCCGCGTCACGATGCGCTGCCAGGTTCGGGCGGCACCCACGCCGGCTTGCGCCGCTCGAGGAACGACGCCATGCCTTCCTGGCCCTCGGGCGACGTGCGGATCGCGGCGATCCGGCGCGCGGTGTCCTCGGCCAGCGTGTCATCGACCGGGCGGTTGGCGACGTCGCGGATCAGCTGCTTGGTCGCTTCCAGGGCTTTCGGCCCGGCCAGCATCAGCCGGCCGAGCATCGCGTTGATCGTGCCGTCGAGTTCCGCGGCCGGTGCGATCTCCTGCACGAAGCCGATCCGGTAGGCCTCGGCCGTGTCGAACACCTCGGCGGTCAGCATGTAGCGATACGCGGCGCGTTCTCCCATCGAGCGCACGACGTGCGGGCCGATCGTCGCCGGGATCAGGCCGAGCTTGACCTCCGACAGGCAGAAGGTGGCCTCGTGGGCGGCGACCGCGATGTCGCAGGCGGCGACCAGGCCGAGTCCGCCGGCGAACGCCGGGCCATGCACGCGGGCGATCGTCGGCTTCGGCGACTCGTGCAGCAGGCGCAGCAGCCGCGCCAGGCGGCTGGTGTCGGCGACGATCTGCTCCGGGGTCATGTGGCGGACCGCCTTCATCCAGTTCAGGTCGGCGCCGGCGCAGAATGCGCTGCCGCGGCCGGCGAGCACGATCGCCCGGACCTCGTCGTCCTCGCCCGCGCGTTCGACCGCGTCGGTCAGTTCGGCGATCAGTGTGTCGTTCAGCGCATTGCGGATGTCCGGCCGGTTCAGCCAGATCACCGCCACCCGCGCGGCCAGATGGGTCTCGATCGTGGTGTAGCTCGATGTCGTGTTCATGGTCGTCCACCCTCCTCGGCGATCAGATCCGGAACACACCGAAGCGGGTCTCGGCGATCGGTGCGTTCAGTGCGGCCGACATCCCGAGCGCCAGGCATTGCCGCGTGTCCGCGGGATCGATGACCCCGTCGTCCCACAACCGCGCAGTCGCGTAGTAGGGGTGTCCCTGCGTTTCGTACTGCGCGAGGATCGGCGCGCGGAACGCCGCTTCCTCCTCGGCGCTCCATTGCGCACCCCTGGCCTCGATGCCGTCGCGGCGCACGGTCGCCAGCACCGAGGCGGCCTGTTCGCCGCCCATCACGCCGATGCGTGCGTTCGGCCACATCCACAGCAGTCGCGGCGAATAGGCCCGGCCGCACATCCCGTAGTTGCCGGCGCCGAACGAGCCGCCGATGATCACCGTGAACTTGGGCACCTGCGCGCAGGCGACCGCGGTCACCATCTTCGCGCCGGCGCGTGCGATGCCTTCGTTCTCGACCTTGCGCCCGACCATGAAACCGGTGATGTTCTGCAGGAACAGCAGCGGGATCCGACGCTGCGCGCACAGTTCGATGAAGTGGGCACCCTTGTTCGCCGATTCCGAGAACAGGATGCCGTTGTTGGCGACGATGCCCAATGGCATCCCGTGCAGGTGCGCGAAGCCGCAGACCAGCGTCGTGCCGTAGCGGGCCTTGAACTCGTCGAACTCGCTGCCGTCGACCAGCCGCGCGATCACTTCGTGCACGTCGTAGGGCTTGCGGGTGTCGGTCGGGATGACCCCGTACAGTTCCTCGGCCGCGTACTTCGGGGCGATCGGATCGCGCAACGCGAGCGACGGGGCCTTGGTGCGGTTGAGCCCGGCGACGATCCGGCGCGCGAGTGCGAGCGCGTGGCGATCGTTCTCGGCCAGGTGATCGGCCACCCCCGACAGCCGGGTGTGCACGTCGCCGCCGCCCAGGTCCTCGGCGCTGACCACTTCGCCGGTGGCCGCCTTCACCAGCGGCGGTCCGCCGAGGAAGATCGTGCCCTGGTTGCGCACGATCACCGTCTCGTCGCTCATCGCCGGCATGTACGCACCACCGGCCGTGCACGAGCCCATCACCACCGCGATCTGCGCGATGCCCTGCGCCGACAGCGTGGCCTGGTTGTAGAAGATCCGGCCGAAGTGGTCGCGGTCCGGGAACACCTCGTCCTGGTTCGGCAGGTTGGCCCCGCCGGAGTCCACCAGGTAGATGCAGGGCAGGTGGTTCTCGCGAGCGATGTCCTGTGCCCGCAGGTGTTTCTTGACCGTCATCGGGAAATAGGTCCCGCCCTTGACGGTGGCATCGTTGCAGACGATCAGGCACTCGGTGCCGCTGACCCGGCCGATCCCGGTGATCAGGCCGGCACACGGTGCATCGCCGCCGTACATGCCGTGGGCGGCCAGTTGCGACAGCTCCAGGAACGGCGTGCCCGGGTCGAGCAGCAGGCCGACCCGGTCACGCGGCAGCAACTTGCCGCGGGCGGTGTGTTTCTGGCGTGCACCGTCGCCGCCGCCGAGCGCGGCGCGTTCGGTCTGGGCGCGCAGGTCGTCGACCAGCGCGCGCATCGCCTCGGCATTGCGACGGAACTGGTCGTCGCGGTCGGACAGGCGGCTCGTCAGCAGGGCCATCGATACGCTCTCACTTCGCGGCCGCCGGCAGCGGATGGCCGGGCATCAACTCGTACGGGTGTTTCCATCCGGGCAGCGCGCGCAGCCGGTCGAGCCAGCGGGCGATCGCGGGAAAATCGGCCCAGTCGATGCCGAACTCCTCGTTGAAGAACAGGTAGCCGCACAGCGACAGGTCCGCGATCGTCGGCCGCGCGCCGAGCATGAACTCGCGGCCGTCGAGGTGTTTCTCGAGGATGCCGAGTGAACCCTTGATGCGGCTTTCGAGGAACTCGGTGACCGGGGTCTTGCCGGTCTTGGCGAATGCCAGCATGAAGCGGTAGGTGGCGATGTAGCTGGTGAACTTGTGGTTGTCCCACAGCAGCCAGCGCAGGATCTCGCGGCGCTCGTCGTCGCCGTCGGGCCCGAAGCGGCCGAGCGTGCCGGCCAGGTAGTCGAGGATCACACCCGACTGCGTCAGCTGCAGGCCGCGATGTTCGAGGATCGGCACCTCACCCATCTCGTTGATCGCCCGGTACGCGGCGGTCCGGGTCTCGCCGTTGAAGAAGTCGACGAACCGCGGCGCCCAGTCGGCGCCGCCCAGGGTCATCGTCAGCGCCGCCTTGTAGGCATTGCCGGATTGGGCGAAGCAATACAGCGTGTACTCGGCCATGGGGTGGCTCCGGATGGGCGGTCGAGGCGACCGCGTCGTTCGGTGGATCGGCGCCCCGGATCGTATCGCGTTCGCGGCCGGTTCAGGCCCCGTCGCGGGCCAGCGCACGACCGATCAGGATGCGCTGGATGTCGCTGGTGCCTTCGTAGATCTGGCAGACCCGCACGTCGCGGTAGATCCGCTCGACCGGGAAGTCGGCGACATAGCCGTAGCCGCCGTGGATCTGGATCGCATCCGAGCAGACACCTTCGGCCATCTCGGAGGCGAACAGCTTGGCCATCGCGGCTTCCTTCAGGCACGGCACCCCGGCGTCCTTCAGGCTGGCCGCGTGAAGGATCAGCTGGCGCGCCGCCTCGATCCGCGTCGCCATGTCGGCGAGCCGGAACTGGACCGCCTGGTGTTCGAAGATCGGTGCGCCGAACGCGACCCGTTCCTTCGCGTAGGCCAGCGCGGCCTCGAATGCGGCGCGCGCCATGCCGACCGACTGCGACGCGATGCCGATCCGCCCGCCCTCCAGGCCCGAGAGCGCGATCTTGTAGCCTTCACCTTCCTCGCCCAGCCGGTGGCTGGCCGGGATCCGGCAGTTCTCGAACGTGATCTGCGCGGTGTCCGACGCGTGCTGGCCGAGTTTCTCCTCGAGCCGCGACACCTGGTAACCGGGCGTGTGGGTCGGCACGACAAACGCGGAGATGCCACGTTTGCCGGCCGCCCGGTCGGTCACCGCCATCACGATCGCGAGGTCCGCGTTCCTGCCGGAGGTGATGAACTGCTTGACCCCGTCGATCACGTAATGGTCGCCGTCGCGGCGTGCGGTCGTCAGCAGCGCCGAGGCGTCCGAGCCGACCTGCGGCTCGGTCAGGCAGAAGGCGCCGAGCATCGCGCCACTGGCCAGCGGCCGCAGCCACTGTTCCTTCTGCGCGTCGGTCGCGTACATCATCAGGATCGAGCAGACCGGGCAGTTGTTGACCGACACCACGGTCGAGGTCGCCCCGTCGCCGGCGGCGATCTCCTCGAGGATCAGCGCCAGCGACAGGTAGTTAAGGCCGGCGCCGCCCCAGCGCTCGGGCACCGCGACGCCGTAGCAGCCGAGAGCCGCCAGCCCACGCAACGCCTGGCGCGGGAAGGTCGATTCGCGATCCCAACGTGCGGCGTTCGGCGTCACCTGCTCGGCGACGAACTGGCGCACCGCGTCGCGGATCATCCGCTGGTCTTCATCGAGCAGCATCGTCGTCTCCCCCGTCGGTGCGCCGCGGCCCAGGCCGGCTGGCGGTCACCTCGATCTCGATCTTCATCCGCGGATCGACCAGCCCGACCACCATCGCGGTGGCCGCCGGCCGGGCGGTCGCGAAGTAGCGTCCGAACAGCGGCGCGAGCGGCGCGAAGAGCGCGGCATCGGTCAGCAGGTATCGCACGCGGACCACGTCGTCGAGTGTGCAGCCCGCCTGGGCGAGCGCCTCGGTGATGTTGGCGAAGCACTGGTGGGTCTGCACCACCGGGTCCGGATCGATCGTCATCGTCCGGTAGTCGAAACCGGTGGTGCCGGCGACATGGACGTGATCGCCGTCGACCACGGCGCGCGAATAACCGGCCACCGCTTCGAACGCGGACCCGGACGAGATCAGGCGACGCGAGGTCATCAGCGGCGACGCTCGATCGGCCGGGCGCGATCACCAGCCAATGGCGCGTCCCTGGTAGTCGAAGAAGCCGCCGGGCGGATGGCCGGCGGGATCGGCGATCACGCGGCGCAGTCCTTCGACGCTGGTGGCCACCTCGACGTCGGCGTTCGGGCCACCCATGTCGGTCCGCACCCAGCCCGGGTGCAGCACGACCACGCGCAGCCCGAGCGCGCCGTATTCGTTGTGGGCGAGCTTGGCGACCATGTTGAGCGCCGCCTTGGAGACCCGGTACAACGCGCCGAAGCTCGAATTCGTCTCACCGATCGAACCCATCCGGCTCGACACGAACGCCAGCGTGCCCCGGCGCGGCGCGAGCAGCGGTGCGAGCACCGGCACCAGCCGCATCGCGGCCAGCACGTTGGTGTGCAACACCGTGTCGAACTCCTCGGGCGACGGGGGCTGCGCGATCGTGCTGGTCCGCGGTCCGTAGACACCGGCGTTGACAACCGCGACATCGACCTTCTCGCCATCGAGCTGCCAGGCCAGGCCGGCGACGTCGGCCGCATCGCGGACATCCAGCTTCAGCGTCTGCGCGCCGAGCTCGCCCAGCATCCTGCGGTCGTCCTCGCCGCGGTGGGTGCCGAACACGGTCCACCCGGCCGCGAGGTACTGCCGGGTGAATTCCAGGCCGATGCCGCGCGACGCACCGACGACGAGCGCGGTGGTCATCGGATCAGATCAGCTCGACCGCGAGCGCCGTCGCCTCGCCGCCGCCGATGCACAACGACGCGACGCCGCGTCGCCCGCCCTGCTTGCGCAGCGCGCCGATCAGCGTGACGATGAGGCGCGCACCCGAGCAGCCGATCGGGTGGCCGAGCGCGCAGGCGCCGCCGTGCACGTTGACCCGCTCGTGCGGCAGCTTGTGCTCGCGCATCGCGGCCATCGTCACCACGGCGAAGGCCTCGTTGATCTCGAACAGGTCGAAGTCCTTCGTGCCCAGGCCGGTCTTCTCGTACAGCTTCTGGATCGCACCCACCGGCGCGGTCGTGAACCACTGCGGCTCCTGCGCGTGGGTGGCGTGGCCGAGGATCCGCGCGACCGGCTTGACACCGAGCCTGGCGGCCGTCGATTCGCGCATCAGCACCATCGCCGCGGCACCGTCGGAGATCGACGACGACGTCGCGGCGGTGACCGTGCCGTCCTTGCGGAACGCCGGCTTGAGCGACGGGATCTTCTCGACGTTGGACTTGAACGGCTGCTCGTCCTTCTCGATCACCGTGTCGCCCTTGCGGCCGGCGACCGTCACCGGCGTGATCTCCCACAGGAACGTGCCGTCGTTGTTGGCCTTGACCGCCCGTTCGGTGGAGGCGATCGCGAACCGGTCCTGCTCCTCGCGGGTGAACGAGTACTTGCCGGCGCAGTCCTCGGCGAACTGGCCCATCGACTTGCCGCCGCCGTTGGGCACCTTGTCGTAGGCATCCTCGAGACCGTCGTAGGCCATGTGGTCGAACATCGTCTGGTTGCCGTAGCGGTAGCCGCCGCGCGCCTTGGTCAGCAGGAACGGTGCATTGGACATGCTCTCCATGCCGCCGGCGACGACGACGTCCTGGCTGCCGGCGGTGATCAGGTCGTGGCCCAGCATCGCGGCCTTCATGCCCGAGCCGCAGACCTTGTTCAGCGTGGTCGCCCCCGCCGAGCGCGGCAGGCCGGCGCCGAGTGTCGCCTGGCGCGCGGGCGCCTGGCCCTGTCCGGCCGGCAGCACGCAGCCCATGATCACTTCCTGCACCTGCTCGGGCCGGACGCCGGCGCGTTCGACGGCGGCCTTGATCGCGAGTGCGCCGAGCTGATGGCCCTGAAGGGCCGACAGTTCACCCATCATGCTGCCGATGGGTGTGCGGGCGACGGAGGCGATGACGATCGGATCACTCATGGTTCATCTCCTTGCGGATTCGGATGGGGAAGGCCCTGGGTCGACGCACCGGGCGTGTCGGATGGCGACGCGGCGGCCTGCTTCGGGATCGTATCGCGGCCGCGGTCGAAGCGGACCGATTCCGGATACGGGAACACGTCTTCGAGGATGCCGTCGCGGATGCGCTGCTGCTTGGCCTGCCAGAACTCGGGTTCGAGCAGGTCGGCGTGATGCCGCATGAACAGATCGCGCACGTCGCGGTTGCCGAGCAGGAACGTGCCGAACTCCTCCGGAAAGACGTCGTTCGGCCCGACCGAATACCAGGGCTCGGCGGCCATCTCGTCCTCGGGTGTGCGCGGGGGCGGGATCCGGCGGAAGTTGCAGTCGGTGGTGTAGGCGACCTCGTCGTAGTCGTAGAACACGACCCGTCCCTGCCGGGTGACGCCGAAGTTCTTGTACAACATGTCGCCCGGGAAGATGTTGGCGCCGACCATCTCCTTGATCGCCAGGCCGTATTCGAGGATCGCGTGTTCGCGCTCGGGACCGGTGGCCGTCTCCAGGTAGATGTTCAGCGGCACCATGCGCCGCTCGATGTACAGGTGCCGGATGACGAGGTTATCGCCGTCGTCCTCGAGGATCGAGGGCAGCTCCTCGCGCAGCGCGGCCAGCAGGTCCGGGTGCAGCCGGTTGCGGGGGAACGGCACACCCGAGTATTCCCACGTGTCCGACATCCTGCCGACGCGATCGTGCAGCTTGACCAGCTGGTATTGCGACTGGATGAACTCGCGCGTCATGTCCTTGCGGCGCTTGTCGCGGATGATCTTGAACACGTACGGGAACGAGGGCAGCGTGAACACCATCATCACCAGGCCCTTGATCCCGGGTGCCTCGATGAACTGGTCGGTCGAGTGCTTCAGGTGCTGCATCATGTCCCGGTAGAACAGCGTCTTGCCCTGCTTGTGCAGGCCGACCATCGAGTACAGCTCGG
>CADEEH010000039.1 GCA_902826305.1 uncultured Burkholderiales bacterium
CGGGCAGCGCGTTGCAGCCGGTCTATGCGGTCAACGGCGCCGCGCAGCTCGAGGAGCGGATCACCGGGCTGCCCGGCTTCCGGTCGATGGGACCGGTCCGTTCGGGCAATCTCGCCTACATCCAGAACCAGCACGACGTCTACGGCGCGATGATCCTGGGTGTCGCGCACGCGTTCTTCGACCAGCGGCTCGAGCAGCCGGCGGACTCGACGGTGTTCGAGCAGCTCGAGCAGCTCGGCCGGCGGGCCTACGAGAGCTACGGGCTGCCCGACGCCGGCATCTGGGAGTATCGCGGCCGCACGCGGGTGCACACGTTCTCGGCGATGATGTGCTGGGCCGGCTGCGAACGGCTGGCACGCATCGCCCGTCACCTGCAGCGTGTCGAGCGTGCGATCCACTGGCAGCAGTGCGCCGACAGGATCCACAAGGACATCATCGAACACGGCTTCAACCGCAAGCTGAACAGCTTCACCGCCGCGTTCGACGGCGACACGCTGGACGCGAGCCTGCTGCTGATGGCCGAGCTGGACTTCCTGCCGCTGGACGACCCGCGGCTGCGCGGCACGGTCGCCGCGATCGAGAAGCACCTGCGCCGCGGCGACTACCTGCTGCGCTACGAGGAACCCGACGACTTCGGCCAGCCCGAGACCGCGTTCCTGGTCTGCACCTTCTGGCTCGTGCAGACGCTGGCGCTGATGGGCGAGAAGGAACGGGCACGGGCGCAGTTCGAGAAGCTGCTCGCCTGCCGCAACCGCTTCGGGCTGCTGTCCGAGGACATCCACCCGCAGTCGCTGCAGCTCTGGGGCAACTTCCCGCAGACCTACAGCATGGTCGGCATCATCATGTGTGCGATGCGCCTGTCCAAGCGCTGGGACGAGGCGTTCTGAGAGCCGCTGCGGCGGAACAGCCGGCGCCGGCCGCCGCAATTCGCCCGATCGCCGACGACGGCGCCGCACTACCCTGGGGAGGGTCCTTAACAGCGCGTCGCGGTCCGGGCAATCGGTCCCGCGGCGTCCATTCGAGCTCTCGCCCCCGATGGAAAACGCGCCGAGCGCATTCGATCGCATCCTCGCCGGCATCGATGGCCGGCCGGACTTCCCCGCGTCGCCCGGCGCGCTGAGGCGGATCGACCGGCTCGCCGATTCGGAAGGCGAGAACGTGCTCGCGCTCGCCAGCGAGGTGCTGAAGGATGTCGCGCTGACGCAGCGTGCGCTGCGGCTCGCCAATTCCCCGCAGGTGTCACCGGCACTGTCGGGCACGATCCAGACGGTGTCGCACGCGATCATGGTGCTGGGCATCGACACCATCCGGACGTTGACCGGCTCGCTCGAGGGCTTCGAGCGGATCACCGATCCCGTGCACGCCGACAACCTGCGGCTCGAGTTCCTGCGCGCGTACGTGCGCGGCACGATCGCCCGCGACCTGTGCGGCGGCCTGCCGATCCTGTCCGAGGAGGCTTTCGTCAGCGCCGCGTTCCATCGTCTCGCCCGGATGGTCACGCTGTACCACGAACCCGAGCTCGCCGAGGGCATCGAGACCCGTCGCCTCGCCGGCTGGCCGGAGGACGCCGCCTCGCGCCGGCTGCTCGGCGCGCCGTACGACGATCTGGCACAACGGGTCGCCACCCGCTGGTCGTTCCCGGCCTCGCTGGTCGCCGCGATGCGCTCGATCCCCGATCGGATCGCCGTGCAGCGACCGGCGACCAAGGAAGGCGCGATGCGGGTGCTCGCCTCCCTGGCCCACTGCCTGTGCAGCATCGCCGAGGAGCTGCCGATCGAACAGCAGCCGGTGGCGATCGCGCGCGCGACCCGGCGCTACGGTCCCGCGCTGGGCACCGGCGAACGCGCGATGCGCGACGCGCTCGGCATCGCGGGATTCAAGCTGCGCGAGCTGGGCCCGGCCGACGATCCGGCACTGGTGTCCCGGCCGCTGACCGTCGCGCTGACACACTGGGCCGGCGCCGCGGAGAACGTGTAGTTCGTCGGCCGGGCGTCGTTCCGGTCGTTCCGGGAGGTGATGCCCCCGTATCCCGCCTGGCGGTCAGGCCGGCGCGACGGCGCGCGGGTCGAAGCCGCGGCGCGCGTAGCTGACCGTCAGCAGCTCCCACACGTGGCCGTCGGGTTCGGCCCAATAGACGATCCGGCCGCCGAACGACTCGTTGACGCGCCCGTCGTGTGGACCGTGCGGCAGGCTTCGATACGCGATGCCGGCCGAGCGCAGACGGCCGAGGATCGCGTCGAACTCCGACTCGCCGACGTGGAATGCATAGTGCTGCGTCGGGATCGGTCCGCTCCACTGATCGAAATCGAGCGTGAGCCGGTCGTTCAGGAACGGTCCGAACGGTCCCTGCTCGGCCCAGGGCACGTCGAAAAGCGTCGCGATCCGCCTTGCCGCGGCGACCCGGTCCGTGGCCGGTACGATCAGGTGGTCGAGCCAGGCAGCCATCGTGTCCTCCAAACGCGATCCGGATCATGCGCCCGCACGGTCCCGGCGCGGGCCGATGCCAGCGACCGGCGCGTTGTCATCGCACCATCGCCTCCAGCGCGGCCCGCGTGTCGGCCGGCAACGCCAGCCGGGCCAGCCGCGTGATGTCCTCGACGCCTTCGCCGAACACCAGCTTGCCGTCGGCGTCCGGGAACACCCGGTGCATCCGCTCGAGGGTGTCGGTCAGCTGCGCGAACAGCGCACGATCGTAGAACTCGGGTGCATCGAGTCCCTGCAGGATCGAGAACCGCTGGGCGATCCGCTCGCACAGCTGCTCCAGTTCGTCGGCGGTGTGACGCGCCGACCCGCCCTGCTCGAGGACGAGCAGCGCGACGAACAGGCGCATCACCGTCGGCCGCATGATCGCGGCGAGCAGCTCCAGCCGGGTCGCCGCCAGCGAGTTCGCCGGCGGCGAGCGGATGTCGCGGTCGTCGGCCCGCAGCAGCGATTCGGCGATCATCAGGTCGATCGTCGCGGCAAGCCTGGCGTCGAAACTGTCGGCCGGCCAGGGCATGCGCAGTTCGTTGTCGACGAACGGACGGACCGCGGAGATCACCGCGCGCAGGTCGTCGCGGGCGATTCGTCCATTCAGTGCAACCGCGTTGGCGACGAGTGACGGCAATGCGACCAGGTGCAGCACGTTGTTGCGGAAATAGGTGAGCAGCACCGCACCTTCGCCGCGGGCGACGATCAGGTCGCCGAGCGGATGGCGGACACGTTCGACATAACCCAGGCGCACGGCATGGCTGATCGCCTGGTGCCCGGTCATCTCCTCGACCACCGCGGGCGGCGGCGCCAGGGCGCGGATCAGGCGTGCCAGCAGTTCGACATCGGCGATCAGCGACACCTCGTCGAGCGCCTGGCGGGCGGTGGCCAGCAGGACGGTCGCCGCGAGCGAGACCGGCGTGACCACCGCGGCCGCGTTGATCCGGGTCACGATCGATTCCCCGAGCGCCGCGGTCGCCGTGGCGAGCCACGGCGGGCGGGTGCCGGGCTCGCGCGGTTCCTGCCGCCAGGCCGGATGCAATCCGTCCAGCGCTGCGCCGAGTTCGATCGGCTCGCCGAAGTTGACGTGCACCCGGCCGTGATTCTGTCGGAGCATCCGCCAGCTCGACAGCAGCGCCCACAACGACTCGCGTCGCTTCGGCGCGCCGTGCAGTTCGGCCAGGTAGGTGCGTCCCTCGATCAGCCGTTCATAGCCGATGTAGACCGGCACGAACACCAGCGGGCGTGCCGGCCGCCGCAACCAGCCCGACACGGTCATGCCGAGGATGCCGGCCTTCGGCGCGAGCATCCGGCCGGTGCGGCTGCGCCCACCCTCGACGAAATATTCGATCGGCTGCCCGTGCTCGATCAGCCGGCCCAGGTACTCGTTGAACACCGTCGCGTACAGCCGGTTGCCCTTGAACGAACGACGCAGGAAAAATGCCCCGCCGCGACGAAGGATCGAGCCCAACCCCGGCGCGTTCAGGTTCGACCCGGCGGCGATGTGCGGGATCATCCGGCCGCGTTCGTGGATCACGTACGACAGCAGCAGGTAGTCGACGTGGCTGCGATGGCAGGGGACGTAGACCAGCGTGCGGTCGCGCGGGATGGCCTCGAGCCGCTCGTATCCGTGCACCTCGATGCCGTCGTACAACCGGGTCCACAACCAGCGCAGCAGCACACGCACCGCGCGCACGACCGGATAGGAGTAGTCGGCCGCGATCTCCATCGCGTAACGTTCGGCCTCGGTGTGCACCGTGGCCACCAGCGTGCCGCGCGCGTCGGCCTCGGCGTTGATCCGGGCGCGCACCGGCGGCGCCTCGAGGATCCGGTCGACCATCGTTCGCCGATGCGACAGGTCGGGACCGATCACCGCCTCGCGGTCGGCACGAAAGCCGGCCCGCAGCAATCGCGCCACGCGGCGCACCGCCTCGGTCGGTTCGAGCCCGTCGTCGCGCGCCTGGCCGACCAGGCCGCGCAGCGAGACCGGTTCACCGAACCTCACCCGCGTGTCGTATCCGTACACCGCGATCGCGATCGTCTGCGCGATCGTGCCGCGCACCGACCAGCCCTCGGAGAACAGCGCGCGCCAGAACGAATCCTCGCGCTGCGGTGCCCGGCCCCAGACGATCGACACCGGCACCATCCGGATGTCGAGCGACGGATCGGCCCATGCGGCCTGCACCAGTCGCGCCAGGCGATCGGGCAGGCCGCGTGGTTCACCCGACGAGAAGATCCAGGCCGAGCGCCGGGTGGCCAGGAACGCGACCGAACGCCGCAGCACGAGCGGACCCGCGCGCAGCGGCCGCTCGGCCGGCGGCAGGCCGAGCGCGGCCGCCTCGTGGATCAGCACCAGCCAGTCGGACAGCCGCTTGACCGGCAGCAGGTAGACGAGCGGGAGCGCCGGATCGATGCCGAGTGCGGCCGCCTGTTCGGGCGCGACACGGGTCCGGATGCGCCGGTACAGCAGCCAGCCGGCCAGGCGATGCAACCAGGCGAGCGGATCGAACACGATCGGTGTCGCGAGTCTCCGGCCCGTTCAGGCGATCTCGAGCAGCAGATCGCGGGCGGCGACGGTCTCGCCGCTGCGGGCGTGGACGTGTCTGACGGTGCCGGCGCGTTCGGCACGGATCTGGCTCTCCATCTTCATCGCCTCGATCGACAGCAGCGGATCGCCGGGCTGCACCCGTTGCCCCGCCTTGACCGCGACGGTGACGATCATGCCGGGCATCGGCGCGGCGACGTGGGACGGGTTGTCCGGATCGGCCTGGGCACGCTGCGCGGCCTTCTTTGCACCGGCCTTGTCGATCCGGATCGCCCGCGGCTGGCCGTTCAGTTCGAAGAACACCTTGACCACGCCCTCTTCCTCGGCCGGCGCGGTGCCCTGCAGGCGGACCACCAGCGTCTTGCCGGGATCGATGTCGATCGCGATCTCCTCGCGCTCCTGCATGCCGTAGAAGAAGGTGCGGGTCGGCAGCGCGCTGACGTCGCCGTAGTGGCGGCGGAACTCGGCGTAGTCGCGGTAGACCTTCGGATACATCAGGTACGACGCGAGATCGTCGTCGCCGACGTGATGGCCGATCGCCTTCTCGGCCTGCTTGCGCGTGCCCTCGAGATCGACCTCACCGAGCCGTTCACCCGGACGGTACGGTGCCGGCGGCTGCGGCAGCACCGGTTGCGGCGAATCACACTTGAGCACGCGGCGCGAGATCGCCGCCGGAAAACCGTCCGGCGGGAAGCCGAGTTCACCCTTGAAAAGCGACACCACCGATTCGGGAAACGCGATCTCGCGCGCCGGATCGAGCAGCGTGTCGGCGGCCAGGTCGTTGGCGACCATGAACAGGGCCATGTCGCCGACCACCTTGGAGGTCGGCGTGACCTTGACGATGTCGCCGAACAGCCGGTTGACCTCGGAGTAGGCGCGCGAGACGTCGGGCCAGCGATGTTCCAGCCCGAGTGCACGCGCCTGTTCGCGCAGGTTGGTGTACTGGCCGCCGGGCATCTCGTGCCGATAGACATCGGCAGTACCGGAACGGATGTCGGATTCGAACGGTGCGTACAGCTTGCGCACACCCTCGAAGTAGTGCGACAGCAGTTGCATCGACTCGACATCGATGCCGGCCGGCTGGCCGCCGGCGGCGCCGTCGACCCAGCGCGGATCGCGTTCGCCGCCTTCGAGTGCGGCGACGATCGCGGTCAGGTTCGGCTGCGAAGTCAGCCCGCTCATCGAATCCAGTGCACCGTCGACCGCGTCGACACCCGCCTCGATCGCGGCCAGCACCGACGCGGCCGCCGCGCCGCTGGTGTCGTGGGTGTGGAAGTGGATCGGCAGGCCGACCTCCTCCTTCAATGCCTTGACCAGCGCCTTCGCGGCACGGGGTCGGCACAGGCCGGCCATGTCCTTGATGCCGAGCACCTGGGCACCGGCGCGCTCGAGCTCGCGGGCGAGTTTCACGTAGTAGCCCAGGTCGTACTTGCGGCCGCTGTCGAACAGGTCGGCGGTGTAGCAGATCGCCGCCTCGCACAGTGCCCCGGTCGCACGCACCTCGTCGATCGCCACGCGCATGTTGTCGACCCAGTTCAGCGAATCGAAGACCCGGAACAGGTCGATGCCGCCGGCGGCCGCGCGCCGGATGAAGAAACGCACGACGTTGTCCGCGTAGTTGGTGTAGCCGACCGCGTTGCTCGAACGCAGCAGCATCTGCAGCAGCACGTTCGGGATCGCCTCGCGCAGCCGCGCCAGCCGCTGCCACGGGTCCTCGTGCAGGAATCGCATCGCGACGTCGAAGGTCGCCCCGCCCCAGCACTCGACCGAGAACAGGCCCGGCAGCAGCCGCGCGTAGTACGGCGCGATGCGCAGCATGTCGTTGCTGCGCATCCGGGTCGCGAACAGCGACTGGTGTGCGTCGCGCATCGTGGTGTCGGTCAGCAGCACGCGCCGCTCGGATTTCATCCAGGACACGAAACCCTCGGGCCCGAGCTGGCGCAGCAGGTCGCGGCTGCCGGGCGGCGCCGGGAGCGCGAGGTCGATCGGTGTGCCGGCGGCGCCGTACGGGCTCGTGCACCCCGGTCCGGGCGCCGGCGCGGTCAGCGGCCAGTCCCGCGGCAGGATCGCGTGCACGTGCGACAGATCGGGACGCACACGGCCGGCCATGTCGGGCTGGCCGTTGACGATCACGTCGCCGATGTAGCGCAGCAGCCTGCTCGCGCGGTCGCGGCGATGACTGAAGCGGAACAGTTCCGGGGTCGAATCGATGAAACGCGTGGTGACCGTGCCGGCGACGAATGCCGGATGGTTGATCACGTTCTCGACGAACTGGAGATTGCTCGCGACGCCGCGGATGCGGAACTCGCGCAGCGCACGATCCATGCGCCGGATCGCCTCGGCGGCGCTCGGCGCCCAGGCGGTGACCTTGACCAGCAGCGAGTCGTAATACGGCGTGATCACCGCGTTCGCGTACGCGGTGCCGCCGTCGAGACGGATGCCGAAGCCGGCCGCGCTCCGATAGGCGGTGATGCGGCCGTAGTCCGGCGTGAAATGGTTCTCCGGATCCTCGGTGGTGATCCGGCATTGCAGCGCATGGCCGTTGAGCCGGATGTCGTCCTGCGCGGGCACCGGGCAGGCCGGCGGCGCGTCCGCCGCACCGGCCGCACGGCGTGTCCCGCGCGCCGGCACGCCGGCATCGCCGCGCGCGCCTTCGGTGTCACCGATGCGCGCCCCTTCGCTGATCCGTATCTGCGACTTGACGATGTCGATGCCGGTCACCTCCTCGGTGACCGTGTGTTCGACCTGGATCCGCGGGTTCACTTCGATGAAGTAGAACTGGCTGGTGTCGGCGTCCATCAGGAACTCGACCGTGCCCGCATGTGTGTAGCGGACCGCGGTCGTCAGCCGCAGCGCCGCCTGGCACAGCGCCTCGCGCTGGTCGGGCGACAGGTACGGCGCGGGCGCGCGTTCGACGACCTTCTGGTTGCGACGCTGCACCGAACAGTCGCGTTCGAACAGATGCACCAGGTTGCCGTGCAGGTCGCCGAGGATCTGCACCTCGACGTGACGTGCACGACGCACGAGTTTCTCGAGGTAGACCTCGTCGTTGCCGAACGCGGCCCCGGCTTCGCGTCGCGCCGGCACCAGCTGGGTGCGCAGGTCGTCCTCGGATTCGATCGCCCGCATCCCGCGTCCGCCGCCACCCCAGCTCGCCTTCAGCATCACCGGGTAGCCGATCTTCGCCGCCTCGGCGCAGGCGTCGGCCAGATCCGCGTCCGGGTCGCCCGATGAACGCAGCGGGCCGGTCGCCGGCATCACCGGCACACCCGCGGCGACCGCCGCGTTGCGCGCGGCGACCTTGTTGCCGAGCGTCGTCAGCACGTCGGGGCGGGGTCCGATGAAGACCAGGCCGGCATCGATGCATGCCTGCGCGAAGGCCGGGTTCTCCGACAGGAAACCGTAACCCGGATGGATCGCATCGACCTTCGCCTCGCGCGCGATGCGCACGATGTCGTCGATGTCCAGGTACGCCTGCAGCGGCTTCTTGCCTGCGCCGACCAGATAACTTTCGTCGGCCTTGAACCGGTGCAGCGCGAACCGGTCTTCGTTGGAATAGATCGCCACCGTCCGGATGCTCAGCTCCGAGGCGGCCCGCATGACACGGATGGCGATCTCCGAACGATTGGCGACGAGCAGGGATTGGATGCGACGCATGGCGGCCAGGAAGAGAGGGTCGAGGGAGCGGGTGCGCATCGCCCGATCTCCATGCAGTCGATGGCGGACGATACCTGCCGAAGGCTACGCGAGAGACCGTCCAGCGGCAAGGCGCCTGCGTTCGGCCCTTGCGAATCCGATCGGCGCACCGACGGCGCCGGGACGTCGCGAATGCGCCACGAAATGGGCGATGGCGACCACAGCCAGCCCAGCACCCGCGCGGCTGCCCCGGTCGACGCGGTCGATCCGCCGTTCCGCTGGCATAGTGCGGAAAATGGGCTCGATGGTCAGGAAAGGCGGGTGATGAAGCGCTCGGTCAGGGGTTCGTTTGCGGTCGTTCTCACGAGTCTCGTCGCGTGCGGCGGGGGTGGTGGCGATGCCGGGACACCGGCTCCGGTGGCGGCGCCTGCGCCGTCACCGACCCCGTCACCGACCCCGACCCCGAGCCCGACGCCCTCACCGACACCGGCACCGACTCCTGCGCCGCCCATCGGCTCACAACTGAACGAGTCCACCTGTTTCCACCAGTACACGCTGACCGCCAGCACGGCACTGTCGGGTGCCGATCCGCGGCTCGGTGAACAATGGCATTTGACCAACACCGGCCAGAGCGGGGGCACCGCCGGCGAGGACCTCGACGTCGCACCGGTCTGGCAGCAGGCGCTGGGCAACAGCACCAACAAAGGCAACGGCGTGCGTGTCGCGGTGATCGACGATTCGGTCGAGGTCACCCACGAGGACCTGGTCGCCAACGTGATCGCCGGCGAGAGCTACAACTATCGGCCGGCCAAGCGCGGCAACGCGTATCCGTTGCCCTGCCTGCAGGACGACGAACACGGCACTGCGGTCGCCGGCATCGTGGCGGCGCGTGACGGCAACGCGGTCGGTGTGGCAGGTGTCGCGCCCCGCTCCGGGCTGGTGGCCTACAACGCGCTGGCCACCGGTACCGACGCCGACATCGCCGATGCACTGACCCGCGCCCTGTCGGCCAACCCGATCTATCACAACAGCTGGGGTTCACCGGATGACGGCCTCGTCCATCCGTCCGAGCAGACCTTCGTCGATGCAATCGAAAACGGCATCGTCAACGGCCGCCAGGGCAAGGGAGCCGTCTATGTGTTCTCGGCCGGCAATGGCGGCTGCTACATCCGCGCCTTCACCAACGACTGCCTGTTCGACGACAACTCGAACTATGACGGCTACGTCAACAAGAAAGGCGTGATCGCGGTCTGCGCGGTCGACGATCGCGGCCGCAAGCCGTACTACGGTGAACCGGGGGCCAATCTTCTGCTGTGCGGCCCGTCCAGCGGCGACACGAGCGGCATCACGACGACCTACCTGAACAACGCCTACCGTCCCGGAGCCGGCAGCGATCCTTCGCCGTTCACGGGCACGTCGGCCAGTGCCCCGATGGTCTCGGGTGTGGTCGCATTGATGCTGGCGGCCAATCCGGCATTGACCTGGCGCGACGTGCGCCTGGTGCTTGCCCGCTCCGCGCGCCAGAACGACGCCGCCGACACCGGATGGGTCTCACACGTCGGCGACAACGTCACCTATCACTTCAACCACAAATACGGCTTCGGCGTGGCCGATGCCCAGTCCGCGGTTGCACTGGCCAAGACCTGGACCTCGGTGGGCGGCTCCTCGTCGCTGGTGGCCTGTGAACGCGCCGAGTGGTCGCGCACGGTCAACCAGGTGCTGCCCGATGCACCGGTCAGCGGTGCACCCACGACCGTGGCCGACTCGCTGGCGGTCGCCGGTGGCGACTGCGCGATCCGCAAGCTCGAGTTCGTCGAGGTCAAGCTGACCACCACCCACTCGTACAGCGGTGATCTGCGGGTCCGGCTGGTCAGCCCGAACGGCCTGGCCAGCGACCTGGCGGTCGAGCGTCAATGCCCAGGAGACGGCGACGCCTGCGGTGCGTTCGGCGGCTGGGCGTTCGGCAGCGTGCGCCACCTGGACGAATCCCCGGTGGGCACCTGGCGGCTCGAGGTCACCGATGCCGTCAATATCGACACCGGCACCTGGAATTCATGGTCGATCCGCTTCTGGGGTCGGCCCTGAGGCGACGACCATCGCGGCGTTGAAATCGCTGCGGGCACAAGCGTTGCGGCCGTCGGCGTGCCATACCGTTCGGCTGGCGGAAATCCGCCGCTCGGACGGTATGGTTACACTGGCGCCTTCGACGAAAACGCCGCTCTCGCCATCGGACCCTCCGGAATGAAACGAACGGTCAAGTGCCCCCTTGTCGCAGCGATCGTGCTGCTCGCCGGCTGCGGAGGAGGAGGCAACAGCCCTGCACCGACACCCGCCGGTCCGCCATCCGTCGGCTCCCAGCTCAACGAGTCATCCTGTTTCTACCAATACACGCTGACCAGCAACACGTTGCTGTCCGGTGCCGACCCGCGGTTCGGTGAACAATGGCACCTGACCAACACCGGCCAGAGCGGGGGCACCGCCGGCGAGGACCTCGATGTCGCACCGGTCTGGCAACAGGCGCTGGGCACCACCACCAACAAAGGCAACGGCGTGCGCGTCGCGGTGATCGACGATTCGGTCGAGGTCACCCACGAAGACCTGGTCGCCAATGTCGCCGCCGGCGAGAGCTACAACTACCGTCCCGCCAAACGCGGCAACACCTACCCGCTGCCGTGTTTCGAGGACGACAGCCACGGCACCGCGGTCGCCGGCATCGTGGCGGCGCGCGACGGCAATGCGGTCGGCGTCGCGGGTGTCGCTCCCCGCTCGACGCTGGTCGCCTACAACGCGCTGGCCACCGGAGAGGATGCCGACGTCGCCGATGCACTCACCCGTGCGTTGTCGGCCAACCAGATCTATCACAACAGCTGGGGCTCGCCGGACAACGGCCGGCTGAACGCGGCCGAGCAGACCTTCGTCAATGCGATCGAAAACGGCATCGTCAACGGCCGCCAGGGCAAAGGAGCGGTCTATGTGTTCTCGGCCGGCAACGGCGGTTGTTATGTGCTGGACACCAACAGCAATTGCCAGTCCGACGACAACTCGAACTTCGACGGCTACGTCAACAAGAAGGGTGTGATCGCCGCCTGCGCGGTCGACGATCGGGGCCGCGCGCCGAGTTACACGGAACCGGGGGCGAACATCCTGATCTGTGGTCCGTCCGGTGGCAGCAGCAGCGGCATCACGACGACATTCCCGAGGAACACCTACCGCCCGGGACCGGGCGGCAACCCATCGGCGTTCTCGGGCACATCGGCGAGTGCCCCGATGGTCTCGGGTGTGGTCGCGCTGATGCTGGCGGCCAATCCGGCACTGACCTGGCGCGACGTGCGCCTGGTGCTCGCGCGCTCGGCACGCCAGAACGACGCCGCCGACACCGGATGGGTCTCACACGTCGGCGACAATGTCACCTACCACTTCAACCACAAATACGGCTTCGGCGTGGCCGATGCCCAGTCCGCGGTTGCACTGGCCAAGACCTGGACCTCGGTGGGCGGCTCCTCGTCGCTGGTGGCCTGTGAACGCGCCGAGTGGTCGCGCACGGTCAACCAGGTGCTGCCCGATGCACCGGTCAGCGGTGCACCCACGACCGTGGCCGACTCGCTGGCGGTCGCCGGTGGCGACTGCGCGATCCGCAAGCTCGAGTTCGTCGAGGTCAAGCTGACCACCACCCACTCGTACAGCGGTGATCTGCGGGTCCGGCTGGTCAGCCCGAACGGCCTGGCCAGCGACCTGGCGGTCGAGCGTCAATGCCCAGGAGACGGCGACGCCTGCGGTGCGTTCGGCGGCTGGGCGTTCGGCAGCGTTCGCCACATGGACGAATCCCCGGTGGGCAACTGGCGGCTCGAGGTCACCGATGCCGTTGCCGTCGACACCGGCACTTGGAATTCATGGTCGATCCGCTTCTGGGGTCGGCCGTGATCCCGAGCCGCGCGTTGGAATCGAAAGACCGCGGACAACCGCGCCGAGGAGATCCGATGACACAGAAGCGATTCACCCTCTCCGCCCTGGCCACCTTGTGTGCGTGTGTGTGGGTGATGCCCGTCGCCCAGGCCCAGTTGAAGAACCCGAAAGCCACCGACAAGGAACCCGCCGCGACATCGAGCACCGGCTCGAAGACCGGCGCCGCGCACTACTGGTACGACGGCGACATCCGCCGCCCCCTCTGGGTCGACACCCAGGCGGGAACGAAGGACGCCGCCGCGATCGCACTGCGCGACGCACCCGCCGGCGGCCAGGCCCGCACGCTGCCCGGCGGCGTGCTGGTCCGGCTCAAGCAGCCGATGGCGGGTGACGACGCACGACGAACCCTCGCCGCCAAGGGCCTGACCCCCGTGCGCCCGATCGGCGACGACACCTCGATGTGGCTCGTCGAAGCCGACCCCGGCCTCGATTCGCTGCAACTGGCCAACCGCCTCTACGAAAGCGGCGACTTCGCCGCCGCCTCCCCGAACTGGAAACGCGAGCGCACGAAGAAATAAGACGCCAAGCGCGCGCGCCGCGCCGCGCGCCGCGCAAGCCTCAGTCGCTGTCCACCCCCCAAGCGCGCGCGAAGCGCCGTGCGAAGCGCAAGCCTCGCTCCCCCACCCCCCTAGAGCACCTCGGAATTCGCTCCAGGAGCGTAGCGAGCAGGCCCGAGTTGCGTGCGAGGAGCGCAAGCGTGCCAGGGCCTGTTAACGCTATGGGGGCGCTCGCGTGACTCTTCAGACGGCCGCCGGCAAGGCGCGCGGCGCGGCGCAGGCTGGGCGCCTGCGCGAGCCGTGCAACGCGGCCGGCGGCCGTCTGAAGAGATCACCCGCAGGGCCGCTGCCTGCCGGGCCGCAGGGCGTTGTTGCTCGCTCGTTGCGTGCCGCAGGCACGCGGCCTCGTTCGCGCCTAGCCCTGCGGCCCGGCAGGCAGCGGCGCGAGCGCCCCCATAGCGTTAACAGGCCCTGGTGCACGCTGAGCACCACAGCACACAAATCGGGACGCGCAGTAGCTCCTGGAGCGAATTAGAAGGAGCTTTCGCGGAGGAGGATTGCACCCAGCGACCTCAACCAATCCGCCGCCAGGCTCCGGCTCTCCCCGTCGATCACTGCCGAACCGAGCTCCATGCTCGGCACGCGGCCCGCACCGGCCGGCGAGTCCACCCGCAGCCGCACGCGATACAGCGCATCGCGGGGTGCCAGCGATCCGTTGGGCTGCTTGATCGCCGCGACACGTCCGCCATGTTCGGCGGCGAACATCGGATGGGGCAGCACCGGCACCCGGCCCGAATCGATCGCGATCACTTCGCCTTCGAGTGCCGCGTCCGGCCGGCCGCGGACGTGGAAACGCGCGCTGCTGCCGACACGGATCCGCGACAACGCCTGCTGGTCGACGAGTGCGTCGACGACCCAACGGTCCGGGTCGATCAGCACCGCGATCGGCTGGTTGCCGTTGACCCAGACCCCGGCACGGATCGCGGGATCGTGATCGAGCAGCCGGCCGGCGAACGGTGCCGCGAGTGCGAGTCGCTTCAGCTCGGCCTGTTGTGCACCGAGTTCGGCCATCTGCTGCCCGAGCTGTTCGGCGACGATCGCCTGGCGCTGGATGCCGTCGCGCCGGCCGACGAGCTGGTCGAGTTCGAGCGACAGCGCATCGGCCAGTGCGCGGGTCTGCAGCGATTTGCTGCGCGTGTCCGGGGAATCGAGCGTGACCAGCGCATCGCCCGCGGCCACCGCACCGGCCTCGCGCACGGAGACGATACGTGCCGGGAACGGGCTGTAGATCGTCGTCTGCTGCTCCGCGTGCAGCCATGCCTCGCCGCGCACCGCGTGTGACCACGGCACGATCAGCGGCACGATGACCGCTGCGATTCCGAGCAGCACCAGCAGCGCGCGCTGCGGGCGGATCCTCGATCGGCCGCGCCACCAGACCGAGAATTCGGTCCAGAACGGCCGCACGATGAACCAGGCGACCTCGACGGCGAACAGGAAAAGGCCCAGGACCTTGAAGAACATCAGGTACACGGCCAGTGCGATGCCCGCGAAGACGACCAGCCGGTAGATCCAGGTGAAGAGCGCGAACACGATCAGCCCGCGCCGCAGTCCCGGCTCGAACAGTTCGGGGTCCGGTTCGTCCCAGCCGAGCAGCAGGCGCCGCAGCCAGGCCCGCGCGAGCTCGAAGCTGCGCTGGTGCAGGTTCGGCAGGTCGAGTGCGTCCGACAGCAGGAAGTAGCCGTCGAAACGCATGAACGGGCTCGCGTTGATGCCGACGGTGATGATCCAGCTGGTGGTCGCGAGGAAGAACAATGCGCTGCGCAGCGCGCCGTCGTCGACCAGGCTCCAGGCGAGTGTCGCGAACGCGGCGATCGCGAACTCGACGACGATGCCGGCAGCCGCGATCCGGAAACGTTCGCGGCGGTCGGGCAGTTTCCAGGACTCGCCGGTGTCGGTGTACAGCATCGGCCACAAGACGAGGAACGCGACGCCCATATGGGCGACGCGCACGCCGGCCCGGGTCGCCGTCACCGCGTGGCCGAGTTCGTGCAGGCTCTTGGCAAGCATCAGCGCGACCGCATAACCGACCAGCCCGGCCGGCGACAGGAAGTCCTGGAACGTGTGGACGAACGTGTCCCACTGCCGCGCGGCCAGGCCGACGCCGACGAGTGCGGCGGCCAGCACGATCAGCGCGAACGTGCGCGTGAACAGCCATCCGGTGCGCGGTGCCAGCCAGCCGAGGAAACGGTCCGGGTGCACCAGCGGAATCCGGAAGAACAGATAGTTGTGCAGCAGCCACTTCCACCGCGATGCGTGGGCGCGGCGCGCGATCTCGCCCAGCACCGCAACCGCGCCGGGATCACTCGCGCGCAGCAGCTGGTGCTGGCGCAGGAACGTCACCAGCGCCTGCAGGTCGTCCGCCTCCGGCGCAAGCGCCGTCTCGTCGCGCACGCCGGCGAGCACACGCGCCGGGTCGCCGATCGGCCAGCGCGACAGGAATTCGAATTCGAGCCAGCCGATCCGGTAGAAGCGGTTGCTGACCGGATCGTGGATCATCCAGGCCGGCGAGCCGTCGCGGTTCGGTGCCGCCGCGATCAGCCGCAGGTCCTCGCGCAGCGCGGGCAACACCTTCATCGGCACCGGCCCGGCGGGCGCCTGCGCGGGCCGGCCAGCCGCCGACGGCGCACGCAGCAGCCCGGCGCCGGCCCCGGCGCCGACGTTCACCAGCCGGTCCACTCGCGCAGCGCGGCCAGCGGCCGGCGGAACAGGTAGTAGCCGAGCGGCGCGCGTTCGCCGTACAACTTCGCCGTGCCCTTCAGGCCGATCCGTGCCAGCCGCAACTGTTCCTCGGTGGGAGCGTCGAAGCGGGCGCGCAGGCGATAGGCACTGATGCCGTCCGGTGAGTTCGCGGCCTGGTAACTGGTCTGCGACAACGTTGCCGCGAGCGGTTCGAGCGGGGCGACCTGCAGGTACAGCCGGACCTGGGCACCGGTCTCGATGTTGATCGCATCGGACACCGGCAACCAGATCAGCACTCCCGGCTGCGCCGGATCGGCCAGCAGCGCGACCCGTTCGCCGGTGACCACCGGCTTGCCCTGCCAGTCGTTGATGTCGCCGAACACGACCACACCGGCGCCGGGTGAACGCACTTCGATCCGCTTGAGCAGATCATCGACATAGGCGAGTTCGGCCTGCCGCTCGGCGACCTTGCCATTGAGCGAGGCGAGTTCGGCGCGGCTGGCCTCGTTGTCGAACGACTTCTGCTGCGCGGCCAGCGCGTCGGCGCGGGCGACCTGCAACTGCTTGCCCGCGACCTGGCGCCGGTTGCGCAGCGTCGTGTCGTCGAGCGTGAACAGCAGCTGACCCGCCTGCACCGCCTGGTTCGGCTGGACGTGGAATTCCTTGATCACCCCGTCCATCGGCGCGGCGATCGCCAGCGCGTCGAGCCCGATCACCTCGGCCGGCGCCAGCACCGACAGGCGCACCGGCAGCGCCAGCGCGGCCAGCGCGGCGAGCAGCAGGATCGGAGCGATCCAGCGCCGCAGACCACCGAGGTGATGGCGACGTCGCGGCGCGAGCGCGGCCCAGGCGTGACCGTACGCCCCCATCAGTCGCAGCAGAAGTTCCTGCCGCGGATCCTCCGGCGCGTCGTCGCAGGCGAACGCCAGCAGGGCGACCCGCTCGCCGGTCGGCGACAACACCGGCTCGACCAGCAGCAGCGACGGCATCCATTCGCGCCAGCCTTCGGCCAGCGCTTCCGGCAGATCGTCGACGGTGACAAATTCCGGTTCGTCACGCACCCGTTCCTCGAGGATGCGACCCGTCCGCTTCAGCCAGACGGTGAAGGGTGAATCCTCGGCGAGCTGCGCCAGGCCCGAGACGGCCATCAGCCGCACCCGACCGGTGTCGCAGCGCCAGAGAAACGCCTGCCGGAAGCCGGCGAGCTGCCAGCTCTCGTTGACCATCGAGAAACTGAGCTCGGGCAACGTCTTCGCGGCCCGGGCGCGTTCCTCGAGGAATGCGTAGACCGCGATCAGCGGCATGGCAGCCGCGTTCGGCGGCGAGGCGGCCGCGTTCGGCGCGCCCGCGGCGGACGCCGGGCGGGCCTGCGACGGACGATCGGCGCGGGTCATCGAAGTCACTTCGCGATACCGGTCAGTGATTCAAGCGGCCGGCGACCACGCGCCGGGCCCACGGTCATTTCATCGGCCTGGCGAAGCGGGCGTTGCCGCTCATCCCGGCGAGCAGATCGGCATGGCTGCCATCGACGCGACCTTCGATCTCGATCGACTGGCTGACCGCATCGACGCGGCCGTTGATCGCCCGCACCGACGCACGATAGGACTTTCCGGTCTCGTCGACCAGGATCTCGAACGGCGTGCCGACCTTCAGCCAGGCCAGCCACTTCGAGGGCGCGTTCAGGCGGACCTTCAGCGGCCCGGTGGAGACGATGTCCATCACCGGCTGGCCGACGTTGATCCCCTGGAACTCCTTGACGTGGAGCTTGACGATCCGCCCGGCGAACGGCGCAGCGATCCGGCACAACCGCACCTGGGTCCGGCCGAGTTCGATCGCCGCCTTGGCCTTGGCGGCCGCGGCGGCGGCCATCGAGACCTCGACCTCGCCGGCGGCCTGCAGGCCCTGCAGCCGCAGCTTGGCCTCGTGATTCTCACGTGCCGAGTTGAACTCGGCCTCGGCCATCCGCACCTTGGCCTCGTTCTCCGAACAGTCCATGCTGACCAGCGGCGCACCCTGCTTGAACGCGGCGCCGAGTTCACCGCCGAGGCGATCGATCCGCCCGACCATCTGCGACACCAGCGTGGTCTCGCGCTCCGGCGCCAGCAGCACCCGGATCGCGGCCGGGGACGTCTCGTCGGCCGCCGGTGCCTGCGTCTGCGCGCAGGCGACGTTCGTCCCGAGCGCGCCGGCGATCACCAGCGCGGCGACGGCGATCCTCATCGGTTGGCCTGCGCGACGTTGCTCATCCCGTCCTCGAGCCAGTCGGTGACCGCGGTTGCATGCGAATCGATCGCCGACTGCGACAACGCGTTCAGTGCGGTCGCGCTCAGGTCGTGTGGCAGCACACTCGAGTAGCCGACGCTGCCGGCCGATGTCGCGTTCGGCCGCATCAGCGTCATCCGCCAGTTCGCGCGCCGGGTGCCGTTGACCGGCGATTCGGTGTCGACATGGACGACCACGGACCAGCCGCCGTCGCGATCGACGACATCGACATCGTAGCGCTTGAGCGCCGTGCCCATGCCCTCGGCAACCGCCGCACGCAGCGCCGGATCGGCGAGACCTTCGACGACCAGCCGGACCGGCGGCAGTTCGGCCTTCGGCTTGGCGGCCGAGTCGAACGTGACCTTCTGCCAGGCGGCCAGCGACGATTCGATCGACTTCGCCAGCGTCGGGATGTCGGCCTGCGGATCGACCGCCGCCACATCGAGCCCGATCGAGTTGTACAGACGGCCCCAGGCCGCCTGGGCGTTCGAGTACGCGATCGAACGCTGGTACTGCGACAACACGGCGCGAGCCTCGGTGCGGATCACCTCGAGCTCCGAGTCGACGCGCGAGGTGGCCGACGCCTTCGCGAAGTTGGCCAGCCGCTGGTCGACGTTGGCGCTGTCGTTGACGGCGTCGAGTTCGTCGCGCGACAGGCCGTAACGCAGGCTCGCCACCCGAACCTGGGTCAGCACCGCCATCGCCTGCGCCATCCGGCGCGTGTCGTCGACGGTGGCCTGCGCCTCGCCGGCGCGCTTGATGGTCGGGATCGACGCCAGGCGGAACAGGCTCATCGACAGGCGCAGGCCGCCCTCGGTCCAGCTGTTGTTGACCAGGAACTTGTTCGAGTCGTACTGCTGCGACAGGTCGAACGACAGGCCGGGCAGCGCGGTGGTGATCGCCCGCCGCGTGTCGTTGCCGGTGATCCGGCGCTTGTAGTCCTCTTCACGCAGTTCGGGACGCTGGGCCAGCGCGAGTTCCTCGAGCTGCGTGATGTTGGTCGGTGCGGCCGGCAGCGTGTCCTCGGCGGTCTCGGCGAGTGTGAACGACGTGCCCGGGGGCACGTTCATCAGCGCCGCGAGTTCGGCCTTGGCCAGTTCGAGATCCTGGCGCCGCGACTGCAGCAGCACCACCGCGTCGAGCAGCGCACGCTGGTACGCGAGCGCCTGCGCCTGCGGCAGCAGGCCCTGCTGCTCGATCTGGCGCGCGCGGGCGAGCGCGGTCTTCGTGCGGACCATCAGCTCGTCGACCTTGCCGACCAGCCGCTGCGCACCGAGCGCACGCCAGTAGGCGTTGCGGGTGTCCTGCATCAGGTTCTGCAGCACCTTGCGCTTGCGCTCCTCGGCGACCAGCGTCTGGTCCGCGGCCATCTTCGCGCGGTAATACGAGGTGCCGAAGTCGAGGATGTTCCACGACAGCTCGGCGCTGGCGATGCGCCGGTTGCGCTCCAGCGTCGTCGACGACGGCACGCCGGCACTGTTGACGTAGGCGAGTTCGTTGCTGCGGCTGACGTAGCCGGCATTGACCAGCATGCGCGGGAACATGTCCCAGTGCGACAGGTCGAGCTGGCCCTGCGCGAGCGCACTTTCCATCAGCTTGAGCCGGTTGTCGAGGTTGTACTTGACCGCACGCGCGGCCGCCTCGGGGAACGACACCGGTCCCTTGAGCGCCTCCTGGTCGGCGAACATCTTCTGCCGGTCCTCGACCACGCGTTTGGCGATGTCCTGCTCGGTGGCCGGCATCGGCATGATCGCGCACCCGGAAAACGCCAGCGTGCACAAGGCGGCGGCGACCGCGGCCGGAAGGCGCCGTTGCGCCGGAACCTGGATGGTGTCGTTCATCGTACTTCCCCTGACTCGATTCTAAGGACTCTGGTTGTTCGATCCGGCGCGAGGCCGGTCAGCATTGCGGCCCGGTGGGCTTCGGTCGCGCCTTGAGCGGCGGCTTGAAGCGTTTGCCCGCGGCGTTGACCTGCTCCGAGAATGTCTTCGGCTTGTCGCCCAGCGGTTCGGCGAAGATGCTGCGCTTGACCGCCTTCGGTTTCGGCTTCGGCAGCGGCTTGCCGTCGGGGCCGCACTCGTCGGTGCGACCCGCGGTGGTCGTCGGCGCGGCCGGCTTCATCACAAGCGTCGCGTCGGCGGCCGAGGGCTGGCGGGTGTCGATCGGCGCGATCGCACTCGGCAATCCGGTGAACGGATCGAAATCGTCGCGCACGCCGGACCCGGCGACCCGGGCATCGTGATGCACCCGCTGCGCCCGCGACTCGGCCACCGCCGGCAGCACGATCGTGCCCGGGGCGAAATCGGTCCGGTTCTCGCTGCCCGAGGTGAACAGCGGCTGGCCCGGCAGGGTGTTGCGTGTCGCACCCGGCGGGTCGCGCGGCACCGGCGTGGCGTCGACCACCGGCGGCACCAGCGTCGGTGCCGGTGCGAAGCCGTTCGGCCCCTGGCCACCACCGGAAGGACGCACGTTGATGTGGATCGCCCCCGGCGCGGTGCCGCCGTGTCCGTCGTCGACGGTGAACCGCATCGAGCCCACCGGCACCAGGCCGTCGGGCCGCGGTTGTCCCGGCGGGTTCGGCTGCGGCACGAACGACAGGTTCTGCAGATCGGTGATCGTCAGGCGCTCGCCGACCTGCACCGGGGTGCCGTCGGGACGGAAGAACCGGCCGCCGCTGAGTTCGGGCACGCTGTCGACCCGGATCGTCAGCGTGTCGGCGGGCACGTCCGGGTCGGTCGGCGGCGGCACGCCGGTGATGCGTGCATCCGGTGTGCCGAGGCGCGCGGTGCCGTCGATCGTGCGCGTCTCCTCCGGAGCCGTCGGCGGATCGTTGACCGGATCGATCAGGATCGTGAACGAGTTGGGCACCGGATCGAAGACACCGAACGAATCGCGGACCGAATAGGTGAACCGCGGCGCGGCCGGCAGGTTGGACGAGTTCGCGTCCTGCGCCGGCACGTAGCGCAGCCCGCCGAGCCGCGCAACCGGAATCGTCTGCCCGGATGTGACCGGCTGGCCGTCGAGCAACAGTTGTCCCGACGCCGGCACGGTGTCGATCCGGATCGCGGTCAACGCGTCGCCGACATCGGGATCGGTGAAACCGAACACCGTCGATGCGTTGCCACCCGACGGAACGAATTGCAGTGCGTTGTTCAGATCGTCTCGCCCCTGGTCCTCGTTGATCCGGAAGACTCGGTCGATGCCGTCGGGTGGCTCGTTGGCTCCCGTGATCGTGATCGTCAGCGTGGTCGTCGCGGTGCCACCCTGGCCGTCGGAGACAGTGTACGTGAAGACGTCGTCGATCGAGCCGCCCGCGGCCAGCGCGATCACGGCCGGATCATTGCGATCGACCTGGTAGGCATACGATCCGTCGGGCTGGATCGTCACCGTGCCGTAGGTGCCCGCGAGCGGCGTGCCGACGTCGCCGGCCGCCGGCGATCCGGTGTCGCCCGGATCGACACCGATCACTGTCAAGGTGTCCGACGGCGAGGGTTGCGAATCGATGTCGCTGTCGACCTGGTCGGTCGGCGCGCCGGCGGCGATCACGTTGCCGCTGGCCGGTGTGACCGAGGTCGCGGTGGTCGAGTTCGCGTCGGGCATCGCGACCGGTGCATCGTTCGCACCGACGATGCGGATCGTCAACGTGGTGGTCGCGGTGTTGCCGCTGAAGTCGGCACGATCGTTGATCGAATAGGTGAAGACGTCGTCGACGGTCTGGCCCGCACGCACCTGCTGCGCGGCCGGACCCGGCGTGTAGCTGTAGCTGCCGTCCGCCTGCATCACCAGCGATCCGTATTGCCCGGTGATGGTCGAGGTGACGCCGCCGGTGATCACACCGGCCGCGCTGCCGGCGGTCACGCCCTGCACGGTGATCGGATCACTCTCGATGTCGACGTCGGCCTGCTCGGCCTGCGGTGCGGTGGTGTTCGGCGCGGTGACCGCGTTGCCGCTGACCGGTGTGATCGCGAGCGGATTGGGCTCGGGGATCTCACGCAGGTCCGGGTTCGCGGTCAGGCTGTCGTTGACCGGATTGACGGTGATCGGGACGGCCACCGTCGCGCTCAGGTTGTCGCCGCCGGTCACGCCGGTGGCGGCCAACGTGCCGGCCTCGAACGGTACCAGGTCACCATCGGCATCACCGCCGTTGCCGCGATCGTCGATGCGGACCGACAGCGTCGTGCTGCCGAACCCGTTGGCCGACGGATCGAAGCGCAGCGAGGCGAGCGTCGTGTTGATGTCGGCGATCGTCCCGGTGATCTGCACACGGGTCGTGCCATTGCCGGTGACGGTGGCCGCGCCGCTGGCGGTCGCGGCCAGCGTGCCGGTCACGGTGACCGGCCCGCCGAGTGGTGGCAACGACACGGTGGCGACGTTGGTCGCCGACGCGCCGGCATCGACGTCGCCGACGGTGATCAGGCCGGCCTCGCCGGCGGCGCTGCCACCGTTGAAGCGCAGCGGGTTGTCCTCGTCGACGCTGGCGGCGCCCGGCGCCGATGCGGTCGGTGTGTCGTTGGTGCGCACGTAGCCGAAGTCCTGGTTCGTGCGTGTGCCCGCGTCGGGCAGGGTCAGCGAGATGCGACCGTCGACCTGTGCCGGACCGGCTCCACCGCCGGCGTCGTAGCGGATCACGACCGGACCGCTGGTCGCGTCGTTGACCGAGGTCGGTGAATCGATCCGGTAGCTGCCTTCGGCCAGGCCGGTGAACACGTACTGGCCGGCACTGGCACCCGAGCCGGTCGTCGTCGTGTAGATGCGATCGTCGGCGGTGCCGAAGGTGTTGTCGATGCCGGCCCAGGTCAACTGCACGTTGACCGCGGCCAGCCGGTTCTCGCCGACCTCGATGACGTTGTCCGGTGCAACTTCCGAGTCGTCCCACAACGTGCCGGTGATCATGCCCAGGCCGGCCGGGTCGCGATCGACGTAGTTGTCGAGTGCGGCCGCGTCGGCCCCCGGGCCGTTGCTCGAGTCGCGCTCGGCACCGGCGGGTGTGGTCGAGACCGCCAACGGTGTCGCGCCGTCCATCACGGTCAGCGTGGTACCGGCGGTGGTCAGGCTGGTGTAGGTGACCTCGGCATCACGCGCCGGGATCGCGGCGATCGGTCCCGCCAGCGTGGCGGTGTAGCGGATCGTCACACTCGCGGCGGGTGCCAGGTCGCCGATCGCGATGTCGACGCCGTTTGCGGTGGTGTTGTTGACCGCCCCGCCGGGCAGGCCGCTGACACCGGCCGCGCCGTTGAAAGTCAGTCCCGCGAGCCCGGTGAAGTCGTCGGTCAGCCGCACGTCCCGCGCGACCGAATCGCCGTCGTTGCTGAAGGTGACCTCGAACGTGACCAGGCCGGAGCCCGGATCGACGTCGATCACTCGCTTGGCCAGGTCGACGATCGCCGGCTCGACGACATCGACGGTGTCGGTATCCGAGGTGCCGCGGTCGCTGCCGCCGCTGCGGAACACGTAGTTCACCGGCAGGCTCGTCGCGGGCGCCGCGAGCGCCCCGGTCGAGTTGTCGATCGACTGGTTGCCGGTCACGTCGTCGACGACGCCGTTGAACTCGATGACGATGAACTCGCCGTCGGCATCGGTGTTGGTGTTGACCAGATCACCCAGCACGAAGCGCACGTCGGTGCCGGCGACGAATGCGCCGCCGCCGACCGCCTGGATCGCGGAACCGGGCAGCAGTGCGGTCGGAAGCACCGAGGCGACGTCGGCCGCGGTGGCCGGTGTACCGGCACCCGGTTCCGGCTGGTCGATGCCGGCCAGGCTGTCGAGTGTGGACGAATCGAGTGCATCACCGTCGGCGACGAAGGCGATCGCCGCCGAGTTGTCGTCCAGGAAACGGATGCCCGCGGGCAGCGCGACGACGATCTCGGCACCCGCCGCGTTCACCTCGGGCACACGGACCACCATCCGATAACGGACGATCTCGCCGATCGCCCCGTCGATGGTCTCGGCGAGCTGCGGTTGGGCCGGATTGCCGCCGTCGGCGGTGGTGCCCGCTTCCGACGTGGTGACGATGGTCAGCACCGGGGCGACCGGTGTCACCGCGACCGAGGCCGATGCCGCAGCGGCGTAGTCGTTCAGCGCGCCGCCGACGCCGTCGGCGCCGGTGCGTTCCGCATCACCCGCGGCGGTCAGCGGCGACAGGTCGTTGTTCGCGGTCCCGGGCAACGACGACCAGACCAGGTTCGCCGGCACGTTGTACGCACCGCCGAGGGTCGCGCTGGTCACCTGCGCCTGGAACGTGAAGGTCGAGCTCTGACCCGGGTCCAGCGACGCGTAGTTGGCGAGGATGCCCGTGCCGTTGATCTCCGCCCCGGCGGATTCGATCGTGTCCGGCACGACGCCGGCGGTCTGTGTCAGCGATCCGGGCACGTAGGTGAGGCCGGCGGGCAGCACGATGTCGGCGAGGTCGACGTCATGGGCACGCAATCCGCCGCCGCCGTTGGCGACCTGCAGCGTGAAGGTGACCAGGTCGCCGATGTCCGCCGAGGCCGTCGACGGCGTGATCGACACCGTCAGCTGCGGCTCGACGACGGTGACGTTCGGTGCACTGACCGTCCGCGACGAATCGGTCGAGGTGGTCACCGCCGAGTTGTTGAGCAGCGTGGCCGGCGCCGACTGGTTGCCGGTGATGTCGCGGACGACTACCGTGTAGACCACCTCGACGCTCTCGGCGGTGGCATTGGTGTTGCCCGCGATGTTGGTGACGTTGCCGAAGTCCAGCGTCATCCGGTTGGCGGCGCCACCCGAACTCGTGATCACCGCCGCCGAGGTCGCCGGCAGGCCGGCCGAGAACGTCAGGTTGCCGCCGGACAGGTCGGTGATCGAATCGACGCTGACGAAGCTCATCCCCGCATCGAGGGTGTCGACCAGGCGCAAGCTGCCCGCGCCGCCTTCGGGCACGTTGATCGTGACCCGGTACTGGACCAGTTCACCGATCACCACGTTGTTGCCGGCGGTGAAGGCCTGGTCGGTGCCGACGATCACCTTGGTCGCGCCGAGTTCGGCGACATTGACCGAGGCTTCCTCGGTCGGGTTGTCGCTGGTGGTGAGGACGTTGCCGTCGAGATCGGCATAGTCGCCGCCACCTTCGGAACCGGTGTAGCTGACCAGCGTCGCGCTCGAGGTGTATTCGCGGCCGACTTCGACACCGGCCGGGATGTTGACGTCGTAGGTGACGACGATGATGTTGCTGCCGTCGGTGATCGCGGTGCCGCCCGCATCGCGACCGGCGCCGAGCCCACCCTGGTCGTCGCTGACACCGGCGCCGCCGGTGTCGTCGACCAGTTGCACGCCACCGGCCGGATCGAACAGCGCGGCGCGCAGCCCGGTCGCATCGCTGATCGCCGCGCCGGCGGCGGTCCGCAGGTCGGCGAACGCCACCACGGTGCCGTCGCCGCGCCGGATCTGGATGTTGCCGACGTCGTTGATCGTCACCCCTTCGGCGGCGAACGGGATCGTGTCGCGGAACACCACGTCGAACGCGCCGCGCGACGACGAGCCGGTGTTCTCGACGACGACCGCGAAGCGGACCGCGTCGCCGCGATCGGCACCGAGCAGGTCCGTGTCGACGCTCGGCCGATTGCTGCTGGTGACGGTGGTGAACGGCGCCGTGCCGCTGCCGGCCGCGGCGGTGAACACCGCGTTCGGGTTGCCGGCGGTGCTGGTGTCGTCGAGTTCGAACGTGCGCGCGAAGGTCGGCGTCGGCGCCGCCGGCACGTCGTCCTGGATCGCGGTCTTCCAGATGCTGACCACCGGCGCGGTGATCTGCAGCTGATCGATCGCCTGCGTCGTGCCCTGCACGCCGGTGGTGTTGTTGCCGGCCGATTGCGACTGCGCGGTCAGGTAGAGCCGATCGGCGAACGGCTCGTCGGTGGCGCGGATCGTGAAGTAGACCTCGAGGTACAGCGGCTGGTTCGCGGGGTCGGTCCGGTTCGAGAAAGTGACCGACACCGCGTTCGCCTGGCCGTCGGTCGGTGCCGTGGTGGCCCCGGGCAGCACGACCTCGTTGCCGCCGTAGCCGATGTTCGACGCACGAACCGTGAACTGCCCCACGGCCGGCGTCGCCGAACCGCCGGCGGTGTAGTTGAACCCGGCGTCCGGCGTGCCGTTGTCGTCGATGTCGCCGGTGTGGAAGATCGGCAGCGGCAGGTACGCCGACAGCGAGAAGTCCTCGTAGTCGCCGGTGGGCACCAGGTAACGCATCCGATAGGTCACGTCATCGGTCGGCGCGACGATCGGGGTCGCACCGGCGGCCTGGCCGTTGATCGAGGTGACCTCGAGGGCGATCGCGTTGCGCGCGATCTGCAGCGCCGCGCCGCTGTCGTCGTTCTCCCCCTGCAGACCGGGGGCCGCGGGATCGAGCGCCGCGTCGAGCACCGTGCCGGCGATCAACGAGCCGTCGGTGATCGAGTCACCTTCGTTCAACTGCGGATGGGTCGCCGCGCCGGTCACGCGGTACGACTCGCGCACCGTCGTGTGATAACGGATCTGCAGTGTCGTCTGGCCTTCGTCCTGCAGGTTGTCGGCATCGAACTGGTCGCCGACCAGCGCACGACTGGCCGCGGTATTCGGGATCTGGCCGTTGACGGCCAGCCGGTCGAGGATCATCTGCAGGTCGTAGGTGACGGTGATCGAGCCGGCGCCATTGGCCGGCGTGCCGTTGGCCGACGGCGTGATCGTGTACTCACCCGGCAGCAGCGCGATGTTGCTGACCGAGCCGCCGGTGCCACGCAAGATCGTGATCACCGGCGTGAAGGTGGTGTCGAAGTCCTGGCCGTCGGAGATCGTCTCGGTGATGATCATCGACTGGGTCGGGCCGCCACCGAACGCGAAGAAGTCGGAGACCTGGGCGTCGAGCGTGTATTCGAGGGTGTGGCCGGGACGGATCTCGGTGCCCGACAGGTTGGTCACGCCGGTCTGGATCGCGATCGACTGCGCCTCCAGGCGATGCGCCGGCGCCGGATCGCTGTCGGTGCGTGAATCGTAGGCGATCGACACCGCGCCACCGGGACCCGTGCCGGTGCGATCACGCGTGTCGACCGGCAACCACTGGCCGCTGGTCGCGGTGTGGGCATCGATGAACACGTCGTCGCCGCTGGCCGGATCGAGCACCGGTGTCGAGCCGCCACCGGTCGCGTTGAATTCCGGCACGTGGAAACCGACCACCATCGACACATCGGTGCTGCCGGCAGTGCCGGTCACCGACGACGCGGTCCGGGTCACCGTGCCGCCTAGCCCGGTCGGGTCGGACGCGCCGCCGGTGAAGGTCGCGGCCGCACCGGCGTTGGACACCAGCACACCGTTGACGTTGGTCCAGCCGCCGCTCGGGGCGGCACCGATCGGTGTGCCGTCGATCGACGCCGGTGTGCCCGTGATCGCCTCGAACTGCACCGCGCCGCGACCGGCACCGGTCCCGGTGCCGGCGGCGAGGATGCTCGACAGGTCGAGGTCGGTGATCGTCTGGCCGGCGGCGATGTCGACGTCGATGCGATAGGCGCGCTGGTAGTTCGGCCCGGTCGCGGTCTCGTCCTCGGGGCCGATGTAGTGGGTGGTGACGCGATACAGCTCCGGGTTCACGGTCAGCGTGTTGACCGATCCCTGCACGATCGACGGATCACTCGTCGCGTTGTCGAGGGCGTCGTTGCCGAAGCGGAAACCGGCACGTGCACCGATCGCCAGCGGCTGCGCGAGGTCGGCCTGGTCGCTCAGCACGCCGGTGATGTCGATGTCGATCGCCGGCTGGCCCGGCGTGAAGCTGCCGAACGGCAACTCGATCACGTACAACTTGTCACCGGCCTTCATGCCCGCGGGGACCGTCGGCACCGTGCGGCCGGTGGCATCGCCGGCATCGGTGTAGTACGGGTGGCCGGTGATCGCGCTCCCCGAACCGCCGGTCAGCGTGATCTCGGTGATCGTCAGTGGCTGGCCCAGGTACGTCGCCCCGGTGATCGTCACGCCGTCGTCGACCGCGGCACCGGTGCCGTCGACGCCGGTGGCCGGCACGAACAGGTCGACATACGGCGCGAATCCGGTGCGGGTCGATACCGCGGGTGCGCGGTTGTCGAAGTTGGCGGTGAAGGTGAAGGTCTCACCGAGCAGCACGTCGCGCTGCGCGGCCGTGCCGTTGCCGGCACCGTCGCGGGCGAACGCGACATCGGGCATCGCGTCGGTGGCGCCCGGTGTCTTCAGCAGGCCGTCGTAGGCCGCGAGCACCGCCTCGCCGATCGCCAGGTCGGACTCGATCCGACCGGTGCTCGATTCGAGTTCCCAGTCGCCGCCGAGGGCGGCCGCACCGCTGTCGTCGGTGGATGCGGCGACATCGGCGCCGGTGGCCGCGGCCAGCGAGTCGATGAAGGTTCGTCCGGCTTCGCCGTCGGCGATGTCACAACCGTAAAGCAGCAGGTCGCCATCGTCGGTCAGCGCATCGCCGAGTCGGGCCAGGTCGGCGCTGTAGCCACCGAGGGCACCGGCGTCGACGGTCGTCGAGCCGAGCTGCATCTGGCCCTGTGCACCGTGCGAGACCAGATGCACCGCCGAATAACGGGTCGTGCCGTCGAGCGCGGCGGCGATCTGCGCGATCCCGTCGCGCGCCGGGTCGAGCACGATCACGTCGACGTCGGCGTCGACGCCCGCGACCAGGGACTCCCAGTTCGTCACCGACGGATCGACCACCATCAGTTGCCGGGCGACTTGTGAGGGGTCCGCCGGTTTCGCCGTCGAGTCGACCTCGACGATCGGCTTGGTCACCCGTTCGGGCTGGTCGTCGATCGGCTTCTGTGTCCGAGGCGCGGTCTCGTCGACCGCCTCCTCCCCGCCCTTGCCGGGTGCCACGGCGGGCGCGGGCAACAGGTCGATCGGCTTGACGACCGCCTCGACATGGGTGTCCGGGATCACCGCATCGGCTGCCGGGGCGACCGCGCCGTCGAACAACATTCGCGGCTCGAGGGCGATCAGGGTCGAGGAACGCCGTACACGCTGCTTGGTCTTGTCTGAGTTCATGCCCCGGGCCGCCATCGAATGGAAGACGCGCGGCCACCACGGCCGCACGCCCGACCATTGAGCCTTCGGGCAGCAGTCCTCGTACCGAGCAACGGAACGGGCGGCCAAGTACGACGAATCGACGGGAACGAATCGAGGCGGGAATGCGACAACCCGGCGGCAACGGCGTCCGCGGGGGGACGGACGGTTGCCGCTCAGGCGCCGATCGTCAGCGCGCCGCGGCCCACCTGGCCGCCGGCGGTGTTCAGCACGACACCACCGACGTCGCCGCCGGTGGTTGTCAGCACTGCTTGCCCGGCACGCCGCGCGGCGTGACCCGGGCCGGTGGCAGCAGCCGCTTGCGGGCCTCGCCGACCTGTTCGGAGAATTTCTTCGGCGCTTCGCCGATCGGCTCGGCGAACACCGACCGCTTGACCGCAACCGGCCGCGCGGTCGGCTTCGTCTTGGCGGTCGGCAGACAGTCGTCGACCGCGCCGGCTGCCGGAGCACCCTTCGGACCCCGCTGGCCGTCCTCCTCCACCATCCCCAGCACACGTTCGGGGGCGAACGGCGCGAACAGGTCGGGCGCGGGCCGGATCGGGTCGGCGAACGACAGTCGGCCGGGCAGGTCGGAAAAGACGATCGGCGCCAGCGGCAAGGCGGCACCGACGACCGGATTGTTGAAACCGGCCGGACCACCCGGCCCCCCCGGCAACGGCGGCGGCGCGGCCCCTCCGCCAGGCGGCGTGGTGCCACCCGGTGGTGTCGGACCCGGACCCGGCGCGGGGGGGCCCGGCACGGGTGACGGCTCGGGGGTCGGCGCGGGTCCGGGCGCGGGGCCCGGTCCCGGCGCCGGGCCGGGCACCGGTGTCGGCGTCGGCGCAGGCTCCGGGTTCGGCCCGGGAGCGGGGGTCGGCCCTGGCGCGGGGGTCGGGCCGGGTCCGGGGGTCGGCCCTGGCCCCGGTACCGGCCCGGGAGCGGGGGTCGGACCCGGTACCGGCGGGGCCGGCTCCGGTCCCGGACCTGGTGATGGTCCTGGTCCTGGTCCTGGTCCTGGTCCTGGTCCTGGCCCCGGCACCGGTCCCGGAGCCGGTGTCGGTGCTGGTGTCGGCGCAGGCGGGCGGTCGGTGCCGGTGATCGTGACAGTCAGCGTCGTGGTCGCGATCGCGCCGGCGGAGTCGCAGACGCTGTAGGTGAAGACGTCGGTCAGCGTTTGCCCACCGGCCAGGTTCGACACTGCCGGGTCCTGCCGGTCGACGACATAGGCATAACTGCCGTCGGACTGGACCACCAGCTGGCCGTACGAGCCGGTGACCGGACGGCCGACATTGCCGGTGACCGGCCCGTCGCGCTCGCCCGGGGCGACGCCGGCGACGGCCAACGTGTCGCATCGGTCCGGGTCGGTGTCGGGCTGGTCGCCGGCACTGCCGTCGACGATCACGTTGCCCCGTGCCGGGTCGGTCGCCGTCGAACGGATCGTGTTGCGATCGGGGTTTGCGACCGGCGGATCGTTGCGGCCTTCGATGCAGATCGTCAGCGTCGTCTGCGACACCGAGCCGCGGTTGTCCTCGATCCGATACGAGAACACGTCCTGGACCACCTGCCCGGCGGCAAGTGCGTTCAGTCCCGGGTCGGGCTGATAGCGGTAGCTGCCGTCGGCCTGAAGCACCAGCGTGCCGTGTTGCCCGACGATCCGCGCGCCGACCGAGCCGGCATCGACCGTCCTGTCGGCCGCGCCGGTGCGCACACCGGTGACCCGGATCGGATCGCCCTCGCCGTCGACGTCGCGCTGTTCACCCGGCTGGCCGCCGGTGACCACGTTGCCGACCACCGGCTGTGGCGCATCGGGCTCGGGCTCCGGGATCACCCGCAGGTCCGGATTGGCGCGCAGGTCGTCGCGACCGCTGATGCAGATGCTGATCGTCGCCGTGTCGATCGCACCCGCCGTGTCGCAGACCGAGTAGGTGAAGACATCGCTGGCCGTCTGCCCGCCGTGCAGTGCACCGGCGCGTGCATCCGGCGTATAGGTGTACGAACCGTCGGCCTGGATGCGCAGCGTGCCATACGCGCCCAGGACCGGATCGCCGACGCCGCGCCCGCTCACCGGCGTGCCGCGCCCCGCGGTCGCGCCGGCCACCTGGAGCCGGTCGCACCGATCGGGGTCGGTGTCGGCGACGTCGCCGAAGCGATTGCCCGCGATCGCGGCACCGTCGCTGATACGCTGCGACTCGTCGATGCGGCGCAGGTCGTCGTTGGCCTGCGGCCGGTCGTTGACTGGTGTCACGTCGATACACACCGACGTCGATGCCTGCTGACCGGTGCCGTCGCGGGCCTGCACCCGGAGCGACGCCGAGCCGTCGAAATCCTGAGCCGGGGTGGCACGCAGCGTCGCCAGCGTCGCATTGACCGAATCGAGCGTGCCGCTGATCGTCAGATGGCCGCTGCCGTTGCCCTCGATCCTCGCCCCCGGGCGGGCATCGACCCGAAGCACCGCGTCATCGACCGCAAGCGAGACGGTCTGTCCGTTGCCACCGCGATCATCCCGGTCACTGACCTGGATCCGGCCGGCGTGGCTCGGCGCCCCGTCGAACACCAGTGGCGTGTCCTCGGCGGTGCGGGCATGTGAAGGTGCGTGGATCTCGGGCGCGACCGGCCGCGCGGTGCCGGTCCTGGGTTCGATGGCTGCGTGCTGCGGGTCCGGATGCGCGGCGTCCGCAGTCGGTGCGAGCGCGCCATCGAACAACATCCTCGGTTCGACGGCGAGCAGGCCCCGGGTCGGCCGCCGTGCCGATGTCACCCGTGGTTCACGCGGCGTTGTGCGCCCGGCGATGACCGACCCGATCCCCATGACCGACTCCGCTTCCGGTTTCGACCGGATATGTTCGTCGTGCGATTCGCTTTGCCGCCTTCGCGACGGGACCGGACCCGGCGCGATGCTCCGCGTCGCGAAGACGCCTGAAGGTTATCAGTTCCGGGTTCCGGCCGCTCAGCCGCGCGATCGTTCCACCGGGACATCGATGGTGCGGGTCGGCCCGCCGGACTGTCCGGGGAAACCCTCGAGGATCGCACGCGCCATGTAGGGCAGCACCGACGACAGGTCGGCGCTGTCGCCCAGGCTGGTCGCGGTCGCCTCGTAGACCCGACGTGGCGGCTGCGCGAGCCGATCGACGATCTGGATCGTCAGCCGACGATCCTGGACCGACACGTCGCGTTCGACCGGATACGGACCCCAGGGGTAGGCGAACGGAAAGCTCAAACCGAAGGACGCGCCGTGAGTGAAGTGGCCGAAGTACAGCGACGAAAAGGTCATCGGCGGGGGCGCCTCGACGATCCGCCGCACCCGGGTCTGCACCTGCGTCGTGAAGCCGACCTCGAAGCGCGCCTGCGGATCCTCGACGAACCCGGCGCGGGCGAGTTCCGCGCGCAGCAGGGCCTCGTGACTCGTGTGCTCGAGGCTGTCCTGCTGCGCAGGCGTGCGTGAAAAGCGGTAGGTCCGCGGCGTGGCGTCGGCCGGCCAGTCGTGGAACGAGGTCACGCCGCTGCGCACGTACGAGGCACAGCCGGTGGCGGTCGCGGCGAGGATCACCAGCACGGCCAGCAGCAGGCTGCGGGCCGCCGCGGCCATCGCCAGCGCGCAACTCCGGGCCCCTGGAATGGCCGGTCCGGTTTCCCGGTCCGGCAAACGCTTAGAATCCGACATCTGACTGTCCATAGCCGATGCGCAACGATACCGCGGGCCCGATCCGCAGGCAGGACTATACCCCGCCGCCTTATCTGGTCGATCAGGTCGAACTCGTGTTCGACCTCGATCCCGATGCCACCCGTGTGTGCGTCGTCCAGCGGCTGCGACGCAACCCCGCCGGCAGCGGCCCGCTGCGCCTGGACGGCGACGGGCTGTCGCTGCTCGAACTGCGGATCGACGACCAGCCGGTCGACCCGGCGAGGTATCTGCTCGACGAGGCCGGCCTGACCCTGCCGGACCCGCCCGAGCGGTTCGTGCTGACGATCACCAACGAACTTTCGCCGGCGTCCAACAGCGCGCTGATGGGCCTGTACGTCTCGCAGGACAACTTCTTCACCCAGTGCGAGGCGCAGGGATTCCGGCGGATCACGTTCTACCAGGACCGGCCGGACGTGATGGCGCCGTTCAAGGTGACGCTGCGCGCGGACCGGCAGCGCTGCCCGGTGCTGCTGTCCAACGGCAACCTGGTCGGCAGCGGCACGTTGGCGGCAGGGGACGGCGGCGCCGACCGGCACTGGGCGACCTGGGTCGATCCGTTCCCGAAGCCGTCGTACCTGTTCGCGATCGTCGCCGGCCGTCTGGCCGTGCGCGAACGTACGCTGACCACGGCCAGCGGCCGCGAGGTGCTGCTGCAGGTGTGGGTCGAACCGGGCAACGAGGACAAGACCAGCCACGCGATGGATTCGCTGGTGCACGCGGTGCGCTGGGACGAGCAGCGTTATGGTCTCGAACTCGATCTCGACCGCTTCATGATCGTCGCCGTCGGCGATTTCAACATGGGCGCGATGGAGAACAAGGGCCTGAACATCTTCAACACGAAGTACGTGTTCGCCCATCCCCGGATCGCCACCGACGTCGACTTCGCGAACGTCGAATCGGTCGTCGGTCACGAGTATTTCCACAACTGGACCGGCAATCGGGTCACCTGCCGCGACTGGTTCCAGCTGACGTTGAAGGAAGGGCTCACGGTCTTCCGTGACCAGGAATTCTCGGCCGACCTGCTCGGCCAGGCCGCCGGCGGCGACGCGGCGGCGGCCGCGAGCGGCCGCGCGGTCAAGCGGATCGAGGACGTGCGGGTGCTGCGATCGGCCCAGTTCCCCGAGGACGCGGGCCCGATGGCCCACCCGATCCGGCCCGACGAGTATCTCGAGATCAACAACTTCTACACGGTCACCGTCTACGAGAAGGGTGCCGAGGTGATCCGGATGCTGCAGACGCTGGTCGGACGCGACGGATTCCGGCGCGGCATGGACCTGTATTTCGAGCGGCACGACGGACAGGCGGTCACCTGCGAGGACTTCGTCGCCGCGATCGCCGATGCGAACGGGCGCGATCTGGCGCAGTTCCGCCGCTGGTACTCGCAGGCCGGCACACCGCGGCTGAAGATCGACGGCAGTCACGATGCGGCGAAGCGGACCTTCACGTTGCGGGTACGGCAACTCGGCCTGCCCACGCCCGGCCAGCCGACGAAACTGCCGCTGCACGTGCCGCTGGCCGTCGGCCTGGTCGGCGAGGACGGTCGCGACCTGCCGCTGCGACTGGGCGAAGGCCGCGGGTCGCCCGGTGATCCGGACGTGATGCCGGCGTCGACGATGGTGCTCGAGGTGACCGAGCCCGACCAGCGTTTCGTGTTCACCGACGTCGATCGCCGCCCGACGGTGTCGCTGCTGCGGAACTTCTCGGCGCCGGTGATCGTCGATCACGACTACAGCGACGCCGAACTCGCGTTCCTCGCCGCACACGACGCCGATCCGTTCAACCGGTGGGAGGCGTCGCAGCGACTGACGGTGGCCTGTGTGCTGGCGACGCTGGACGGCGCACCCGCCGGTCAGCGTGCACGAACGCTGGTCGAGGCATTCGAGCGCGCGCTCGCCGATCCGGCCCTCGGACCGGCGTTCAAGGAACAGTTCTTCGTGCTGCCCAGCGAAGGGTTCATCGCCGAGCAGCTGACGGTCGTCGATCCGGGCCGTGTCCGGCAGGCCCGCGATGCGGTGCGCGACGTCCTGGCGCACGCCCTCGCGCCGTCCTGGCGCGCCACGTTCGAAGACAACCGTGTGCACGAAGCGTATGCCCCGGAGCCGGGACAGGCCGCCCGGCGCGCGCTGGCCAACGTCGCGCTCCAGTACTGGGTGGCCACCGGGGACGGTGCCGCCTGCGAAGCGGCCGAGCGGCAATTCGCGCAGTCGGACAACATGACCGACCGCCAGGCCGCACTCGGTGCGCTGCTGAACAGCCCGGCGCCGCAACGGCACGTGGTGCTGGCCGCGTTCGCCAGCGAGTTCGCCGGCGAACCGCTGGTGATGGACAAATGGTTCAGCCTGCAGGCGACGATGCACCGGCAGCCCGGCGACCCGCCGGTGCTCGAGCGGGTGCGCACGCTGATCGACCACCCGGCGTTCTCGCTGAAGAATCCGAACAAGGTCCGGGCGCTGATCGGGGCGTTCTGCAACGGCAACCTGGCCGAGTTCCACACCGTCGACGGGGCGGGTTACGAGTTCTGGGCCGAACAGGTGCTGCGGCTGGACGCGATCAATCCGCAGGTCGCCGCGCGGATCGCCCGGGCGCTGGACCGGTGGCGCAAGTTCGAACGCCGGCGCCAGGACGCGATGCACGCCGCGCTGCAGCGGGTGGCCGCGCACCGAGGACTGTCCAACGACGTCTCCGAGATCGTCGGCAAGGCGCTCAGCGCCTGAACGGGCAAAGAATCACACGGAAGGGGAAGCCATGGCGCGCGTCGTCAGTCTCACGCAATACCTGGTCGAAAAGCAGCGCGAGAAGGGGCTGATCCCCGGCGAGCTGCGCCTGCTGCTGGAAGTGGTCGCCCGGGCCTGCAAGCGGATCAGCCTGTCGGTCAGCAAGGGCGCCCTGGCCGGCATGCTCGGCGACGCCGGGACCGAGAACGTGCAGGGCGAAGTGCAGAAGAAACTCGACGTGATCGCGAACTCGACGCTGCTGGAGGCCAACGAATGGGGCGGGCACCTGGCGGCGATGGCCTCCGAGGAGATGGACGAGCCGTACACGATCCCGAACCGCTACCCGATGGGCGAGTTCCTGCTGCTGTTCGATCCACTCGACGGGTCGTCGAACATCGACGTCAATGTCTCGATCGGCACGATCTTCTCGGTGCTGAAGCTGCCCGAGGGCATCAGCGAGCCGAAGATCGAACACTTCCTGCAGCCCGGCGCGCGCCAGCTGGCCGCCGGTTACGCGGTGTACGGCCCGTCGTCGCAGCTGGTGCTGACGGTAGGCGACGGCGTCGCCTCGTTCACGCTCGATCGCGAGACCGGGAGCTGGTCACTGACCAACCCGCGCATGTCGATTCCGGCGCAGACCCGCGAGTACGCGATCAACGCGTCGAACGCGCGCCACTGGTATCCGCCGGTGCGGCAATACGTCGACGAGCTGCTCGCCGGCTCGACCGGCAGCCGTGGCAAGGACTACAACATGCGCTGGGTGGCCTCGATGGTCGCCGACGTGCACCGGATCATGACCCGCGGCGGCATCTTCATGTATCCGCGCGACGCCCGCGAACCGGACAAGCCGGGCAAGCTGCGCCTGATGTACGAGGCCAATCCGATGGCGTTCCTGGTCGAGCAGGCCGGCGGCGCCGCGACCGACGGCACGACACGGATCCTCGACATCCAGCCGGAGAAGCTGCACCAGCGGGTCGCGGTGTTCCTGGGTTCGAAGAGTGAAGTCGACCACGTGACCGCGCTGCATCACAAGGCCGGGGCGGGCTGAACACGAGGCGTTGGAGCCGACGACCCCGTCGTCGAGGTGCATCAGCCGCCAGTACCGCCGTCGCCCTGGCGGGCGCAGGCGGATGTCACCGATCGCAGAAACCCCGACTGCCTAGCGTCAGCGCGAGCAGCCTGACCTCCAGGCGCAACACCGCCAAGGCTTCCGGTGTCAAGGGCTCCGGAGGTTCAGCGGCATCGGCATCGCCGGCGGCTCCCGGCGGATCGCTCCTGCGCTGACCTCGATCCTGGCCGCTCGGCGCGGTGGGTCCGTTGATCGTCATCTTCCCCTCGTATTGGTTCGGCGTCGCGTGGCGCGGCGTCCGGCGATGTCACGGCTGTGCGCGCACTTTAGCGGCTTGCGGGGCCGGAAGTCCGGCATTCGAGCAGGCATCAGGGAATTGGAAGCCTGGAAACAACACTGCCCCGGGTGACCCGCCCACGCCGGGCCGCCCACCGGACAAAAGTTGACCCAGGAAGGTCCGAAATGTTGCCCAGGGAGGTCCCCCGGTTGTGCGGACCCCTACCCTACCCGAGGTCGAGTGAACACAGCCGCATCGTCGGATCCGACGGTTCCGGCTCGACCCGATAACCCAGGTGGCGCATCAGCCGCAACATGCCGTCGTTGCTGGCCAGCACGAACCCTTCGATCCGCTTCAGGCCCTTGCCCCGCGCCAGCGCCGCGATCTCGCGCATCAGCGTCGATCCCAACCCCCTGCCCTGGTACTCGTCGGCGACGGTCAGCGCGAACTCGCAGGTGTCGCGGTCGGGATACAGCAGGTACCGGACCACGCCGATGATCCGTTCGTCGTCGGCGATCGCGACGATCGCCATCTCGCGGTCGTAGTCGATCTGCGTGTAGCGCACCAGCATCTTCGGCGGCAGCTC